>JBILKZ010000184.1:0-5658 GCA_044376405.1 Pirellulales bacterium
AGCACGCAGTCGACGCAGGGCCGCCGCGATGAATCGCACGTGCCCGCACAGGCGCTCGTGCTCATGAACAGCCCATTTGTGAGGGACCTTGCCACAAAGCGAGCCGAGCGGCTCGTGGCGGAGTGCCGCGACCTACCCACCGACCAGCGGGTCAAACGACTCTTCATCGAGATGCTGGGCCGCGAGCCGACCACTGCCGAGCGAACGGCGTCGCACGCGTGGATCGACGAACTCACCACGCAGCATGGCATCGGCGCAGAGAAAGTTGCAGCACACGCCCCGCTCTGGGCCGACGTCGTGCATGCCCTCGTCAACACCGAGGAGTTCATCCATGTCGACTGATCTTTCTGTCCGCGAGCTCGGCCTTCTGCCGCAACTCGCCTCGAGGCGTCAGTTTCTCACCCGATCGTCGGCCGGCTTCGGCCTGGCAGCCCTGGCGGGCATCCTCGGACAGCAGACAGCCACCGCGGGCGTGGCCCGGGCGACACAGCCGCGAGCGAAGCGGGTGATCTTCCTGTTCATGAGCGGCGGCGTTTCGCACGTCGACTCGTTCGACCCAAAACCAGCGCTCGTGACACACGCCGGAAAGCCGCTTCCCGGACCGATCGAGCGGACGCAGTTCAACCAAAACGGCCTGATCATGCCGGCCCAATGGGAGTTTCGCCCGCGTGGCGAGTGCGGCACCGAAATCAGTGAACTGTTTCCCGAGATGGCGAAGCATGCCGACAAGCTCGCCGTGGTGCGGTCGATGACGGCGAAGTTCAGCGAGCATGCCCAGGGCAACCTGTTCATGCACACAGGCTTTCCGTTCCTCGGGTTCCCGAGCGCCGGTGCCTGGGCCGTCTACGGACTGGGTCGTGAGTGCGACGAACTGCCGGGATACGTCGTCCTCAAAAGCGGCGACGCGGGCGTGCCCCACGGAGGCGTCGCCTGCTTCGGCAATGGCTTTCTGCCGAGCGACACTCAAGGATCGATGCTCGCCTGCGATGCCGACCCAGCCCTTCGCAATATCCGTCCATGGGAGCCGGCCGACCGCCAGCGGCGGAGGCTCGACTACCTGGCAACGCTCAACCGCGGCTTTGGTGACCAGGCTGCCGCGGCCGACGCGATCGAGGCGTCGATACGCAACCACGAAACCGCCTTCCACATGCAGGCCGCCGTGCCTGCACTCACCGACCTGTCGGGTGAAACCGAGGCCACGAAACGGCTCTACGGCCTCGACGCGAAGGACCCGAAGCAGGCGGCCTACGCCCGGCAGTGCCTGCTCGCCCGTCGGCTCGTGGAACGCGGAGTTCGGTTCGTAGAGCTTTCCTGCCTGGCCTACAACATTGGCGGTGGCAACGGCGCCAATCCCTGGGACCAGCACGGTGAAGTGAAGAAGGGGCACGAGGCGATGGCCCGGCAGGTCGACCAGCCGATCGCGGCGCTGCTCGCCGACTTGGACCAGCGCGGCCTGCTCGACGACACGCTCGTGGTCTGGGCCGGCGAGTTTGGCCGCACGCCATTCTCCCAGGGGAGCAACGGCCGCGACCACAACCCGATGGGATTTTCCATCTGGATGGCCGGCGGCGGCATGAAGGGCGGCACCGTGCTCGGGAGCACCGACGAATTCGGCTACCGCGCCGTCGAGGACGTCACGACCGTCTACGACCTCTGGGCCACCGTGCTCCACCAACTCGGCATCGACCACGAGGACCTCACGTTCCGCCACGGTGGCCGCGACATGCGGCTGACCGACGTGCACGGCAACGTCATGAGGAAACTCATCGCCTGATTCATTTCCGCCTCTCCCTATCGATCGGGTGCGGCATCGTTGACGACGGTAGATGCGTCATGCAAGATTCTTGCCACAGGTCCAACACACATCGCACGCTCTGAAAACCCAGCGGGCGGCTCCCGTGACATCTGACACACCGACCCCTGAAGACACGGTTCCAGACGTCACCCGCGCCATCGACTCCGCGCTGAGCGATGTGTCCGACGACTTTGGAATGCCACCCGCACCACCGTCGGAGGACCGCCTGCTCGGCGAAGAGTTGGGGGACGTCACGATCCTGCGGATCATCGCCGACGGCGGTATGGGACGAGTCTACGAAGGCCTGCAGCATAAGCCCCGTCGCACGGTCGCCGTCAAGGTGATCCGCCCGGGCATCATCACGCCAGCCCTCATGAAACGGTTCGAGTACGAGTCTCAGGTGCTCGCCAGCCTGACGCACCCCGGCATAGCCCAGATTCACTCGGTTGGTCTCCAGAACGTGGCGGGCGCCGTGGTGCCGTACTTCGTGATGGAAATGATCCCCCATGCCAAATCCCTGCTCGACTTCGCGAGCGACCACTCCCTGCCGACGCATGCACGCGTCGCACTGTTCCGCAAGGTCAGTGAAGCGGTCGCATACGGGCATCAGAAGGGGATCATCCACCGCGACCTGAAACCGGGCAACATTCTCGTCGGCGGCGACGGAACGCCGAAGGTCATCGACTTCGGCGTCGCTCGCAGCACGGACGCGGATCGAGCACTGACCACCATGCACACCCACGTAGGGCAGCTTGTGGGCACGCTGCAATACATGAGCCCCGAGCAGTTCGCCGCCGAACCCGATGAACTCGATGTTCGGGCGGATGTCTATGCCATGGGCGTCGTTCTCTATGAACTTCTCGCGGGAAGACCGCCGTATGACTTGGCCCGCAAGGGAGTGTACGAGGTAGCTCACGTCGTGCGTGATGTCGATCCCGCTCCGCTGTCATCCGTCAACAAGAGCCTCCGCCGTGATCTTGCGACGATCGTGCACAAGTGCCTGGAAAAGGATCGGACGCGTCGTTACTCGAGCGCCGCCGAGCTCGCGGCCGATCTTGGCCGATATCTCGTCGGTGATCCCATCACCGCCGCACCCATGGGCCTCATCGACGGCGTGGCCCGACTGGCGCGTCGACACCGGATCGCCACGGCTGCTGCAGCCACGGTATTCCTTGCCCTCGTCGGAGCGACGCTGGCGGTCACGACCTTTGCGATTCGCGCCGAGCGTGAAAAAACGCTCGCAGTAGCCAGTCGCCGCGAGGCCATGCTGAGCGCGGCCGAGGCCCGGAGCAACGAGCAACTGGCAATTACCGAGCGCGACCGTGCCAGCGAGCAGGAGGCACTCGCCACAAAGGAAAAAAACCGTACCCAGCGGCTCTTCGACTTCCTCATGGAATCCATGCGAAGCGCGAACCCCTATTCCGGAAAACGCGACATGACGTTCATCGAGATGCTGAGCGCTGCGGGCAAGCGAACGCCGGAACACTTCCGCGACGACCCGCACCTGCAGGGCGACATGCTCCAGACCGCCGGCCAGGTGCTGCACTTCAGTGGCGACTATGCGGCGGCGCGGCCGATCCTCGAGGAGGCTGTCTCTCTTTGGCGGAAAGAGATCGCTGCGGGCCGGGTCGAGGATCGGGATCGCCTTGCGGGGGCACTGCAGGCTTTGGGGTCACTCTACCGCGGACTGCGCGAACATGACCTCGCGGCACCGCTCCTGGAGCAATCGCTCGGGATAGCAGAAGATATCTACGGTGAGGAAGACGTCCGCACAGCGGGAATCCTCGGAGACGTGGCTGCTTTGCACCATGAACGGGGTGATGCGAAGACGGCGGAGCCCCTCCACAGGAGACAACTCGCCATCTATCTCGACACGTACGGGGAGAACCACGAGCTCCCGGCAGGCGCCCTCGCAGCCGTCGGCTGCACCCTCGCGTCGCAGGGCCGATTCAGCGAGGCGGAGGGCGTTTTTCGACGTGTGCTGAAGGTCTACGAGTCTCTTTTCAAGGGCGTACATCCTCGGATCGCCGAGATCTCGATGCATCTAGGCGCGGCACTTCGGCTGCAGGGTCGCTGGGACGAGGCACGCCCACACCTAGAGCGTGCCCTCGACGTGTGTGAGCAGACGCTCGGCAGGGAGCACAATGTCACCGGCGAGGTGCTCATGCATCTGGGCATGACGAATGCCAGCGAAGGACGGCACGAGGAAGCCAGCCAGGCATTCGAGCGGGTCGTGGCTGTGCGAGAAAACCTCTTTGGCACCGATTCAGGTAGACTTTACGTCCCCCTTCTCATGCTCGCCACGGAATACGCGGCTCTGGATCGTCCTGAAGATGCGGCTCGCGTCCGCACCCGGGCACAAGGACTCAGGGACGTCAGCCCGCCAAATCCCTGACCTTAGCCGTGCTGTCGCCGCGCGATTCCGCGTCGTTGTCTGCGGTCTCGAGCAGGGGGCACTACCGCCGGACGTCGATCACGCCGACGGCGAGTCGCCGATCCGTGAAGTAGGGATCACCGCCGCCATTGCGTCCCTGCGGGTCTCTGTGAAACGCGTTCACCCAGTAGTACCCGTCGAGCATTCCCGCGCGGGCTGCGTCGGTCACGAGCTTGTTCCGCTCGTTATCAATCTCGGGGCTGATCCTGTGGGTGATGCCGCCCGTGGTGCGGCTCAGCTCGACCCGCTCGTCATACGTTGCCGCACCAAGCCAGAGCGGCTCGCCGTTCTGGTCCACTTCGCGGGAACACCAGAACCGGACATGATGCCGCTGTTTCGGGCTTTCGCCCACGGGCTGTTCGAAAGCGGCATCCTGCTTGCGTCCCCAGACATACAGATCGCTCACCGGAGCATGATCGTATGGCTTGCGCAACACAACGTCGGCCGCGATGCGAACCGAGGTCTTCAACGTGATCGGATCGGCCGCATACCAACCGGCGGCGGCAAACATCCGATGCAATTCCTCTTCCGTGCCGATGAAAGCCACGTTGACGGCGTCGCCCTGGCGGCCCTGCGCCGTCGTCGTGTGCCTCGGCGATCCGGCAAGGGCCGGATGCCCGTCGATTCTTTCGGCAGGCGGCTGCGCTGGTGGCTCCGCGCACGCGGCGGAGAGCCCCGCGAGCAGGAACAGGATCGCTACGAAAGCGGACGTTTCCATCCGAAAAGAGGTCATGTGCGTAGTCTCGTGCAGTCGTGAACGCATGAAACCCATGCCGGGGCGGAGGACTGTAGCCAACGCCCTCCGCGAGCCTCAAGCCCAGTCTCCGGGCCCTCCACGGCCAAGACGCCGGCACAATGCGTTCGGCCCTGTCACCCCACCGGTGCGGCAGGAACGTCGAACCCCGCACGATACGCCTTCGTGATTAGCCGATCGGCCTCCGGCGCGTTCCGAAACCGGAGGGCAGACGCATCCCACTCGAGCACGCGGGCCTTGTCGTCGAGCCGCCCCGTGACAGGGTCGATCCCCGGCCGCCAGAGCCGGGTGGCGATATTGCCGAGGTGAACCGCCTCGGTGAGCGGCCCCGAGTAATGGAAGCCGGCAGTGGTCTTCCCGCCCGATAGGCAGGCATCGACCCAGTCGTGCCAATGATTGCGAGCTTCCACCTGCGGCATGGCGAAGCCGGCGTATTGCTCCGCCGGATAGAGCCTCGGCATGCCGACGTGTGGCAGCACCATGCAGCCCTTCTCGCCGATGAACAGGCTTCCCGAGGCAGGCAGATCGACGTCGCCCGGCATGCGTGCGAGTTTGTGCGACGGCTTGAGGCCGCCGTCCAGCCAGGTCACCTTCAGCGTGTCGCCGACGGTGGAGGCCGTGCCGGGGAAGACGTAGGTGACCGTCTCCTGCGTCGGCCACACCTGGTCGTTGACG
>JBILKZ010000185.1:0-5657 GCA_044376405.1 Pirellulales bacterium
CCCTTCGGAGCGTGTTTTCCGTGACCGTCCGCGGGACGAGAAACTGCTGCAGATAGTCAGGCCCGCCCGTCTTGCTGCCGATGCCCGACATCCGGTAGCCGCCAAATGGCTGTCGGCAGACGAGCGCGCCGGTGATGCCCCGATTCAGATAGACATTGCCGGCCTGCAGGGCCGCCTCCGCCTCGTGCAGATGCGCCGGGCTACGGGAGAAGACTCCAGCGGTGAGCGCGTAGGGGGTGCCGTTGGCGAGTTCGACCGCGTGACCGAAATCGCGTGCGCGAACCACCGCCAGCACCGGTCCAAAGATCTCCTCTTGCCCGAGCGGGCTTGCGGGATCGACGTCGGCGAAGACGTGTGGCCCCACGAACCAGCCCCGGTCGGCCATGCCACCGACCTCGACTGCTGCCACCTCACGGGCCGTCCGCCGCCCCTCCGCGATGAATGACCGCACGCGGTCGCGCGCCTCCGCATCGACCAGCGGCCCCATCCGCGTGCCCGGTTCGGCAGCCGGTCCTACCCGCAGGCTCTTCACCGCCTCCGCGAGCCTCGCGACGAAGGCATCGTGCACACGATCGAGCACGATCACGCGAGAGCAGGCGGAGCACTTCTGTCCTTGGAACCCAAACCCGCTCTGCACGACCGCGACGACAGCCTCGTCGAGATCGGCGTCGTCATCGACGATGATCGCGTTCTTGCCTCCCATCTCGGCGATCACGCGCTTCACAAGCCGGCTGCCTGCCGATGCCGATGCCGCGGCGGCCTGGGCATTGATCGCCAGCCCCACGGCCCGCGAACCGGTGAAGGCCACGAGCGCCGTGTCGGGATGCGAGACGAGCGTCGGACCCACCTCCTCGCCACGGCCCGGGAGAAAAGCCAGTGCCGCGGGCGGCACGCCCGCCTCGATCAGAATCTCGTGCAGCCGCAGCGCGATCAACGACGACTGCTCGGCAGGCTTCATCACCACCGTGTTACCCGTCACGAGCGCAGCCGTCGTCATGCCGGCGAGAATCGCCAGTGGAAAATTCCACGGCGCGATCACCACAGCCACGCCACGCGGCAGCCACGCCGTCGTATTCTCCTCGCCGGGCACATCCACCCTCGCTGGCCTGGCCAGCCGCAGTGCCTCATGCGCGTAGTAGCAACAGAAGTCGATCGCCTCCGCCACGTCGGCATCGGCCTCCCGCCACGGCTTGCCGACCTCGAAGACCTCGATGGCGGCCAGCTCGAACCGGCGGCGTCGCATGATGCCGGCCGCCTGCAAGAGGATCTCGGCCCGCCGCTCCCAGCCGACGCCCTGCCACGAGGGCTGCGCCTGCCGGGCCGTCGCGACCGCGCGGTCGGCATCTGCGGGCGTGGCCGCCGCCACCTCCGCGATCAGCCGGGTGTGATCCGACGGGTCGTGACGCAGGAACCGGTCGGTTGAGTCGGCACGCCGGCCGTCGATCACGATCGGCACCGAGGCCGGGCCTTCCGAAAACGCAGCCGCTGCCCGGTCAACCTCCTCCTGCATCGCCTGACGCGAGGCCTCCACGGAAAAATCGCTGAGCGGTTCGTTGCGAAAACCGACCGTGGCGGCAGGCGTGTCGCGCAGAGCCACGTCGTCGGCATCAGTGTCGGCAACAGCTCCGGCCTCGCCCTCCGCGCTGGGGCCAGGCGGCGCGAGGAGCGTGGCGGGCGGCACGTGCTTCACGAAGCCCGCGCGCAGGAATGAATCGTTCGACGAATTTTCGAGCAGCCGCCTGACGAGATAGGCCATGCCCGGCACGAGCTGGCCGTAGGGCATGTAGATCCGCAGACGCCAGCCCGCGGCCGTCACCGCTTCCTTCTCCGGATCGCCCATGCCATGGAGCATCTGCATCTCGACGCCGCGGCGGTCGAGGCCGAGATGCTCGGCCACCGCCATGCCGTGCGCGAGCGACCGCAGGTTGTGGCTGCCGAGCGCGGGCCGCAGCGTCGTGGCGTGCTCCATCAGAAACGTCGTCGCCGCCTCGTAGCAGGCGTCGGTCTTCCACTTCTGCTGCCAGACGGGCACCGGCCAGCCGGCAGCCTCGGCGTGCACGGTCTCGTAGTCCCAGTAGGCGCCCTTCACCAGCCGGATCCAGACCGGCGCACCGCGGTCGCGGGCCCACGAGGCCAACGACTCGAGGTCGCGGAGCGACTCGCGGAGATAGCACTGCACGACCACGCCGCAATGCGGCCAGTCACGAAACTCCTCCTCCATGGCGATCTGCCGGAAGATGGCCAGCGTGAGGTCCTTCGTGGCATGGCTCTCCATGTCGATATGGACCTGCGCCTGGTTGTCGCGGGCCAGCCGCCAGAGCGGTCGCAACCGCGCGAGCACGCGCTGCGAGGTGCCAAGCTGGTCGATGGCGTCAAACTGGCTGTCGAGCGCGGAGAGTTTCAGCGACACGTTCACCCGCGGCATCGGCCCGCTGGGGCCGTCGTCGACGAGCGGATCGCCGGGCCACGCCGCGGCGAGGCGGGGCAGTTCGGTGAGCAGTTGCGAGTAGGCAGCCGCGTAGGCATCAGCTTCTGATTCGCTCGTGACCGCCTCGCCGAGCAGGTCGAGCGTGAAGCCGCGGTGATGCCGCCGCTGGGCGAGTGCCGCCCGCGCCGCCTCGGCGGGATTCGACCCGGCGATGAACCGGCGGGCCTGGGCGAGCACAGCGGCCCGGATGGCCCGGGCGGCCAGCGGCGCGAGCAGTCCGCTCCGCGACGCCCGCAGGGCCATTCGCAGCGACTGCGGGAGTCGTTCGATCACGTCGTCATCGACGTATTCGCGGAGGTGCCGGTCGAGCGCGGCCGGGTCGTCGAGCATCGGCATGCAGTCGACGAGCCGAAACAGCCGGACCTTCAGGTCGTCGTCCTGCGTGGCCCACTCCGCCGCCTGCTGCACCCACCACTCCGGCGACACTGGCGTAGGCTCCGCGGCGAGCGATCGCTCCAGGAGGCTGCGGCCGATCTCCTGCGTGCGGCCCTCGATCTGCTCCCTGTCGGCCGGCGACAACCGGCTCGGGACCACCCCCTCGAACGAGGCTCCTGTTGTGCTGGCCATCGGGATCGGCCTCCTTTCTCCAAGTGTTTGTACGCAAAGCGTTTGCGAAAGGATCGCCGCTGGAGGACCGTACCGAAATCGGCTCCAGCCCGCCCGCCGTGCTACAATCCGACCCTCCGCTGTGGGCATGGTAGCCCTCGCGAACAACTTCTGCTTTGCACACACGTGAATCCTCCGGCAGGACAGGCCTTCGATCAGTTGTCGGCCACGCTCGAGACCCGGGGTCCGGTGGTGCTGCCGGCCCTGCTCTTGTGCGACTTCGGCCATCTCGCCCACGAAGTGGAGCGGCTGGAGTCGGCTGGTGCCGCAGGCCTTCACCTCGATGTGATGGACGGCCGATTTGTGCCGCAACTCACCTATGGCTTGGTCGTGGTCGAGGCCGTGCGGCGGGCCGCGAAGGGGCCCCTTGAGGTGCACCTCATGGTCGAGCAGCCGGAGTTGTCTATCGAAGCCTACGCCAAGGCCGGGGCCGACATCCTCACCGTTCACTTGGAAGGCCTCTCCGATCCGCGGCGAACGCTGGAAACAATCTCCGCGCTCGGCCCCCGGGCCCATCTGGCAATCAGCCCGGGCACCCACGTTGAACGCGTGGTGCCCTATCTCGACGCCTGCGATGGCGTGCTTGTGATGAGCGTGGAGCCGGGATTCGGTGGCCAGCGGTTCGATCCGGTGGCGATTGAAAAGCTCTCCCATCTGGCCTCCCTCAGGGCGGAGCGGGGCGGCTCGTTCCGGCTGGCCGTGGACGGCGGCATCTCCACCGAGACCGTCGGTCCTGTTGCCGCGGCTGGTGCGGAATTGATCGTGGCGGGCAGCGCCGTGATCCGGTCGCTGGACTACGCCCAGGCGATCGCCCAACTCGAACAAATCGCCCGGGGTGCCGCATGATGACGCACTCCTCGCGATCCTGTTTCTCCGGCGGCATCGTCGCCGCGGAGAATCTGTTCCTCCTGGAGCCAATACCCACTCAATGCCCGATTCCTTGATCGTGATCCGTGCAGGTGCGACCGACTTCGAACTCCAGGGTCGCATTCGCGGCGCCGTCGACATCCCGCTCTGTTCCACCGGCGTTGCCGAGGCGGAGCATGCGGCCACGCTGCTGGCCAGATCGCAGGCCATCGCGCTCTACACGTCGGAGGAGCTCTGTGCTGTGGAGACGAGCCGTATCGTCGGCGAAGCCGTGGGCCTGAAGCCTCGGGGCGTGCCCCAGCTGCACAATCTCGATCAAGGGCTGTGGCAGGGGATGCTCGTCGACGAGATTCGCCGCAAGCAGCCCCGACTCTACCGGCAGTGGCAGGACAACCCGTGGGCGATCGCGCCTCCCGATGGAGAACTCCTCGAAGAGGCCTGCGAACGCGTCGAGGATTCGCTCGAAAAAATCCTCCGGCGGCACCCGCACGGATGCGTGGCAGTCGTCGTGCCAGGGCCACTCGACCGCATCGTGCGGTGGATCGTGGCCGGGGAGTCGATGGGCGATCTGTGGGCCCGCGACTCCCAGTGTGAGCCCCTGGTGGAGATTCCGGTGGCATCACAGTGGGCCCGCAAGACACGCGTCGATCGTCGTCAGCCCGCCCCCCTGTGACACTCCAGTGAGGCTCCATGCCCGCCAAGCCCTGCTGATTTCCGCGTCGCCAGCCGCCAATTCCGGCGCAGCCGCGCGGCGGAGCCACGGGCTACAATGACAGCCTGCGGCGGGCACCGGCCGCCGCCATCATCTCGCACCAGCGTGCTCTGTCACGCGTTGAAACACTCGCTCGACACACGCTCTGAATACACCGCTCATGGAACGCCGCCGCTCTCCGCGACCGAGCCCTGAAACTGCCGCAAGCCCGCAGGCTGCTGCCGTCGTGGCCGATGCCGGTGTCGTTGCAGCCCCGGAGGCCAAGGCTCCGCCCGCCCAACGCACCAAGCGCGGCGTGCCCGAGGGCCTCTGGCAGAAGTGCGAGGGCTGCGGCGCCACGATCTACCGCAAGGAAGCGGAGGAGATGCAGAACGTCTGCCCGCAGTGCGGCTTCCACTGGTATGTGTCGGCAGCACAGCGGATCGCGCAGCTGCTCGACGACGGCACCTTCGAAGAATGGGATGCGAGCCTGCGGCCGACCGACCCCCTCGGCTTCCGTGACAAGAAGGCCTACGCCGAACGGATCGTGGCCGAGCAGAAACGCACGGGCATGCCCGATGCCGTCGTCACAGGCACCGGTATGATCCGGGCCCGCCGCGTCGCCTGCGGCGTGACCGATTCCTCGTTCATCATGGGCAGCATGGGGAGCGTGGTCGGCGAACGGCTCACGCGGCTCGTCGAGCGGGCTACCGCCGGCAAGCTGCCGCTGATCATCATCAGCGCGTCTGGTGGTGGCGCGCGCATGCACGAGGGAATCTTGTCGTTGATGCAGATGGCGAAGGTGTCGGCGGCGCTAGCCCGGCATTCACAGGCCGGGGGCCTGTTCATTTCCGTGCTCACCAATCCGACGATGGGCGGCGTGGCGGCGAGCTTCGCGTCGCTCGGCGACCTCTGTTTCGCCGAGCCGCGGGCGCTGATCGGCTTCGCCGGGCCGCGGACGATCAAGGCGACGATCCGCGTGGAGCTGCCGAAGGGCTTCCAGAC
>JBILKZ010000186.1:0-5637 GCA_044376405.1 Pirellulales bacterium
GCTATCACCGCGACGGAGCTTGTACCGCGGATCCTCGGAGCCGGTGCGGTCCTGGGGCAAAAGCGTTTCCGTGCCAAAGCCCATCGCGTCGAGCTCCTTGAGGCCAGCGTTGATGCTCCGCACCTCATGCAGGTCGACCACCACAAGCTGGTCGTCGCCGGTGTCGGCCGCGGTGCCTGGCGTGGCGTCGGTAAGCTCCTCTTCCGGCCGACCAACGGCCAGTTCGCCACCCGCCGCCTTCTCCTTCGTCTTCACGAAGGCTTCCAGCTGGTCGCGGCTGGTGAACCAGTGCTCCTCGACACCATAGTAGACGTGATACATCGGCAGCTTGCCGCTGGCCGCATCCCGCCGGGCGACGTGGTCCCGCAGGCTGATGCCGCGTTTTTCGAGCGCCACCAGCGCATCCTCGAGTCCCGAGAGCGTCCGGCAGAGCTTCTGCATCTCCTCCCCGGCGATTTCCCGGCCATCTCCCGGCATGAATACGCCCTCGCCCAGACCCTGGTCGAGCAGTTGCGTCTTCATCTCTTCCTCGGTCTGCACGTAATACGTCTGTTTCTTCGTCCGCACGCGAAACAGCGGCGGCTGGGCGACGTAGACATGGCCGGCCGCCACGAGCTGATACATCTGGCGATAGAAAAACGTCAGCAGCAACGTGCGGATGTGGGAACCGTCGACGTCGGCGTCGGTCATGATCACGACCTTGTCATACCGGCGCTTGCCCAGGTCGGCCTCGACGCCGATGCCGGCGCCGATCGCCGAGATCACGCTCCGCACCTCTTCATTGGCGAGCACCTTGTCGTCGCGGCTCTTGTAGGCGTTGATGATCTTGCCGCGTAGCGGCAGGATCGCCTGGTATTCCCGACGCCGGCCGCCCTCGGCCGAGCCGCCGGCCGAATCGCCCTCCACCAGATAGATCTCGCACTTTGCCACGTCGCGGCTGGTGCAGTCGCGGAGCTTGCCGGGCAGTCCGCCGCCCGAAAGGGCCCCCTTCCGCTCCCGCAGAAGGGCCTTCGCCTTGAGCGCGGCGGTCCGGGCCTCGGCCGCGAGCACGCCCTTCTGGACAATTGCCTTGGCGCTCTTGGGATTTTCCTCGAGGTACTTGGAGAGGAAGTCACCAACCGCCGAATTGATGATCCCTTCCACCTCGCCGTTGCCGAGTTTCGTCTTGGTCTGCCCTTCAAACTGCGGATGAGGCACCCGCACGCTGATCACCGTCGTGAGCCCCTCGCGGACGTCGTCGCCGGTGGGCACGAGATCCTTGTAGATGCCGCTCTTCTTGCCATAGGCGTTGAGCGTGCGGGTGAGCGCCGAGCGGAATCCCGAGACGTGCGTGCCGCCTTCAGTGGTCGTGATGTTGTTGACGTAGCTGTGGACGTTCTCCGTGTATTCGGTCGTGTACTGCAGCGCGATGTCCCACGACACACCCTCGGCCTCGCCCCGGATCGAGATCACGTCGGAGTGGATCGCGTCACTTGAGCGGTTGAGCCACTCGATGAATTCGACCACGCCTCGCTCGTAGTAATACTCTTCCTTCTGGCCGCTGACCGCGTCGGTGAAGCTGATCCGCACCCCCGAGTTCAGAAACGCCAGTTCCTGGAGGCGGCGGGCGAGCACGTCCCAGGAAAACTTGGTCTGCGGGAAGATCTGCGGATCGGGTTTGAAGGTGGTCTTCGTGCCGGTGCGGGTGGTCGTGCCCATCTTCCGCACAGGGCCCGTCGGCTCCCCCCGCTGGTATTCCTGCTGCCAGACATGCCCTTCGCGGGAGACCTCGACCTCACACCATTCGGAAAGAAAGTTGACCACGGTGACGCCCACGCCGTGGAGGCCGCCGGAAGTCTGGTAGGCACCCTTCTCGAACTTGCCGCCAAACTTCAGCACCGTCATCACGCCTTCGAGCGTGGAGACGTCGCGGTCCATCTCTTCGGAGAGCTGCGGATGCCGGTCGGTGGGGATGCCGCGGCCGTCATCCTCGACGGTCACGCTGCCATCGACATTGACCGTGACACTCACATGCTTGGCATGGCCGGCCATGCACTCGTCGATCGAATTGTCGACCACCTCGTAGACGAGATGATGCAGACCGCGGGCGGTGTTGTCGCCGATGTACATGCCGAAGCGTTCGCGGACATGATCCCGGTCGGAGAGATGTTTCAGGTCGGCGGACGTGTACTCGGCCTGCTGTGATTCGTCGCCCATCGCGAAAGTCTCCCAAAAAGAACCAGAACACAAAAAACACGACACTCAAAACCAACGACACCCACGCACACCACTCATCCACGCACGAAGGCTACCGGGCAGCATCGGCCCGGCCGGCATCAACCATCACCCGGCAGCGGATGTCGGTGATGCCCTCGGCGGGAACCAGTTCACCCAGCCGGGCAAGCACCTCACGCTTGTGAAACCCCATCTCCTGGACGAGCGCCGAGTGGCTCACGAACACGTCGAGGACCCCCCGTCGCACGAGCCCCGCCTGGGAACTGCCCTGCATGCTCGCCGGCGCCGCCTGCTGCCAGGCAGCCGTGAGAACATCGGAGCCGTGCTCACGGTCATAGCCCGTGCGGGCCAGGAGCCGCGACATGACGCTGCCGATCGTGCGGGGACCGGCTGCGGCGGGTGGTTTCTGGCTTGGCAACATCGTCAATGGGGACCCTCATAACTATCGATGGGGACTATCAATCACGAGTCGGCCGCCTAGTCGGCCGCCAGGGGCATGATCACGTAGCCGTAGCCATCGTCGGTGCGGCAGACGCAGGCACTCTGGGCATCGGTGAGTTCCAGTGTGACGGTCGTTGCGCCATCGAGCACCCTCAGGAATTCGCTCATGAACCGGGGATCAAGCTTGATTTTCACCGTCGTCCCGGCATGTTCGATCGGCAGCTCGATCCGGCTTTCCCCGCTCTCCGCCGACCGGCCCGCAAGCACGAGTTGACCGGGCTCGAACGAAAAATCGACCCCCTTCGACTGCTCACTGGTCACGATCGCCGCCTGCCGGACTGCCGCCAGGAGAGGCCCCGCCACGATCTTCACCCTCGCCGCATCCGGCCGATCGGGAAACACGTCCCGCCAACGGGGAAACCGCCCGTCGACCAGCCTCGCCGAAATCGTTGTCGAACCCGTCTTCACGAGAATCTCGTTGGCCCGCACCGCCACGTGCACCGGCACACTGGCATCGCCCAGACATCGCTCGATGAGCTGCATTGCCCGGGCGGGCACAATCGGCTGCGTGTCGGCGGGCTGGCCGTCCTTGGCGACGGCAGGCCCCTCCATTTTGGCGAGCCGTCGGCCATCGGTGCCCACGGCGATCACGGTGCCTGCCGCAGTCTGCGCGGAGAACTCCAGCAGCACGCCTCCCAGCGCGTAGCGGCTCGATTCGTTGTCGGTGGAAAAGACCGTGCGTCTGACCAACTCCCGCACCAAGGGCGGAGTGAGTTCGAAGCATGGCTCGGTCGGGAAGGTGGCGACCGATGGGAATTCCAGCGGATCCTCCGCCGGCAGGCGGAACTCGCTCCGCGGCGCCTTGACGATGGCGGCAGTCCCATCGGAATGAATGTCGAACACCGTTCCCGGCTGACTCTCTCGCACGATCGCCATCAGTCGGCCGCTGGGCAGAAGCACGGCCCCGGCAGCCCCACACTCGACAGACTCAAGCTCGATACGAATGCCCACCTCCAGGTCGGTGGCCGACAGCACGGCCGATGTGCCATGCGCTTCGAGTTTGACATTCGACAGCACAGGCTTGGGCGAACGGGCCGGCACGACAGCCGACGCACTCTGGAGGGCGGCGAGCAGGGGCTCGCGGTTGAGACGCACTTTCATCGAAAACCGACGGTCCTTTCCACGGACAGCTGGCCCGTTTTATCTTGGATTTGAAGACCGTCAGTGTACCCGACGGAGGACTGGCTGGCAGTCCCCTGCGGGGCCAGTTTTTCGCCAACTGCACGGGGGTCCTTCCTCCTCTTTTTCATCTCTCTTTGGAGAAAACAGAAGGGAGGAAATAGCAGAGAAGAACAGTAACGGGGGGCCGCCCTCGTGCCGACAGTCGAGACGTTTGCAACGGACGCAGATGCCACTTAAAGGGCCTTTTTCCCGACTGAAATAGCGGATTGTGGCGAAGGCCAGACGAGTCATGGGATGTGGAAAACCAGATGGTTCCCTGTCAGTTCCCTGTCGTGCCACAGTTCTTCCAGAGGTCGTCTGTCGTCCTTTTCCTGCCGGCGGACGGTGGTGCGGATGCTGGTCTGCGGCCAGATGTGTGTGGCTGGCGTGTGTCCCAAAATGTCGTCTGATTACCGCAGGATTTCCGGAGCCTGAACTGACACGCTGCCAACAGGCACTTGTCTGAGCTCCAGGCAGCCCGGATTTTTCGGGGAACCCTTTTGTGGCCGGCGGTGCCGCGGTAGCCTGACGGCACGCTTGTGGGCCGCTGATAGCGGCTCCCGGCTGTTGTTCACGTGTCGTGTTGGTTTTGTCTTGCGTTCTGACGGCATGGAGGCCGCGTTCCCCTCTCGGGGCGTTGCCAATGTCTTCCGTCGCCGCCACCGTTTTGCCCCCGACACAGTCGCGGCCGACTGCGTCGCATCGACTCGTCCACCATGCCCTTGCGGTCGTGGCCGCAGGCATGGGTGGTGATCGCGTGAGAGGATGCGGCGGCTATACCCCGGTGGTCATCGTAGGACCGGCGGGATCGGGAAAATCCCGGCTGCTGTCGGAATGGTTCGTGCATCACAGCCATTCCGCCCAGCAGGGGGGGCCCGCGGCGGCGGTCATGTGGGACGGAAGATCGCTGCTCCGCGAACTGACCGTGGCGCTTTCGCAGAACACGATCGACCGCCTGCACGACCGATTTGTCACGTCGCGTCTGATCATCATCGACGCTGTCGAGCAGATAACCGCCTGGGATGCCCAGCGGGCGCTGGCGCATCTGTTCGACGCGGCAACCGCCGTCGGGACGGTTTTCGTGGCCACGCTGCGGATCCACCCGATCGCGTGCCCCGGCCTTGAACCCTCGCTCGCGTCGCGATTGTCGGGCGGGCTCGTGGTGGCGATGCCCCCCGTCGGCACGACACAGTATTCCCAGGATGCCGCGGGTGCTGGCGATCGCAGGCATCCGTCGCTCCGCCGCGTGATCGGGGCCACGGCGAGGCGGAACGGCCTGACGGCGGACGATCTGGTTGGCTCTTCCCGGTGCCGGCAGGTGTCGCTGGCCCGTGGCATGGCGATGTATCTCGCCCGTCGGCTCACGCCGAAGAGCCTCCAGGCGATTGGGACCGCGTTCGGCGGTCGTGACCACACGACGGTGTTGCACGGCATACGCGTCACCGAAACGCGGCGGGCCAGCGATCCCGGCTTTGCCGCCGAGATCGACCAGTTGCTCCACTTGCTCGCGCGACCATAAACGGACTGACCGGAGACTGTGGGGATGACTGCGCCTGCGCCTATCCATCTCGATCACGCTGCCGCCACACCGCTCGTCGCCGAGGTGGCCGTGGCGATCGCCGAGGCTCAAGCACTCGCCCATGCCAACCCATCGAGCCAGCATGCGCTGGGGCGGGCGGCGCGGCGTGTGCTTGAGGATGCCCGCGAGCGGATCGTCGCCGCACTTGGTGGCTCTGGCACAGGGCCTCACCGTGATCTCCT
>JBILKZ010000087.1:0-16308 GCA_044376405.1 Pirellulales bacterium
TCAACGCGACTGCACTGACGGTCAACGCGGCCGGCAATGCCATCGCTCTCAACACGCAGGCCAACACGCTCGGCTCGTTCTCCTCGAGCAACGCCGGCGGCAGCATCACCCTCACCGACACCTCCGGCGATCTCACGCTCAACACGATCACGAGTGGTCCCCTGACGGTCGTGGCGGCTGGCAAGGTGCTCGCCAATCAGGTACAGGTCACCGGCGCTGCGACGATCACCACGGCCAATGGTGGTGGACTCGACGTGAGCCCGCTCGCCAACGGCCGGCTGACGAGCACCGGCCAACTCGACCTCCGGGGCGTGCAGGGCCAGGTTCGACTGATCAATGGCGGCCAGATCAATGGCTCACCGATCCTCGTGAACTCCACCTACACCATCAACGTGGGTGGTGTGATCACGACCACGGATCAGCTCAATCAGGCCGTAGCGACCGTCAACACGATGCCGACGATCGTCGGTTCGACCTACGAGATCCTCGTCGGTGCCAATCTCGTTCTCTCGCAGACGATTGTTGCCAACCGGCCGATGACACTCCGGGGCACGTCTGCCGCGATCACGCTCAGCGGATCCGCCACCGCGACGACGGGCATGAGCATCGGTGCGGGCGGCAGCGGTAGCCGGGTCACCAGTCTGGCATTCAGCGGATTCACCGGCACCGGCATCCAGCTGAGCAATGCCCAGAACGTCGCGGTCAGCGGTGTCACGGTGAATTCCTCGGGATACGGTCTCTCGGTCGCTGGCACGAGCACCGGCAGCACCGTGAGAGGCAGCACGTTCAACTCCTGCCCGAATGCGATCGTGCTGTCGAGTGCCACCGGAGTGACGATCGGCGGCACTGCGGCGGGCCAGCCAAACCGGATCAACTCCTCGGCCCGCGCCGGCGTCTTCGCAACCGGGTTCTGCACCGGGTCGTCGGTGATCAAGACGTCGTTCACGAATACGCCGGTGCGCTACAACACCACCAGCTCCCGCAACCTCCGCATCGTGCAGTAAGCGGCTAGCTGTCAGCCCGCGTTCTCCACCACTTCGCTGCCGCCGCCCGCGGTGGCCCGCGCGAAGCGGATGTCGAGCGTCCGCAGGTAGGTATGCAGGCCGGCGTCCTGGATCGGCAGGACGTGGGCCGGGAAGCCCGACTCATTGTGGTGAGAGTGCCACAGGCCGGGCGGCGTCACAAACACCGCATGCGGCTGCCAGTCGAATCGCTCGCCGTCCTTGATGCGTCCGTCCGGCCCCAGCGACTTGCCCACCAGCGTGTAGCAGCCCGGCTTCGCATCGACGACCAGATCGACCGCCACCGACTGGTGCCGGTGCGGTGCCTGCACCGCACCGACCGGCAGACGGCCGAACATCGCCCAAATCACATGCGTGATCGTCATCGTCTGCGGAAAGAGCTGGTTGCCGAGCAACACGCTCAGCCTGTTGGCATGCGCACTGGTGGGATCACGGATCACGGTCTCGAGCGCCTCGTGAATCGATTCCCGCTTGTAGAGCGTCGTAGAAAACTGCCGCCGGGTTGCCTCCACGCCCAGGTAGCGCAGGAGCGGTTCGTCGTGCACCCAGTAGACCGCGGCGTCATTGCCCGCCACGTGCATCGCGCGGCTCCCCGCCGGCAGAATAAAGAGGTCGCCCGCCTGCCACGCGATCTCCCCGCCTCCAGCAGCCGCCACGGCATCAGCCTCCACGCGGGTCGTCCCCGTGCCCCGCATCACGAAAAACAACTGGCTCGTGGCATTGGCATCGGTGATGATCGCGTCGCCCGGACAGATATGGATGAAGTTTGCGCAGAGCCCGGGCGACGTGGCCGGGCCAGAACAGCCGAGAATCGAGCTCGTGTCGAGCGGCAGCGTCCGCGTGATCCCCTGCTCGTGAAGCTCGGCCGCGAAGCGGGCACCGGGAATCGCCCCCAGCGTGCCGTCGGCCATCGGGTTGGAGGCATAGCGGTAGTCGTGAAAACGGGCTGCCTCCGTCAGCCGATCGGTGGAATCGCGGGCCGAGGATGACTGGAGCATGAGACGAGCCTCCGGAGATTTTTCCATAGAAACCAGTGAAGCCTGTGACACCACCGAGCCGGTAGAATAGGCGACGTCGAATTCTACGGTGCTGTCCATGGAATATCCCCCCCAACTCTCTCTCCGCATCGTGTCGCTGCTGCCGGCCGCCACGGAAATCGCGGCCCGCCTGGGCCTCCGTGAAAATCTTGTCGGCCGATCACACGAATGCGACGAGCCGGCCGATGTGGCTGCCCTGCCCGTCCTGACGGCCGCCCGCATCGATGCCGCAGCCCCGAGCCGCGAGATCCATGACCAGGTGACGGAGGTGGGCCGGGCACTGGGCGTGCTGTCCTCGCAGGCCCAAGCCGGCACGGTCTGTCACACCGGCGCCTCCGCCGCCCTCTTCACGCTCGATGTGGACACGCTCGCCGCCCTCAAGCCTGATCTCATCCTCACGCAGGCGGCCTGTGATGTCTGTGCGATTTCAGCCGCCGACGTGGATACCGCGGTGCAGAAGGCGGGGGTCGACACACGGGTGCTCCCACTCTCGCCGGCCACGCTCGCCGATCTCTTCTCCGACATCCTCGCCGTCGGCAAGGCAACCGGGCGGCTGGCCCACGCCCGTGAACTCGTGGCCCGACTCCATGCACGGATCGACTCGCTGGCATGCCGCGTGGGAACGCTCACTGATCGGCCCCGCGTCGCCGTGATCGAATGGCTCGACCCGCCGATGGCAGCGGGCAACTGGGTGCCGGAGATGGTCCGCCTGGCCGGCGGCGTCGACGTGCTTGGCAAAGCGGGCGACCATTCCCACTGGATCACGTGGGACGACGTCGCCGCCGCCGATCCCGACGTCGTGATCCTCGTGCCGTGCGGATTCCCGCTCGACCGCGTGGTCGCCGAAGCCGGCTCGGCGGCAGTGCGACCACACCTCGACAAGCTGCGGGCCTGCCGCGATGGGAAGGTCTTCGCCATCGACGGCCACCATCTCTTCAACCGCCCCGGCCCGCGGCTCGTCGATTCACTCGAAGTGCTCGCGGAGGTTCTTCATCCAGGCCGGTTTGCATTCGCCTCCACGCGCCGGTTTGCGAAGCGTGTGGTTGTGTAACTCGCAGCCATCCAAACCGCGGCCCTACCGCAGTTCCTGCGGCTTGACGCCCTTCTTGTAGCGGTTGTTGCCGAACGGCGTCGGCTCGAACGTGCCCACGAGATCGACGTTTGACGCGGACGGAATCTGGCTCTCGAGCCCGAGCGTCCAGTAGCAGGCATTCACGATCATCCGCCGCGTGCCCGCCGCCGCGAGATCGGTCGCCGCGCCCATCGTCGTGGTGAAGACCCGGCCTGTCGGTCCGCCCGCCACGCTGTAGCTCTTCGTCCATGCCACCGGCATCATCGGCTCGTTCTTCTTGGCATCTTCCCCCTCGACCACCGGCGAGTCGGGTGTCATGCCCTCGAGCACCTGCCCGAGCACGAGCGGCTTCGAGTCGCCAGGCAGCGGCAGGCGGACGCCGTAAACATCGGTATCGCCCCAAATGTCGCCGTCTTTGATGCCACGGAGGATCGGATGATCCTTGGCGTCGGGGGCGATCAGACCTCGCGTGCTCTCCTTGCCGTGGTGGCCGTGATGGTTGATCCAGGTCTCGCCGAGCACCTGCCGGCCGAAGCCCTGCGGCATTTTTTCATCCGTCTGATTCCAGCTGTAGTGCGAGTAGGCCCGGTCCTTGGGAAGGTTGAAGGCATGCGTCGCGGTCCGCATGCCGATCACGGGTTTGCCCGTCTTGAGATAGTCGTCGATCTCCTTCATCTGCTCGTCGGGCAGGTTGCGGAAGCGGGTGGCGATCACCATCAGGTCGGCCTTCCGCAGGGCCTCGAGGCCGGGGATGTTGGTGGTGGTGTTGGGGCTGATCTCTCCCGTTGTAGGGTCGATGGCGTAGAGCACGGTGCAGGTGAAGCCATGGTGCTTCGCGAGAATCTTTGCCAGTTGCGTGAGGCCCTCCTCGCTCCGGTATTCCTCGTCACCACTGAGGAGCACGACCTGTCTTCCCTTGCCCGGTCCCTCGCCCCCTTCCACGACGAGCCACGGATCAGCAGCATGGGCGGGGACACAAGCCAGCAAGGCGAGAAGGACGACCGTGCGCCATGTGGAAAAGACCATGTGGAAGGCTCCTGGACGGGGAAGAAAACAGGCAGTAATTCGACGACGGCCGCTCCCGAGTGTATTACAGATGGGCAGAAAGTCCGCAGCCTCCCCCTGTCATCGAGCACCGCCCATGGCCGAATTCCCGCGTCTTCCCCGCCAGCCTTCCCCAGGCATGCCTACCGGTGGCCCTCCCTTCAAGTGGCTGGTGGCGGCGGCGGCGCTGCTGCTGGTGCTCTCCGGTCTGGCCCGGGGGGTTTATACGGTCGGCCCCGAGAGCGTGGGCGTGATCCAACGGTTTGGCCGGTTCGTCGGCACGGTCGGCTCGGGCCTGCGGTTCAAGCTGCCCTTCGGGATCGACACCGTCACGATCCTGCCGGTGAAGCGGCAGCTCAAGATGGAATTCGGCTTCGGCTCGGCAGGGGCCAGCAATCCCGACCAGACCGCCTCCGCTTCGGATCAGAATCGGGAGAGCGACATGGTGACAGGCGACCTGAACGCCGCCCACGTCGAGTGGGTCGTGCAGTACGAGATCAGCGATCCTGAGCAGTTTCTCTTCAACCACCGGGAGCCGGGTCCCACGCTCCGCGATCTCGCCGAGAGCGTGATGCGGGAGGTGGTGGGCGACCGCACGGTGGACGAGGTGCTGACGGTCGGCCGGCAGGGGATCGAAAACGACGCGATCGCAAAGCTGACCGCGCTCGTACAGGAACTCGGCATGGGCCTCCGCGTGCAGCAGGTTCAGCTCAAGAACGTGCATCCGCCCGAGGCCGTCCAGCGATCCTTCGACGAAGTCAACCGCGCCCAGCAGGAGCGGGAGCAGATGATCAACCAGGCCAATGGTGAATACAACAAGGTCGTGCCGCGGGCCAGCGGTGAGGCCGAGAAAAAGCTCCGCGAGGCGGAGGGCTTCGCGCTCAAGCGGGTGAACGAGGCCGAGGGCGACGTGGCCCGTTTCAAAAGCCTGCTCGAACAGTATGAGAAAGCGCCCGACGTCACCCGCCAGCGGCTCTACCTGGAAACGATCTCCGAGGTGCTGCCGCAACTCGGCGGCAAGGTAATCCTCGACGCCGACGCGAAGCAGTTCCTGCCGCTGATGAACCTCCGGCAACTCGACGCCGCCAAGCCCTAAGCACCTCCCAACGCTCACACACCCGCCACCGAGACCATGAACAACCTCCCCATCAATCACCCGCTCCTGCAACTGGCCCGGCAGTTCGCCGACACCCTCTTTTCGCCGGTGGGCGGGCTGCTCGCCGCGGTCGCCGCGGTGTTTTTGTTCGGCTGCGCCTACTCGATCGATCAGGCCGAGCAGGTCGTGCTCACCCAGTTTGGCCGGCCGGTCGGGCAGCCGATCAATGCGGCCACGCCGGGCGCTGGACTGCACTTCAAGCTCCCGTTCGTGCAGACAGCCAATCGGTTTGACAAGCGAATCCTCCAGTGGGACGGGCCGCCGAACGAGATGACCACCCGTGACAAGCTCTACGTGGTCGTTGACACCTTCGCACGCTGGCGGATCGCCGACCCGCTGAAATACTTCGAGAGCCTGCGGGATGAACGCAGCGCCCTGTCGCGGCTCGACGACATCATCGGCAGCGAGACCCGCAACGTCGTCGCCCGCCACGACCTGATCGAGGTGGTGCGTTCCGATAAGAACCGGCAGCCGGAGCAGGATGCGGCACTGGCCGATACGGAGACCGCAGTGGGGACGCTGCCGCCGATCGAGTTTGGACGCAAGGAACTTGAGCGGGAGATCCTGGCGGCCGCGCGGCCCAAGGTCGGCCTCTGGGGCATCGAACTGCTCGATGTCCGTATCAAACGGCTCAACTACAAGGCTGGCGTGATCGAGAAGATCTACGACCGCATGATGTCCGAGCGGCTTCAGATCGCGGAGCGGTTTCGCTCCGAGGGCGCGGGCGAGGCTGCCAAGATCGAAGGCCGCAAAGACAAGGACCTGCAGCGGATCCAATCGGAGGCCTACCGCAAGGTGCAGGAGATCAAGGGCACGGCCGACGCCAAGGCCTCCGAGATCTACGCGACCGCCTACACGGCCAGCCCCAAGGCGGCCGATTTCTACTCGTTCGTGAAGACACTCGACACTTACAAGGCCACGCTCGGCCGCGACAGTACACTCATTCTGACGACTGATAGCGATCTCTTTCGACTTCTCAAGCGAGTAGACGGCCGCGGCACTCCGCCCGCCGCCCCGCTGCAGCCTGCCCCAACCGGAGAACCCGTTCGATGAGACGCATGGATGCGTGTCTGACGTCCGCTCTGTTCGCTTGCCTCACGATCATGGTCGCCCCCGTGGCGGTTGCCCAAAGTTCGGCGACCAAGCCCGGTGGCGTCGCCAAGCCAAACACGAAAAAGATCAATCCGCTCGAGGTCAAGCGGCTCGATGCCCGACTCGACGAGGTCCGCGATTCGTTCCTCCGCGACACGACGACCCTCATCCTGTCGTATGAAAATCTCGGCCAGTACGAACGGGCGAAGACGTTGCTCGAGTCGCTCCAGAAACTCGATCCACGGAACGAGCCGATCAAGGCGAAGCTCGGCGAGCTCAATACCAAGATCATCGAGAGCAATGAGTTCGAGGTGGAGCTTGCCACGGACGAATCCTGGCAGCCGATCGGCGCTGTGACGAAGGACCGCATGCTGCGGATTCGCGCGACTGGTGACTACAATCTCACTGTCTCGCTGACGTCGCTGGGGCCCGACGGCCTGCCGACGGCCAATCCTGCCGAGGATCTCGTGGCCAACGTGCCGCTGGGCGCCGTGATGGGCGTGATCACGCCGGCCGGCTCGGCAGGCAGCACCCCGAATGACAAGCCGCCGCGACCGTTTGCCGTGGGAGCGAGCTTCGAGAAGCCGGCCGACCGAGACGGCATCCTGCACCTCAAGGTGAACGTGCCCCCGGGGGCGAGATGCACAGGCTCGCTGAAGGTGAAGATCAGCGGCCCCGACAGGCCAGGATCCTGAGCCACGGACGACAGCGTGACCGTGAAAGCCGCGACGACCACCAAGCCCAGGCAACGGAAGCCCAGGCAACTGAAGCCCAGACAGCCGAAGCCCGGTTGGCTCGTCTATCTGCTGCGGTGCCGGGATGGCTCCCTCTACACGGGCATCACAAACAATCTGCCCAAACGGCTCCAAGCCCATGCGGCCGGCAAGGCGTCGCGATACACTCGGAGCCGGCTCCCTATTCAGTTGGCCTATACGGAGCCGCAGCGGTCGCACTCCCGGGCGCTCAAGCGGGAGGCGGCGATCAAGAAACTCTCTCGACGGCAGAAGGACGATCTGATCGGTGAGCGGCAGGCACCGTGACCGACCTGCGATCGTTTATGCTGTTCTCCATGAAGCCGACACGTGCCTTCCTGTGGCTGTTGCCCTGTCTCGTCGCCAGCGTGATCATGGCGGCTGATCCGGCACGCCCATCGCCTGCGGATGCCAAGCCGGCCGCGCAGCCGATCCCGGCCGAGCGGCTGGTCGTCGCTGGTCCCGACGGCAACGCACTTTCGTTCGCCGACCTTCTCGGCCCAGACGGCCGGGCCGTCTGCTTTGCATTTCTGCATCCCGCCTGCCCGCTCGCTCAGGAATATGCCCCCGTGCTCAGTGCATTGGCTGCCGATTTCGCCAAGGACGGCATCCGCGTCGTGGGCGTGATCTGCGAATCTGACGACCCCGCGGAGGTCGAGGCATACCGCAGGGAATACGGCGTCACGTTCCCGATCCATCTCGACACCGACTTCACGCTCGCCGCGGCGCTTGATGCGACGATCACGCCCGAGGTGGTGCTCGTCGATCGGGACCGTATCATCCGCTACTCAGGCCGGATCGACGACCGCTACAAGATCCGTGGCGTGATGACGCCCGGTGCTGCCGAGCCGGAACTCGCCCATGCGATCCAAGACCTGATCGCCGGCCGCGAGATCCGCGAACCGCGGACCAAGGCCGCTGGTTGTCCGCTTGATCGGCCGGAGCGGCCGGTGCCGCCGAACGCCTCCGCCACGAACACGAACACGCCGACCTTCTTCAAGGACGTCCTCCCCTTCCTGCACACCCAGTGCCAGAAGTGCCACAGTCCCGGCCAGGCCGGCCCCTTCAGCCTGCTCAGCTACGACGACGCCGTCGAGTGGGTCGAACTCGGCCTCGAGGAGATCGCCGCCAGACGGATGCCGCCGGCGCAGATCGACAGCGACCTTGATTTCATGGGGACGAAGCCGCCGACTGCCGTCGAGGTCGCCATGCTGCGGGCGTGGGTGGCGGCCGGCAAACCGGAGGGCGATGCCGCTGACACGCCGAAGCTCCAGCCGCTACCCGACTACTCCACCTTCCAGGAGGATCTCGGCCCTCCCGACATCGTTCTCGAGCAGCCGGAGCTGACCCAGCTGGGATCGCACGGCGACGATGTCTACCGCAACATCGTGTTTCCGCTCAATCGCGACGAGGATCTGCGGGTCCGCGCGATCCAGTTCCTGCCCAGCAACCGCAAGATGGTGCACCACGCTCTGGTCGGCCACCTGCCGCGGGAGACGGTCGAGCAGGCCGTTCGGGAGCATGGCGGCCGCGACGGCTTCAGCCATCCCGATGACCGGGCAGGCGGCTTTCAAGATTCACACGGCATCGGGTTTCGGGTGCCACCCGTTCGCGACGACGGGCAGCCACGGGCCTCGTTCGTGAGCGGCTACGTGCCGGGGGTGCGGGCGACGGTCGCCCCCGACGATGCGGCCGTGGTGATCCCAGCGGGCTGCGACTTGACTGCTCAGGTGCACCATGTCCGTACCGGAAAACTCGAGACCGAGTCGAGCCGGATCGGTCTCTGGCTCGAGAAGCAGCCGCCACGCAAGGTGATGAACATGATCTACCTGAGCGGGGAATTTGCGGTGGTGCCGCCGGGCGTGACCGACTTCCGCGTCCGCGGCAGCTACACGCTTCCCCACGATGCGGATTTCGTAGGGGTCGTGCCCCACACCCACCAACTGGCCCGCTGGGTCGAGCTCAGGGCCACGCTGCCGGGTGAGAAGCAGCCGCTCCTGCTCCTGCGGGTGCCCCAGTGGGACTACAACTGGCAGTCACCCTACAACCTCAAGCAACCCCGCCGGTTTCCGGCTGGCACGCGGTTCGAGGCAGAGTGTTCCTTCGACAACTCCTCCGCCAATCCGCGAAACCCGTTCAAGCCACCTCAGAACGTCTGGCACAACGAAACGATCCACGACGAGATGCTGCTGCCAATGTTCATGTTCGCCTCCGAGAAGCCGCTCGATGCCAAGGGCGAGTCGTTCAAGAAGTTCTACTTCACGATCGTGCGGTCGCGGCTGATGCGGCGGCTGGTGGACCGCCGCTTCAAGTATGTCGCCGATCCAAAAGGAAACGTCTCTCTGTCGCCTGACTACGATCCCGACGACCACCGGTACTAAAGATTCTTGCTGTCCGCGGGGAACGCTCGCGGCCCGTTGAGCAGGCTACCGATCGGGGTGTATCGCACGCACCAGCGGTAGCTCGCCAGCAGGAGCAGCGTCACAGTCGCCAGGATCAAGACGAACTTCACTTCCGCGAGCAGCGGCCATTTCCGGACGACCAGCTGGGCTGCCATCACCAGCGGCACGTGGACGAGATACATCCAATACGACGCGTCGGCCAGCCACGACATCGCGGGCCTGGGCTCCGCGAAGAACCGATGGAACAAGCCGATGAGCCCCACCGCCATCGTCCACGCATAGGCGGGCTGGAGGATGGTGGCGAGGAGCCGATCGTCCATCGTCGCGAGTCCGGCCACGAAGAGCACTGCGGCCACCGGCAGGAGAAATTTCCAGTGCCGGCCCAATCGCGTGTCGATGCCCTCCGCTGCGAACGTGGCGACGCCATAGAAATAGAAGCAGGCGTAATACCCGAGCACGTGGGGCTTTGGCAGGAGTCCGAGCGATGTGTCAGGTCCGTAGAACCCCGCCAGCGACATGCCCATCACCGCCTGTGGCAGGCAGGAGGCCACCACAAGCCAGAATCGGCCGCGGCCCGATGGCAGAAGGCCTGTCACGGCGAGGATCGCGAAGGTGGCGACGAGCCAGCAGAGGAACCACAGGAACCAGAGGTGGTCGAAGACGTTCGTCTCGAAGAGATGGAGCGACCACGAGCCGACGCGCACTCGCAGGCATTCCGACGACAGGACCTTCGACCATCCGAGTGTCATCCGGTCGAGCGTGCCGCCGAATGTGCCTTCTGGGTTCGGGCCCGAGGGGAGAATGTCCCGAAGCCGCTCGCGTCCCTGCAGCACGTCGTCCACGTTGAGCGTGTTCAGGCCGACGAGCGGTGCGACTTCGGCGGCGAAGTCGGCTGGCAACGCCATGACCGCCGCCGGCAGCCGACCGACGACGTTCCGGGCCAGTGGATCCGCCCCCCGCTCGACGAACACTCGGCCCGCCGCATCCCGGCCGAAGTAGGCCACCGCATGGAGAGCCGTGTTCCCGCTGCCGTCGCGCTCATTGACGTCAGCTCCAGCATCGAGCACCGCGGCCACGATCGCCGGATCGCCGTGCAGCGTGGCCCAGGCCAGCGGCGTGCGGCCGTAGAAGGCATCTTTGCGCTCGACCGCCCCCGGTGTGGCGAGCCTTTGGCGCACGGCCGCCTCGTCGCCAGAGAGAATCTCCACGATGGCTGGCTCCGGGCGGATCGTGCGCTGGGCAAACCGCCTGATCGCCATGCCGAGCGGCATGACTGTCGCGGTCGCGATCACCAGTGGCAGGAAGATCCGCGTGAACCGCTGCTCGAGCAGGCTCTTGAGCCCGCGACGGTGGTACACGAGCATCGTGAAATAGCCGCTGAGCAGAAAGAACAGCGGCATCCGGAAGCCGTGCACGGTCACCTGGAAGAGCGGCAGCAGATCGCTGCGCTGCGTGTCGTGGACAGGCCACGGAAACACGAAAAAACTGAGCGAGGCGTGGAGCGCGATCCCCAGCAGCATGGCGAAGCTGCGAAGGGCGTCGAGATCGGTGCGTCGCTGCGCCATAGGGCAGCCGGTTTGTCGGCTGTGGGTCGGAATCGATGCTGGATGGTATCGTGTCCCCGGTTCCGCTGCCCATTGTTACACTTTCCTTCTGGGATTCAGATGGGAACGATCATCCGCCCGCTCGTCGATCATCTATGACGCATGCCGTACAGACAGGCCTCTCGGTCGTTGCCGACGCCGTGACCGTAGCGGCGCCCGACACCCGCGACGGGAGGCCGCGGAAGACGCTTCTCAAGGATGTGAGCTTCCGGATCAGGCCAGGTGATTTTGTCTGCGTGCTCGGCCCCAGCGGGGCGGGCAAGACCACGCTCGTGCGGGCGATCTTGGGAGAACGGAAGATCACCGCCGGCCGGCTGCTCGTGGGCGGGCACGACGTGTTTCGGGAAGCTGACTCGCTCCGCGGCTCGATCGGTTACGTGCCCCAGCGGGACGTCAACCCAGAAGCCCTGTCGGTCGAGCGGGCGCTCCACTATGCAGCGGAGGTGCGACTTCCGGCAGAAGCGTCGGCGACGGAGCGGCAGGCCGCAATTGATCGGGTGGTCGCCGAGGTCGGCCTCGACAGCGTGCGGCACGAGACGATCGGCAACCTCTCCGGTGGCGAAATGAAGCGGGCCAGCCTGGCTGCCGAAATGCTCGCCGCGCCGGGCCTGCTTGTGATCGACGAGGCGACCTCCAGCCTCGATCCGGCCACCGAGGCCCGGATCATGACGCTCCTGGCCGAACGTGCCCGGGCCGGCACGACCGTGGTCGCGGTCACGCACCACCTCGACAACGTCGACAAGGCCGACAAGCTTCTCATTCTGGGACACGGCGAGGTGGTGTGGTTTGGCTCCCGCGTGGAGGCCCTGGGGCACTTCGGCGTGCATCGGCTCGCCGACGTCTACGTGGCCATCGAGGACAAGCCGCCGGGCTTCTGGTCGGCCCGCTGGCAGGAACGAGAAGCAGCAGACCGCCGCATGGCGGATGGCCAGCAGAACGATGGAACGAACGGTGACCAGGCGGGCAGCGCGGCCACGGAGCGGGTGGCCTCTCTCGAGGCAGTCTCCATTCCCGGGTTTGCTCGACAGTTCGCCACGTTTTTCTGCCGCGAGCTTGAGACGGTCGCCCGCGATCGTGTCGGCATCCGCATGGATATCCTTCTGCCGCTCGTGCTCGCAGCGGTCGTGCTCGCCGGGTTTTCCGCTACGAAGTTCCGCGACCCGCTCATGCTGACGCGGTTTCTCGACCCTGGTGAGAAGTCAGTGCTGGCAGATGTGTGGGGTGAGGTGTCGCAGGCGATCGCCACCGACTCTGTCGACGAGCAGGACGGCAGCATTCCCGGGCAGATCCGGGTCTTTCTCGACAGTCAGCCGAAGATGCTCGCGCATCTGCGGGAGCAGTCCACCGCGAGGCTCGTCCGCGACGCCCTCACCGATACGGTCCCCGTCGCGCCGGATCACGAGATCATCGATCCGGGGGGCACATTCAAGTGGCTCTCGCTGATGAGCATCTGCATGGTCATCCTCGGGTTCGTGACCGGATTTCGGGAGATCGTCAAGGAGCGGCCGATGCTCGACCTCGAGCGGCGGCACGGCCTGTGGTTCATAGCCTACGTGGTCGCCAAGGTCGCGGCGCTCGCCGTCGTGCTCGCGGTCCAGATCGCGATCTTCAGAACCACGGTGGAGTTGGGGTTCCTGCTCCGCGAGGCGCTCGGCGGCGACGCGCCCGCCGCGATCTATCGGCGCAGCGCCGTCGTCTCCGGCGGCTGCAATTGGCTCGCAGCCGTCGCCTGCGCGACGATCGGCCTGATCGTCTCAGCCTGCGTCAGATCAACCGACAAGGGGGTGCTCGCGGTGCCGCTCTTGATCACGCCCCAGATCCTGCTCGGAGCCACGATCCTGCCGATCACGGGCGGGCTGCTCAAAATCCTCGCCATGCTCTTTTCGCCGCTCTACTGGGCCCATCGCGGCTGCCGGAGCGAGGGCCCGGGGGTGCCGGACTTTTGGCAGAATCTCGGCAACTACGACCCAGCATTATGGATTCCAATAGCCGCGCTCTCGACGCAGATCGTGGTGGCGACCCTCGCCACGATCCTCGTGCTGCGGTGGCAGGAGCGGGCAGCGATGGGCCGCAATCGCGCTTTGCGATAAGGGCTTTGCAAGATCCCGACTACGCGGTCGTACACGCCAGACGGCACCACTGGCTCACGCGGTGGCGGATGTCGTCCCGAATCCGCCGCACGGCCGCCATGCGTTCCTCGTGCGTGCCGGCGAGGGCGGAGGGGTCGGGAAAGCCCCAGTGATCACGCTCTGCGCCGCCCGGAAACGTCGGGCAGCGTTCGGCGCTCGCCTCGTCGCAGACCGTGACGACACGCGTGAATGTCGGCCCCTCGGCGAGCATCTCCGCCACGCTCTTGGTCTTGGCCGCCGCGATGTCGATGCCCACCTCCTGCATCGCCTCGACGACGAGAGGGTTGAGAACTCCCGGCTCGAGTCCGGCACTGTGGGCTTCGTAGCTGCCCTGGCACATCTGGTTCACGAAAGCTTCCGCCATCTGACTGCGGGCGCTGTTGTGGATACACACAAAGAGAATCCGCTTGGGCTCGGGAGCCGCACAACAGCTTTCCCCGCCCACGCCACACTTCTCGGGCGCGAGGCAGGCCGTGTGCTTGGTGCCTAAATAAAACAGGATGCCCGACGGCGTGACCTCGGCACCGCCGAGGGGATACTGCGCCACGACGGCGTCTTCATACTCCACCTCGACAGGCAGGTCGTCGGACTTGAGCAGCGGCCGTGCGATCTCCATGATCTTCGCCAGCTTCGTCGTCTCGAGACGATGATCGACGTCGGTGGCGACCCAGATCTGGAGCATGCACGATGTCAGCGACCGGACGGTGCCACCACAGTCGACGAAGTCCTTGTGGACACGGCCGATCTCGGTGATGTGGTAATGGGCCGGGACGAACGACTGGTCGGGGAGCATGAAGTGCATCTTCACGCCGGGGTTGGCGACGAGTATGGCCAGGAATTCGGAGACGGTCATCGATGGGTGTCCACACGGGGAATGGGGGCAAGGCGTCGGCCCAGATGTTCAGATGAAGCCGGCACTATACTACTGTGCGTGACGTCCATGGGGACAGAATCAGCGATCGTGAATCCACCATACGGAGAATCCTGATGCTGGCACTTGCACGCATGAGCAGGTTGATCGCCACCGCGATGACATCCCTTCGCACCGGCCCGGCGGCACGGTCTCTGCGGCCAGGCACCATCGGCGACTCGGCCTGTCTGACCCTCGCCTGCATGTCCCTCGTATGCCTGTGTGGCATCGCTGGCGGCGAAGACACTCAAGCCAAGCCGGCTGAGGTCTGCCCGGTGACGGGCCGCGGCGGTGCAAAAACGGCCGCTGCTGGCCAGGCCGCTGCCGGCCAGGCGGCCACCCATGTCTACACGAATCGCGACTGGTGGCCGAACCAACTCGACCTCCAGATCCTTCATCAGAACTCTGCGAAGAGCAGTCCGATGGATCGGGATTTTGACTATTCCCAAGCGTTTCAGTCTCTCGACCTCGCGGCCGTCAAAAAAGACATCGCCACGCTGATGACGACCTCCCAGCCCTGGTGGCCTGCCGACTACGGCCACTACGGTCCCTTTTTCATCCGTATGGCCTGGCACAGCGCCGGCACCTATCGAGTGGGCGACGGCCGGGGCGGTGCCGGCTACGGCACGCAGCGGTTTGCCCCGCTCAATAGCTGGCCCGACAACGCCAACCTCGACAAGGTGACCTGCCCCCCTTAAACGGCACCGCTTCCAGAGAGAGAATCTGGGGGTGTGACGCTGCCCCCAACTTGGTACCAGCCGGGTTGTTAGCCATGCAGGGCCGGTAGATGGGCATGCCCATCTACCGGCCGCGCGAACTCCGACGGTGTTCGGTTGCCCAGAGCACCATGCGGACGCACGCGATTGTAATCGTCTCTCCAAGCTTCTGTCACGGCCCGTGCCTCGTCGAGCGACAAGAACCAATGTTGGTTCAAGCACTCGACACGAAGCCGACCATTGAACGACTCGATGAACGCATTATCCGTGGGCTTTCCTGGCCTGCTGAAGTCGAGCTTCACGCCGTTAAAGTACGCCCATAGATCCAAGCTCCTCGAGATGAACTCCGGTCCGTTGTCGACTCGAATCGTCTGTGGCTTGCCACGCTGTGAAGCCACTCCCTCCAAGACCCGCACAACATCGTCTCCAGTCAATCGCTGACCGACCTCGATGGCCAGGCTCTCACGACTATGGTTATCCACTAACGTCAGCAGCCGGAATCGCTGCCCGCCGACCAGCTGATCGGACACGAAGTCCATGCTCCAGCTGTCATTGGCACACTGAGCGATCGAACGAGCTTCGCGAATCTGAACGCTCTTCCGCCGACGTGGCTTTCGCCGCCTGATTCCTAGTCCTTCTTCGCAGTACAGCCTGTACACGAGCTTCTTGTTCACGAGCCACCCTTCCCGACGCAGGAGCACCCAGAGCCGCGGATATCCGAACTGCACCCGACTGGCCGCCAGGTCTCGAAGTCGTACGCGAAGCTCGGCCCGCGGATTACGCCTGCTCCGGTAACGGTTGGTCGTTCGGGAAAACCCGAGCACTCGACAAGCTCGCCGTTCGGCAACCCGATACGCCACCTGCACCTCCCGCACCAGAACACGCTGCACCGCGGGCCTCAAAGTTTTTTTGAGAGCACATCCTGCAGCATCTTCTTGTCGAGGCTCAGGTCCGCCACCAGTTGCTTGAGCTTTCGGTTCTCCTCCTCAATGATTCGAAGCCGTCGCAGTTCGGCTATGCCGAGCCCTGCGAACCGCTTCTTCCATCGATAAAACGTCTGCTCGCTGATCCCAAGCTTGCGAATGATCTCGGCCACCGAAGTGCCCGACTCAGCTTGCCTCAATGCGAACGCAATCTGCTCTTCTGTGAAATGCTTCTTTCCCATCCAAAAACCCACCCTTTCTGGTGATGCCAAGGTTCAAAAACCTAACATCCAGGCTGGATCAAGAAATGGGGGGAACGTCAGGTGGAGCAAACCAAGGGAGGCAACCAATGCCACGCGGAAAGAAGGAACTGGCTGAGCAGATCATCCCCAAGCTTCGAGAGGTCGAGGTTGAGGTGGGTAGGGGCAAGACCGTCCTGGAGGCGGTCA
>JBILKZ010000088.1:0-16306 GCA_044376405.1 Pirellulales bacterium
GAGGGCTTTTATGGGAATACAAGCCCTGAGCGCAAGCGACGAGATCCCCCGGCTAGCGCCGGGGGCTTTTATGGGAATGCAAGCCCTGAGCGCAAGCGACGGGATCCCCCGGCTGGCGCCGAGGGCTTTTATGGGAATACAAGCCCTGAGCGCAAGCGACGAGATCCCCCGGCTAGCGCCGGGGGCTTTTATGGGAATGCAAGCCCTGAGCGCAAGCGACGGGATCTTCCGACCGAGAGAAGCTGGATTGGTCAGTCTGAGGGTGCCAGCGGTATAACGTGGTGTCGTTTCGCCGCCCGCCGTCCGGAGCCATTTCATGTTTGCTTGCCCTCGTCGCATCACCTTGATCGGTTCCCTGCTGTTGGCTGGCGGCGTTCTGCTGGCCGCGGTTCCTGAAGCCCGGGCGCAGCAGGTGGCGGTGGAGGAATTCAAGCTCGACAATGGCATGCGGTTTCTGCTCGTGCCGCGGCGTGATCAGCCCAACGTCGTCAGTGCAGGCTGGGTGGCGCGGGTGGGGAGCGTCAATGAGCGGCCCGGCATCACCGGCATCAGCCACTTCTTCGAGCACATGATGTTCAAGGGGACCGACACGATCGGCACCCGTGACGCCGATCGCGACGCGAAGTATCGAGCCGAGCAGAAGGCTGTCCGCGACGAGATCAACCGCATCGTCTGGACGAAGCAGTACGAACGTCTCAAGCGGGGCGAGATCGCCGATGCCTGGGATCCTGCCAACGATACTCAGGAATTGCGGGTGCTCCGCGGTCGGCTCGACGGACTGATCCGTGCTCAGCAGGGGCGCGGCGAGGGAGGGGCCGAGGCAGCCACGATCGTCAAGGACGAGTTCGATCAGGTCTACACCAAGGCCGGCGGCAGCGGCATGAACGCCTTCACCAGTCACGACCTCACCTGCTACTTCATCACCGTGCCGGCCAACAAGCTGGAGCTCTGGGCCTGGATGGAGAGCGACCGGCTCAACAACAGCGTGTTTCGCGAGTTTTACTCCGAGCGGGATGTGGTGCACGAAGAGCGGCGGCTCCGCACGGATAGCACGCCCACGGGCCGCTTCCAGGAACAGTTCGACGCCATGTTCTGGGAGTCGTGCGGCTATGCGTGGCCGGTCATCGGCTGGCCCAGCGACTTGAACAGCTACACCTTCGAGCAGGCGATGGATTACTGGAACATCTACTACCGTCCCGGCAACCTGTTTGGCATCGTGGTGGGCGACTTTGATCCCGTGGCGGCGAAGGCCTTCATCACCCGGTATTTCTCACGGCTCGATCCGGGCACGAAGCCGGCGCCGCCGGTCGTGACGCTGGAGGTCGACCAGATCGCCGAGCAGCGGATGAACGCCGAGGGGGACGTGCCACCGGCCGTCGAGGTCCGCTACCACACGGTGCCCGCCGGCCATATCGACAGCTATCCGCTCGACATGCTCTCCGAACTGCTCAACGAGCGGACCGGCCGGCTCTACACCGGACTGGTGGAGGGCCGGGCGATCGCGGGGTCGGCGCGGACCGCCTCCGACACTCGTAAATACGCCGGACTCTTTTCCTTCGAGGCCGAGACCCGCGGTGATGCGACGCCCGAACAGCTCGAGAAGGCGTGGTATGAGGAGCTGGCGAAGCTCCAGGCCGAAGACGTGCCGGAGCGTGAACTCCGCAAGGTGAAGAACCGGGTGGCTGCCGGCAACTATCGGCGGCTCGAGAACAACATGTCGCTCCTCGTCCAGTTGGCCTTCTTCGAGCAGTTGCTCGACTGGCAGGAGATCAACGAGGGGCCGAAGAAGTACGAGGCGGTCACGGCGGCCGACATCAAGCGCGTGGCCAACAGGTATTTCTCGCCGGCCAACCGCAGTGTGGCGGTCTATCGTCGGGCGGCGGCAGAGAAGAAATAAGCGAAGAAATCAGCGAAGGAACAGGCGGCATATTCATGAACATGCGGGTCTTGGCAATTCTGTTGGCGATCGGTGTGACCGGGCTGGTGCTCTTCGCACCTCGGAGCGGCGCGCGTTCGGAGCCGCCCGCGGCGGCGGCTGCCGCGGCGGCGAAGGCGACACCGTCGGCTCCGGCCGGCGTGACGGCGACGGCGACGGCGACGGCGGCAGCGACGGCCGTCGCGGGCATCCCGTCTCGGCCTGAGCAGATCGCTTTTGCGCCCCTTGCCTTCGAGCCGCCCGACGCGAGCACGTTTCGCCGCACGCTGCCCGATGGCACGGTCGTCTATCTGGCACCGTCCCGCGAGTTTCCCCTCGTGAATCTCGTCGTCACCTTCAAGGGCGGGGCGTCGCTCGATCCGGCCGATGTTCCCGGCCTCGCGTCGATGACCGCGCGGATGGTGCGGGAGGGTGGCACGGCGACGATGGGGCCGGCCGAACTCGACGAGTCGCTCGACTTTCTTGCGACCGACGTGGGTGTCGCGGCCAACGAGACGTTCACCGCCGCCACGATGAACTGTCTGAAGAGCAACTTTGACGAGAGCCTGAAGCTCTTCCTCGACATGCTCCGCACGCCGGCCTTCGAGCCGCAGCGGCTCGAGACGGCCAGGGCCCGGGTGCTCGAATCGCTCAAGCAGCGCAACGACGACGCCTCCTCGATCCTCTCGCGGGAGTGGAAGCGGCTCGTCTACGGCACCGACCATTTCGAGGCGTCGGAGCCGACCGACCGCACCGTGGCGGCGATCTCGCGGGACCGCCTGACGGAAATGCACCGCCGCATCTTCCACCCGGGGAACATGATCGTGTCGGTGTCTGGCGACTTCGACGAAAAGGAGATGCTCGGCAAACTCGAGAAGGCGCTTGCCGGCTGGGAGCGGGGTGGGCCCGTGGCCGATCCCGTCGCGCCCACGGCTGTGCTGCAGCCCGGCCTCTACCACGTGCCGAAGGAGATTCCGCAGGGGAAGGTGGTGATGGGGAACCGCGCGATCACCCGGGACGACCCCGACGCGATCCCGTTCCTCTTGCTCAACGAGATTCTCGGTGCCGGTGGCTTCACCAGCCGACTCATGCAGCAGGTGCGGAGCAACGAGGGGCTCGCCTATTCGGTGCGGTCGGCGCTCACGCCCCGGGTGTTCTATCCCGGCGACTTCCGCGCCGGATTCGAGAGCAAGAACGCCACGGTCGCCCTGGCCGCCAAGATCGTGATGGAGCAGATCGCGAAGATGCGGAACGAACTCGTCACCGACGACGAGTTGGAGACGGCCAAGGCGAGCCTGATCGAGACCTTCCCCCGGCAGTTCGAGAGCCGTCCACAGATGCTGCGGGTGTTCGTCAACGACGAGTGGACGAAGCGGCCGAAGGACTACTGGAAGACATTCCGCGACAAGGTGCGGGCCGTGACCCGGGAGGATCTCAAGCGGGTGGCACAGAAGCACCTCGATCCCGAGACGATGGCGATCCTTGTGGTGGGAGACTGGGAGAACATCGCCCCCGGCGATCTGGAGAAGCGGGCCAGCATGAACGACTTCTTCGGCGGCAAGGTAAAGCACCTGCCGCTGCGGGATCCGCTGACGCTCGAGCCGCTGCCGGAACAGGCTAAAAAATGAGCTCTGCCATGCAGTTGTCTGCGATCGCCGGCATCGTGGCGGGAATCCTGTGGACAGCCACCGCGTGGGCCCAGCCGCCGGCTCCATTGGCGACGGTGCCTGCGTCGCCAATGCCCGAGCCAGGCAGCGAACCGCAGGTGCGGGCTGCCGTGCCGCCCCGCAACACCGGCCCCGCCGCCAGATCGCATTCGCGGTATCGCCGCGGCCGTCACGGCACGACGCGGGTCATTCGCCGCACGCCCGAAGTGATGCGGGAGGATGCGGCCCGCGTGAAGCGGGGCGATCTTTTCAGTACGTGGTCGAACGAATATCTGGAGTGACATCGGCTCGTCGTGCGCGCGGGGGCAGCGCAGGCCCGCCAACGGCGAGACTTTTGCATTCCTAGGCAAGAGTGGCGTTGTCGCCTTTGATCTGGAGGCGCGACCGATCGCCCCGGAGAAAAAGGGCCCGCGACGAGCCGACCGCAACCTGTGGCGGCGGTCGCCGTTAAAGGCGTTGAGACGAATTTATGTGAGATGACCCGCCCTCTTTCCAAGGAGTCTGTGATGAGACGCATACCGGGAATCGCAAGAGTGACGGCCATGGCGGTGATCGCCGCCTCGCTGGTGACGGTCTCCGTGGCCCAGCCGCCCGAACGGCCGGACGGGCCTCCGGAGCGCGGTGGCTCATTTGAACGACCGGGTGGCGTCCGCGAGGGCCAAGGGCCCGGTGGGCCCCGTGAGGGCCGAGCCGGGCCTGGCGGCCGTGAGGGCCGCATGGGACCGGGCGGTGGTGGACCGGGCGGGCCACCGTCGCCCGAGCGGTTTGTCGAGCATGCGATGAAGTTTGACGCGGATGGCGATGGCAAACTCGACCGTGGTGAGCTGACCAAGTTCGCGGAAGAGATCCAGCGGATGCGCGGCGGGCCTGGCGGCGGCCGAGGTGGTCCCGGCGGGCCTGGAGAACGTGGCGGGCCTGGTGGTGGACCCGGCGGACGAGGCGAACGCGGCCCCGGACAAGGCGGCCCCGGCGGACAAGGTGGACCCGGCGGACAAGGCGGTGAAAGACCGCAGCGGCCGGAATAAGCGTCGGCCTGGAGCGAGGCGGTCGATCGGGAGTTATGCTCTTATCATCTATGCCCATCGCCCTCCCCGCCCGCCCAGCCGAAGCACACGCCCTCGATATCGCCCGAGCCATGCTTGCCGCAGATGGCCATGCCGCCGGCGGCATCAAGGTGATCTGCACGACGGCCGGCCGTGGGCAGGCGGCCTTCGAACTGGCTGAGGCGTATCCCGCAGCGGAGGTGACGGTCTGGTTCCTCGACCTCTTTCCGCAGGCGGCGGCGGTCGCGGCCTGGGAGTCGCCGCCGCCTGGGCTGCATGCCGTCTGTGCCGCCGACCTGCCGCCTGGCCCCTACGACCTAGCCGTCGTGCCGCTCTCAAAGAACGGCGAAGCGGAACTGTCGCGCGACATTCTCCAGTCGGTGTTTCTGCAGCTCGCGATCGGCGGCCGGCTCGTGGCGTCGATCGATAATGCTCACGACAACTGGCTGCGGGAGCAGCTCGCAGAGACGGGCGAGACGGTCCGCGTGCGGCCAGCGGCCGCCGGCGACGCCGTGGCCTACCTCGTGGAAAAGACCCGCGAACCGACGAAGATCCGTGACTTTTCCTGCGAGTTCGTGTTTCGCGACCGCGACCGGCTGCTCACGGCCGTCACGCGGCCGGGCGTCTTTGCCCATCGGCGGATCGATCCCGGCGCCCGCCATCTCTTGAACGCCGTCGACGTGGCGGCCGATACCCGCGTCGTCGACATTGGCTGCGGCTCGGGCTGCGTGGCGATGGGGCTGGCCGCCCGTGACGCGAGCGTGCACGTGCACGCCTTCGATGCGGCTGCTCGCGCCGTCGAATGCACGCGGCGGGGAGCGGCCATGAACAGCCTCGACAATCTGACCGTGGCGCTCGAATGCGAGGGCAACGTCCCTGAGCCCGGCAGCTACGACCTGGCGCTGGCCAATCCTCCCTATTACTCAGACTTCCGCATCGCGGAGCTCTTCGTGGAGGCCGCCTATCGGGCGCTGGCACCGGAGGGCACGCTCTTGATCGTGACCAAGCAGCCAACGTGGTATCTGGAGAACCTGCCGCTCTTGTGGCACGGCGTGGCGCGGGAAGAGGTGAAGAACTATCACCTCATCGAGGCGGTGCGGGCGTAGGCGTCGCGGTTACGCGCGGACGAATGTCGATCCCCCGGCTTGCGCCGGGGGCTTGTATGGGGAGAGGGCATACAAGCCCGGAGCGCAAGCGATGGGATTCCCATACAAGCCCGGAGCGCAAGCGATGGGATCTACTGATTGACGTGCACTATCTTCGCGGGCGGAAAGCCGTTGAAGTGGGTGGAGCTAGCCGCTGAGTAGGCGCCGATGTTGTCGCTGTAGAGGTAGTCGCCCAGCTCCAGTTCGGGGAGCTGCTCCGCCAGGCTGATCGTGTCGAGCGCGTCGCAGGTGGGCCCGAAGACCGCGCAGATCTGCGTGGCCCCCTTCTTGAAGCTCTTCATGTGGTAGGTGCAGTGGTCGAAGATCACGCCCGAGTAGGTGTGGTAGACGCCGTCGTTGACGTAGTAGCAGAGTTTGTCGTTCCGCACCGCCTTGCCGATGATCTTGGAGACGGCGGAGCCAGCCGAGGCGACCAGAAACCGCCCCGGCTCGGCCAGGATCTCGATCTCCTTCGGGAAGAGCCGGTTGAGCTCGTGGTTGATCTTCTTGGCCAGGTCGCTGAACTTGGGCACGCTCGCGTCGTAGGCCGCGGGGAACCCGCCGCCGATGTCGAGCAGCTTGAGGTTGAAGCCCCGTGACTTCGCCTCGGCGAAGATGCCGGCGCAGAGGTGGATCGCCTGGATGTAATTCTCGGGATTCGTGCACTGGCTGCCGACGTGGAACGAGAGTCCCTCGACGGTGAGCCCGTGCTCGTGGGCGTAGGCGATCAGATCCACCGCCTCGCCGGGGAGCGCGCCAAACTTGCTCGACAGCTCCACCATCGAGCCGGTGTTGGGCACCCGCAGCCGCAGGGCGAGGCCGGCGTGCGGCGCGTGCTTCGCGATCTTCTTGACCTCTTCGTGGTTGTCGTAGGTCACCAGCGGCTTGTAGCGGTCGAGTTCCTCGAGCGTCTCGATCGGCTTGATCGGGTTGGCGTAGATGATTTTGTCCCAGATGAAATCCTGCCGCTGCTTGGCCGGCAGCTTGGCGATGTTCTGGTGGACGGTGTGAAACTCCTGCATGCTCGCCACGTCGAAGCTGCCGCCGAGCTCGTAGAACGTCTTCACGATTGCCGCGTCGCTATTGACCTTCACGGCGTAGTAGATCTGTACCCGCGGGAAATGCTTGCGGAACAGGGCGTAGTTCTTGCGGAGTTCGTCGTGGTCGACGACGAACAGGGGCGTGCCGTGCTTCTTGGCGAGGTCGAGCAGTTGTTTTTGGTTCATGGGGTCTTCCGTGCAGGGCTCAGGGACGGCACGCGTTTCCTCGCTACGGCAGGATAGCCTAATGCTCGGAATCCTCGTGCCGATCCCTTCGCAAGTTCGTCAGGTCTCAGGGGTGCAGGACTCAGGGATCGGCACGAGTTTCCTCGCTACGGCAGGATAGCCTCATGCTCGGAATCCTCGTGCCGATCCCTTCGCCGGTCCGTGGTGGGGCCCATTGTGGGATCCGCGGTGGGCCGGCGAAATCGACGCGATCTGAATGTGGTCAGTCGCCGTCGGTCAACAGGAAGTTCTTGAACTGCCAGGGGTCGGTGGGGTCGATCTGCGGTCGATTGTAGCCGTGGAAGGCGTTGGAGTAGTGCTTCAGCGGTGTCCAGTCGGAGGCGACCGAGATGAACTTGCCGAGATAGGGCTTGGCGATCCCCAGGACATACTCGTGGGGAAGGTCGTCGGGCAGGTGCACGCCGCGGTCGGGGTGCTCGATCATCCACATGCAGGCTGCCACGACGGAGATCGCGACCTGCATGGTGGTGGCATTTTGATGGGGCACGAGCCGCCGCGACTCCTCGATCGAGAGGTCGGTGCCGCACCACCAGGAGTGGAGCGGATGGCCCATCACCAGCGCGCCCAAGGCGTCGGAGCCGCTGGTGATCTCGTCGGTCATGATCCGGATCCGCGACTGGAGTCGGTAGTCGTTGCCGCGGAGTTCCCAGAGGCTCGCGATCGCCGCGTCGCAGGGGCAGTAGGCGTAGTGCACCGTGGGGCGGTAGATCGTCTTTCCGCCACCGTCGCGGACCGACAGCCTTTCGGTGATGCTGTAGGCCTCGCCGTGGCGGACGACCATGCCCACGATCGTGGATCCGGGCACCCAGCTCACCACCGACGTGTTCATCCCCATGCGGGCCAGGCAGATCTGGCTCTGCGGGCCGTCGGCATGCTGGTAGGCGAACGGGGGCAGTTCCTTCTCGTGCGTGCCCCAGCCCATTTCGGCGGTCGTGGTGCCCTCCTCGCGGAAGCCCTCCACGCTCCAGGTGTTGACGAACTCGTCCACCTCCTTCGGACGGTTGGTGATCTGCGTGTCCCGCTCGCTGCAGTGGATCACCTTCACGCCCAGTTCATGGGCGAGGTGGTTGAAGGCCCGACTCTTCGCATGCTGGGCGATCCGCTCCGCCTGCTCGCCGGAAAACTTCTTCTCCTCGAGGCACTTGGCGGCGATGTCGAGCAGCGCGTGCTTTGTGAAGTGGCTGATGAGCCCCGGGTTGGCACCGTGCTCGAGGACAGCCGTCGGGCCGGGCGAGGTCCAGCCGGCGATCTGCTTGCGGAGGTTCATGTGCCGCCAGTAGAGCGTGAGGTGCGTGGGGTGGGCGCCCTTCGCATGCTCGTAGGGATCCCAGAGCTCGACCGACGTGTTGAGATAGAGCACGCCGTGGTCGTGGCACCACTGCACGATCTCGCAGCCGTCGATGTTCCAGGCGAGGTCGATGAGCAGGTCACCCGCGGAGAGGTGCTTGCCGAGCAGGTCGCCGAGATTCTCTGGCGTCACCTTGTCTTGGACGAACGTGACGCCCTTGTCGGTCCACGGCCGCAGCGCCGCCTCGTTGGGCTCGAAGTCGAGGATCGTGATGCTGCGTGGGTCGACCTTGATGTGATCGAGGAGCACCGGCAGCGTGCAGCGGGCGACGGCACCGAAGCCGACGAAGAGAATGCGTTTGTTGAAGGTGACCATCGTGGGAGGCGGCTATCCAGGGGCGGGGACGGGCTGACCGGGCGTGGAATTGGGAACGGCTCCCAAGCTCCGGCGTGATTCCGAACCGATCCACTACGCGGCCCGGGCCGGAAAGTTCGGCAGTATAATCGCTTTCCACCCATGAATCACCTCACGCACTTCCTTCTGCTCGGGCTGGCCGGTGCCGCCGGCACGCTGCTCCGCGCCGGCTGCACGACCCTCGCCACGCGGCTCTTTGGCGTCGGTTTTCCCTGGGGCACGTTCGCCATGAACGTGGCGGGGTCGCTCGCGTTTGGGCTGATCGTGGGGCTGGCCCGCACCCGCGGCACGATCGGCATCAGCACGGAGACGATCCTGCTCGTCGGCCTGCTGGGCGGGTTCACGACCTTTTCCAGCTACGCATTTCAGTCGGTGGAGCTGCTCGAAGGGGGCCGCCCGTTCACGGCGGCCGCGTATGTCGTCGGCACGAACGTCGCGGCCCTCGCCGCCGTCTGGGCGGGGCTGCGGTTCGCCGGCGGGCAGTGACGCCTGTGGCGGCAAGTTTTTAACTTGTCCGGGAGTTGATGCAGCCGGTGCTGACGGGCCGCACTGGTTCGCCGGCTGCGGCATGCTCGTCGCCGGCGGATTCTGCTACGGGAGGCTCTTGGACGAATCGTCCATCGCTCGTGAGTCGCAGAATTCACCAGCTCCTGCGCGTGCCTCCGACCGGCTCCTCAGCATCGGGAGCGTGGGGGCACGTTTTTAACTTGTCCGTGTTTCCGCTCCCTCCGCTCACGCCCGCTCGTGCCGCAGCCGACGACGAAGCACGATCTGCCAGCCGCCGTAGGCGAGCCCGGCAAGAGCCATGGCAACCGCGGAGGGTTCCGGCACCACGGTCAGCGTGCCGGTCGACTGCGAGAACTTCAGTGCCTGATTGTTCGCGGTCCAGCCGGTGTACCAGTCCCCATTCGCATCGGGTGCGGTGAACGTCATGCCGTCGAAGTCGGTGTCAACCGCCGACAGCGTGATCGCGCCGAAGCTGCCCGAGTGGCTCGTGAAACCGCTGAACAGGTTGAACGTCGTTTGATCGACGTAGCTGCCCGACAGCGTGAGGGCCAGCGTGCCACCGTAGTTCAGCGTGCTGGAACCGATGATCTGGTCATACAGATCCCCCGTGCTGCCGGTGATCGCCAGTTGCGTCGTCGCGGAACCGCTGAGCGAGAGCGACGCCATGGTCAGGGCACCGACCGTGTCGATCACTCCGCCGCCCACGGACGAACCGCCTGGGGCCAGCGTGCCCGACGACACGATGACCGCACCGTTGAACGTGCCGGAGCCACCGAGATAGCCATACGACGTCGTCGTCGATGACCCGCTGATCGTGCCATTCATCAACAACTTTCCACCTTCGGCGACGGTGGTGTCACCCGTGTAGGTTTGGTTGCCATTGATCACCCAGACGTTGCCTAGGTTCGCACCGCCAATCGTCACGTTGACCTTCCCGCTCGCACTGTTGTCCTGAATCGCACCATTGATCGTTTGCGTGCCGACGTTTACTCCACCGCCACCATTGAGTGTCAGTGTCACTGGCGTCGTTACACCACTAACCGCTTCATTGAAATTGGCAGCATTGAAGGTGATGTTGCTGCTGAGATTCGGGGTCACGTTGCCGTTACCGTTCAGACGGAACTGCAGGTTGGTCGCAACCGGCGCGAGAGTGGAGCCGACACCGGACGTGCGGAACCCACCCGTCTCGGTGCTCGTTCCGAGGTCAACGACGCTGATAGGGCTGCCAGAACGGCCAATCGCGCCGCCGAAGGCCGTGGCATTGAGCTGCACCACGCCCTGCTGGATCGTCAAGGCGGTGAGATCGTTCGTGCCCGACAACAGCAGTTCGCCAGAACCGCTCTTCACGAGCGTACCGCCGCCAGACAGCGTGCCCGATAGCGTGAGATTGTGGTTGCTGCCCATGTTGAACCCGGCTGTGCCACCGAACGCAAGGCTGCTCGAGATCGTGTCCGACAGCGTGCCCGTCGTGGCAGCTGTCGTGGTGACGGTGGCGCCGTTGAGGAGCGAGAGGGCGGGGGACGTCGCCGAACGGGACAGGATGAAGTTCGACGTGAACGTTCCACTTCCGGTGTTGTTGAACAGAATCGAGTCAACCTTCACCGCGCCGGGGCCGATGTCGTTGGTCGACGTCGTCCTGGTCGGGCTGCCGCGATAGACCAGCGAGAACGTGCCAGACGTCGTCGGCTTCGTGGTCCAGTTGCCGTTGGTCGACCAGTTGTTATTGGCAGCGGTGCCCGACCAGGTCGTGATCGTGCTAGCCGACGCCGTGCTGGCAACAGCCATGCAGGCGAGAGTCAGCAGCGTTTTGAGCACCGCAGAAGGCGTCATATGGATGAGCGGTATTGGGGACGCCGACGTGCGAACATGGATCCGGCCGAGAGTGTCGCCTTGGGCCTGAACCGAGTCAAGCAGGGGAAAAGGGGGACGGGAGCGAATTTTCGTTATTCATACCGGACCGGCTCCGCTCGACGTTCACGCCCGGCTTGGTCTAAAAGTGATCATGCGTACACTATATTGGGAGGTGCTTCGTCGCGGGCAAGAACAGCACCGAAACCGAAGGAGTCGCCGTCGATGGATTTCGCCTGGAATCGAGGCAAGGCGACTGCCAACGAGTGGAAACACGGCGTGTCGTTCGCGGAAGCGATGACCGTGTTTGGCGATCCGTTATCATTGACAGGGTTCGATCCAACGCATTCGCACGCTGAGGAGCGTTTCGTGACCATGGGCACGTCAGCGGCCGGTCGGCTGCTCGTCGTGGTTCATGCCGACCGCGACGAGGAAGTGCGGATCATCAGCGCCCGCGTGGCAACGCGTCGGGAGCGAAAGGATTACGAAGATGGCCGATTCCCCTGACGCGAACGACGCCGGCGATAACGACATGCGCGAGGAATACGACTTTCAATCATTGCAGGGCGTCGTCCGCGGAAAGTACGCCGCCCGCTACGCGGAGAGGCTCCGTGTCGTGCGGCTCGATGCCGACATCGCCGACGCGTTTCCGGACGAGGTGGCCGTCAACGCCGCCCTGCGACAGTTTCTCGCGGAGCACCCGCGGGAGACCGCTGGGTGAACAATCCGGGAGGATGAAAATGGGGACGGTCCCTCGCTCGCGCTTCAGGCTTGCATGGGAGCCCACGTTCATCCAAGCCTTGGCGGCGTGATCACGGCCTCCATGCCTCGTCGTACCGGTGAAAAGCCTGAACCTGTTGAATGCGGTCGCTCAGTGTTTCCTGCCAGGCCCTGTCGTCCACCTGCTGGGGGCTCTTGGTCGTATTCGGCAAGTTGAAAACTTGCCGCCACCGGGAAGGGCAAATCCCGTCCTCTCATTTCACGAACAAGTCAATCGGGGCGGTGGGGTTCGAACTCACGACCTCCTGGTCCCAAACCAGGCGCGCTACCAACTGCGCTACGCCCCGATGGCGGGCCCACGATCCGTGATCCGTGGGCCCGCGAAAAGAGTCTACCGCATCGGCGGCCGGAGTCACTCCGCCAAATGCTCGAAAAGTCGCTGGAATTCGTCGAGATTGGCAAACGGGATCACGATTCGGCCGGCCCCCTTGCCGTTGGCGTGCACCACCACCTTCACGCCGAGTGCCCGCCGCAGGTCGTTTTCCACGGCCACGGTCTGGCTGGAACGCTTCGTCGCCGGGCGGCCTGGCTTGCGTTTCACCGCCGTTCCGGTGGTCGTGGCAGTGCCCCCAACGCGGGTCTGATCGCCGGGTTCGTCGGCCAGCCCATCCTCGTCGGTGAGGTCGTCGGCTCGAAGGATCTCGGCCACCTCAGCTTCGATCGCGCGGACGGAGAGCCCGTCCGCGGCGATCCGATCGGCCAGCCGCGACTGCTCCTCCTCGTCACCCAGCGGCAGCAGCGCCCGCGCGTGCCCCATCGAGATCGCGCCTGAGCGGAGCCGCTTCTGCACCGCCTGGGGCAGTTCGAGGAGGCGGATCAGGTTGGCCACGGTGGAGCGGTCGATCGAGAGCCGCTTGGCGAGTTCGTCCTGTGTGCCGCCCCACGAAGCGAGATACTGCTTGAAGCTCGCCGCCTTCTCCAGCGGGTCGAGGTCGCGACGCTGCAGGTTTTCGACGATGGCGATCTCCGACATCTGCCGGTCGTCGACCTCGAGCACCCGGACAGGGACCTTGCCCCAGCCCAGCCGCCGCGCGGCGAAGAGCCGACGCTGGCCCGCGATCAACTGATAGCGGTCGCCATGCGCCCGCACCACGATCGGCTGCACGAGCCCGTGCTCCCGCAGGCTGTTGGCCAGCTCCACCAGATCGGTGTCGTTGACGATGCTCCGCGGCTGCCACGGATTGGGGTCGATGAGGCCCTCGGCAATCTCATTGGTGGGGAGCGACGCGGCGGCCTGTTCCAACTCCTCCGGCTTGTGGAGGATCAACCGCGCGGCCCCGGCGCCGAGCTCCTGGCGGGCGGGCTGCGTGGCCACGGCCGCGCTGCCCTGCGTCGCTGGTGCGGGATCGATCCCGGCCCGGCCCAGCAGTGCCTCCAGCCCACGGCCCAAGCGTCGTTCCTTACTCACAGTCGCGTACCTCCATGCACAGTTCTGTATAGGCCCGCGCTCCTCGTGAACGCGGGGCGTAATCGAGCACACTCTGCGCGTGGCTGGGCGCCTCCGAGACGGCCACGTCGCGCGGGATCACCGTCTCGAAGACGATCTCCCCGAAAAAATCCCTGACCTCGGCCTCGACCTCCGCCGTCAGTTCGAGCGACGCGTCGTGCATCGTGAGCACGATCCCGCTGAACCGCAGCCGGCCCGGTCGTTCGGCCATCACGTCGCGGATCACCTCGATCATCTGGGTGAGTCCCTCGAGCGCGAAGTATTCACATTGAATGGGCATCAGCACCTCGGTGCTCCCGGCCAGCGCCGTCCGCGTGAGTTCGCCGACACTCGGCGGACAGTCGATCAGGCAATAGTCCCAGGCATTGAGCCCGCGGGCGAGATGATTTTCGAGCACCATCGACCCGCTCCGGGCCTCGGCCGCGATCCGTTCGACATCGCGGACACTGCGGCTTCCGGGGATGATGGAGAGATTGGGAATACCGGTCTCAACGACGGCCTCGGAGAGCGGGGCCTCCGACACGAGCGGGTGCGTGAGCGCGGGCGTGGCACCGAAGCCTGTGGTGGCGTTGCACTGCGGGTCGAGGTCGAGCAGGAGCGTGCGGAGGCCGCCCCGGGCCAGGCCGGCCGCGAGGTTGGCGGAGGTCGTCGTCTTGCCGACGCCGCCCTTCTGATTGGCCACACAGAGAATCCGTCCCACACCCACATCCCTTCCAAACGCCAATGCACGCACAACGCGTGCCCACGGAATATCGGCAGCAACCGGCCCGGCATGGACGCGGTTTCACGTGAAACCACCCTCGTTTCCTAGCTCGCCCATTTTTCCGGTTTCACGTGAAACCTGTGCGGCTTGGGGATTACCCGCCGGCAACGGTTCGGGGCTGCCCATGCCCCGTCGCCGGACGTTCGCTTCGGCATCCTGCCTGCGCCGACCAATCCGCTGAGACGGATCGGTGCCCGAGCAACGCCGGCTCTCGGGACGTGGGCAGCCCCTCACGGATTCCGTCCGGGTTCCGGTGCGAACGCCGCGGCGATCCCGTCGCTTGCGCTCCGGGCGTGCGTCGTGAATGGTGTGTTTTATCCCGCGGGTGCAAGACCCGCACCTGGAGGTGGTTGTCCGCCAGGAAGCAGTCGAAGTCGATAGGGAGGTAACGAACTGTCGAGAGCCTTTGACGTCAACGGGCCGCCTTGGGCGGCTCAGCGAGTCAGCGGGCCATAACGTGAGTGAACGCTGAGCAAGCCTCGAAAATGCTAGTTGTGGGAGCCGACCCGCTGTCCGAACGGGGAAGGCCGTTGCCACTGGAGTTGCACAACCGGTGCTCCCGTGGTCCCGCCGGGGTAATGGCGATGGCACGTGACAAGGGGAGAGACACGCAATCACGAGAGATCCACACCGGTGTCCTGCTGAGGGGCAACTGGCGACCCGTGAGGGAGAGGCTGGGCCGGGTGGAAGTCGGAGAGGCTCGTAGTACCGACGAAGCCGGGTAATGCCGGCGGAGGGAAGGAGCCTCACTTTCAGAGGAGTATGGAAAGAAGTGAAAGCCGGAGATTGGCGATGAGCCTGAGACCTCCTGAAAAGGTTGAGAAGCTTCAGACCGTGCTACGTGCGAAAGCGAAAGCGTCGCCTGGCTACCGGTTCTACATGCTGTACGACAAGGTGTACCGGGAAGACATCCTGGCCCATGCCTACGAGCGTTGCCGCGTCAACGGCGGCTCTCCGGGCGTGGACGGGCAGACCTTCGCGGCCATCGAGTCGTATGGGGTGGAGCAGTGGCTTGGCGAACTGGCAGAAGAGTTAAGGAAGAAGACGTACCGGCCAGCGGCCGTGCGACGGGTGTGGATACCGAAAGCGGACGGCAAGAAGCGTCCGCTGGGGATCCCGACGATCCGCGACCGCGTGGTGCAGATGGCGTTCGTGCTCGTCGTAGAGCCGATCTTCGACGAGGACCTTCAGCCTGAGCAGCATGCCTATCGGCCCGGCCGCGACGCCCACGGGGCGATCGAGGCGGTCCAAGGCTGGCTGGACCGTGGCTACACGGAAGTCGTCGACGCGGACCTGAGCGGCTACTTCGACACGATTCCGCACCACGAACTGATGAAGTGCGTGGCTCGCCGGATCAGCGACCGGCACCTGCTGCATCTGGTGAAGATGTGGCTTGAGGCTGCGGTCGAGGAGACGGACGAGAAGGGGCGGAAGGTGCGGACGACCCGCAACAAGGACGAGGGTCGTGGCACGCCGCAGGGCGGCGTGGCCTCGCCGCTGTTGGCGAATCTTTACATGCGACGGTTCGTGCTGGGTTGGAAGCAGGGCGGACACGAGCAGCGGCTGGAAGCCCGCATCGTGAACTATGCAGACGACTTCGTGATCTGCTGCAAGCCTGGGCGGGCCGACGCGGCCCGTGCCCAGATGCAGTCGATGATGGAACGACTGAAGCTCACGGTGAACGAGCGGAAGACGCGGCAGTGCTCGCTCCCGGCCGAGACGTTTAACTTCCTGGGATTCACGTTCGGCGAGCAAGTCTCCTGGAGGACGGGCCGGCGGTATCTTGCGCCGGCACCGTCCAGGATCAAGGTTCGCTCGATCTGTGAAAAGATCAGCGAACTGACGAACTCCCGCACGACGTGGCGTGATCCGGAGCAGGTCGTAGTCAGCGTCAACCGGCTTCTGTCCGGTTGGGGCAACTACTTCCGCATCGGATACACCACGGGAGCCTGGCAGGTCGTGCAAGAGCACGCTTGCCGTAGGCTCCGCTGGTGGGTGCGTAGGAAGCACCGTGGGAACCGCAGGTATCAGAACCTGCCGGACCTAAGGCTGTACGAAGACTACGGCCTTATGAAACTCACGAACTGCATCCAACGCAAGTCGCTGTGGGCGAAAGCACGGTAATCTGATCGGAGAGCCGGATGCGGGAGATCTGCACGTCCGGTTCGATGAGCGGGGAGTGGAAACGGAGCATGGCGGAGCT
>JBILKZ010000187.1:0-5610 GCA_044376405.1 Pirellulales bacterium
CCAGCGGTTGGCGATCCGCGAGGTCGTGGTCACCAGCATCGACGTGGGCGATGCGATCGAGATCGAGGTCGCAGACTCCGGTCCCTCGCTGTCCGACCCCGTCAGGAAATGGCTCAATGATCCAACGCGCAACGATCCAGCACGCAAGAGTCTGAACGCTCGAGACGACACACCGGAGGGAGCCGGTCTGGCACTGGCTGCAGTGCGTGCGGCCGCCGCGCGGATCGACTGCACGCTCCGGGCCGCCAACTGCCCGGAGGGGGGCGTGGCCATCACCTTGAGGCTGCCGTGTCGGCAGGCCCAACGTCTGGCCGCCTGACGGCACCCCCGCCCGCCACCGAGTCCTTTGCCGACCGTTCCGCCGCGTTGACACGCACCGCATCCGCTTCGCCTCTCACCGCTTCAGTTCCCCCGTCACGAAGGGCAGTGCATGGACGCACAGCAACCCTCGCCATCGTCCCGCGACCGCCTGCTGGCCATCACGCCGGCCCAGATCATCGCGCTAGGACTCGTCGCCGCGTCGATCGGCTGGGCTGGCTGGCTGTTGCGCGATCGGCCAACGAGTGAAGAGGTCGAACTGCTCGCCGGCATGGCACTCCCGTCGTCCGAGATGGCGATCATGGAGGCGGCCTTCGATCGGGCCCAACTCACCGACCATCGCACCGATGGCGGCCGGGTCTGGGTGCCACGCAGCCGGCAGAGTGCCTACATGCGGGCGCTGGTCGATGCCGAGGCGCTGCCGCGGGAGTTTGGCGGCAGCCTCCGGCGGGCCCTTGAGAAAAATAGCCCGTGGCAGAGCAGGGCGGTGCAGGGCGAACTGCTGCGGGTGGCAACGCAGGAGGAATTGTCGCTCGTCATCTGCTCGATGCCCGGCATCGAGCGGGCCGCGGTGCTCTACGACACCGAGAGCCATCACAGCCTCGAGGGCGGCGGTCCGGCGAAGACCGCCAGCGTCAACGTCCGCACCCAGCCCGACATGGAGCTCGACCCGGCCCGCGTGCAGGCGATCCGCGTGCTCGTCAGCGCATCGATCGCCGGACTCGTGCCGGAACGCGTGGCAGTGACCGACCTGCGGAGCGGTCGCGTGTATGCCGGGCCGCTGGAGTCGGCCGAGGACCGTGAGGCCGCGATGCTCGCGGGCGCCGATCCAGCGCTCGCCAGAAAGATCGCGCACGAGCACCATCTGGCCACGAAGGTGCGGCAGTCGCTGGCGTTCCTGAAGGGAGCCACCGTGGACGTGTCGGTGGAATTCGGTCTGCACGATTCCGAGGCGGCGCCGCTGGCTCCCCGGCCTGAAGAGATGCACGTCGCCCATCCCGCCGACATCGATGCCGCTGCTCCAGGGCCGGTTCAGAAATCCGCCGACGCCAACGCGCCTGCCGAGATTCGACTCCGTTCGGCGATCGTCGTCGCGTCGCCACCACCTTCTCCCGCGCTCGCGCAGCCCGCGCCGGCGACCGACACGCCCGAGGCGATCCACGTCTCGATCGCGGTGCCCGACAGCTATTTCCAGGCAGCCTGCCGGGCGGCGGAGGAGCGGGCCGGCCAGCCAGTGCTTCAGCCGATAGCGATTGAGGCCCAGGAGACCGAGAGGATTCGTCGCCATGTGCAAAGCCTGCTGCCGGCGACCCGCGATCCAACCCGGCGGCGGGTGATGGTCACGAGCTTTCCCGTTGCCTCCAACTCATTGGCCCGCCGCGAGTCAGGTGTCCGGGGCACGGCAGGCAGCCGGTCCTCTGCTGCCCCAGCCGCTCTTGCGACCGCAGCGCGGACAATCCCCGCTCCCCTCACTGCCGATGCCGTCGTCGCCGCCGCGGTCGCCGGACGCTTCGGCGAGATTCCGCGTCAGGTATGGCTGGCGGCCACCAGCATCTGTGTGGGCTTGCTCGCTGGGTTTCTCTGGTGGGCCGGCGGCCGTCGTGATCCTTCACTGGTGGGCCGGTTGCCGCGGCAGGGCCTGCAGCAGCCGCGGATCGACTGGTCTGGTGCAGGTGAAGCCCACGCCACCGACGCTGCGGCTGGTGACGGCATGCCTGGAAAGTCGTCCAGCGGCTTCGGAATCGGCCGCGCGGCAGCCTTGATCCTTGCGGTGTGCGCCTGCGGCGCTCCGGTGCGGGCAGCAGGTCTGGAACCCACTGCCGCCGTCGCGCCGCTGCCGGAAGCGTTTTTGTCCGAGGCACCATCCTCCACCGACCATCCGCAGACGGTTTCGTTGCAGACCGCCGCGCCGTCTTCTGTCGCGTCGGCCCGGCACGCTGGGGTCGGCAGCGGTGGCAGCGGTGCTCCGCAGGTTCTTCCGGCACTGCCGCTCAACTCCCATGGCGATGCCGCTGCAGCCGACCTTGCCACCGGCCTGACCGGCGCCGCAGCCCGTTCTGGCCAACTCACCGACTGGAAGCTGCTGGGCGCGATCGCCGCCGCCTTCGGGGTGCTGGCGGCCGCCACGGCGTTCAACAGGCGACGGGCGAGCGTTCTGCCTCCGGATGTCTTCGAGGTGCTGGGTGAAGGTTCGCTCGGTGGCCAGCATGCCGTGCGGATCGTCCGGTTCGGCCCCAAGACGCTGCTCGTTGGCGTGTCGGCTGCCGGCTGCCAGACACTTGCCGAACTCACCGACCCGCAGGCCACGGCCTGCATCGCCGCCGCCTGCCGCGGCGTTCACCCGCCCATTCGCCCTGCTGCATCATCGCGGAGCGTCGCGCCGCAGAGCCTGCCGGCGACGGCGGCCCGCACCGGCGGGGAGGCGGCATGATCCTCCTCCGGACAGCGGCACGCATGCTGCTCGTGCTGGTCATGCTTGTCATGCTGGTCATGGCAATGGTGACCGCGTGGCCGGGGCCGGTGGTTGCTGGAGAAGCAGCCACGCAGGCCATCCAGCCCGCGACTGTCGCTCTCGAGCCGGCCACGCTACCGTCCGCCGAGCCGGCGGCCGTGACCGCGATCGCACCGTCCCCCATGCCCGACCAGCCCGCGACGTCTGCCCCGCGGCCGGCCGCCCGCGGCGATGCCACGGCGGTCTCCGGCATGCTCACGAAACTCCTCGGCACCCGCTCCCTCGACGCCACGCTCTCCGCCGCGGTGATGTTCGGCGTCGCGAGCCTGGCGCCGGCGCTGCTGCTGATGACCACCTGCTTTGTGCGGATGTCGATCGTGCTGACGCTGGTCCGGCAGGGGCTCGGCACGCCGCAGCTCCCCTCCAACCAGATTCTCACGTCGCTGGCCCTCTTTCTTTCGGCGCTGGTGATGTGGCCGGTCTGGTCGGCCGCCTACCGCGATGGCGTCGAGCCCTATCAGCAGGGGCGGATCGAGCTGAACGCAGCCTACGAACAGGGCTCGCTGCCGGTTCGCCGTTGGATGGCGACGCAGATCGAACAGTCGGGCAACCGCGACACGATGCTTTATTTTCTCTCACGGCATCCCTCCGCGCCCAAGCGTGTGGCCACCTACGATGACGTGCCGGTGGAGACCCTCTTGCCGGCGTTTCTCGTCAGCGAATTGAAGACAGCCTTCGCGATCGGCTTTCGGCTGCTGCTCCCCTTTCTCGTGCTCGACGTGCTGGTGGCGACGCTGGTGGTGTCGACGGGCCTCGTGATGTTGCCGCCGACGCTCGTGTCGCTGCCGCTCAAACTGATGGTGTTCGTGGCCGCCGACGGCTGGTCGCTGGTGGTCAGGTCTCTGCTCGACGGCGTCAGCAAGACGGTGACGTGAGGAGGCTGCATGAACGACGGCGACCTCGTGGAAATCGTGAGGCAGGCGATCCTGTCGGGATTGCTCGTGATCGCGCCGGTGCTGCTTGCCGGCTTTGGCGTGGCGCTTCTCACCGGCCTCGTGCAGTCGGCCACCGGCATCCACGAACCGTTCGTGGGGCTCGCGCCCCGGATGCTGGCGATGGCGGTGACGCTGGTGCTCGTGATGCCGTGGATGGTGGAGCGATTCGTCGAGATGTTCCGCACGGCTGCGTCGCCGTAACGGATCGCAAGTGAATGAAGCCGCATTGGTTCGCCGGCTGCGGCATGCTCGTCGCCGGCGGATTCTGCTACAGGAGGCTCGTGGACGATGGTGGATCGCTCGAGAGTCGCAGAATTCACCGGCTCCTGCGCGTGCCTCCGACCGGCTCCTCAGCATCTGGGGGTTTTTATTCCCGCAGCACCAGGCCCGGAGGGCCGGGTAAGAACCAGCCGACGGATGTCGGCCAAGAAACTTGCTACGGACAGGCATCCGCCTGTCGGGGCGGCACGATGCGATGTTTTTCGTGAAGCGTGGATCCCGTGATGCCTGAAACACTGTCGCCGGAGATCGTCGTCGCGGTGGGGGTGTGCGGCCGCATCGCGGCGGCCGTCTGCACCGGCACGCTCCCGATCCTGCCAGGCGTTTCATTCCGCATCCGGTTGGCGCTGGCCGTGGCGCTGTCCGCGGTGGCGGTGCCGATGGCGGTGGCTGTGCAGAATGCGGCGGCAGCGCGGCCGGTCGGTTCGCTCGTGCCGGTGCTGGCCGGTGAACTGCTCGTCGGGCTCATGATGGGCACTGCGGCGGCGGCGGTGCTGACTGCGACCGCGTGGGCCGGCGGGATCCTCGGCAGTGTTTCGGGGCTCTCCTGGGCCGACGACTTCGATCCCGATGCCACCGGCGAGTCGGCAGGCATTGCCAGACTGGCCTGGTGGGTGGGGCTCGCCGCCTTCTTCACCGCTGGAGGCCAGTTGGCCGTGGTGGGTGGGCTCATCGACAGCGTGCGGCACGTGCCCATCGGCACCGTGTTTGGCGGCCCACCGGGGGAATGGCTCGTGACGCTCGCGGTGACCGCGCCGGCGGTGGCGCTCTCGCTGGCCGTCATGCTCGCCATGCCGGCGCTCGTGGCGGTGGTGGCCTTTCACCTTGCCAGTGCCATCTGCCTCCGCGCGATTCCGTTCTCGACCGGACCTGGCCTCCTGCAAGGACTTGCCTCGCTGGTGCTCCTGGCCAGCATCTGGCTGGGGGCGGAGTCCTGGGCCGGTGGCAGCGCGATCATGATGCTGCGGTCGATCGACGCCTGCTTTGGCGGGAGGTGACGCGATGAGCGACGCCGCCGATCGCACGATTCCCGCCACGCCCCGCCGTCGTGAACTGGCCCGCCGTCAGGGCTTCATGCCGATGGCCAGTCTGCCCGCGTGGGTGGCGACGGTGGCGACCACGCTCCTGCTCCTGCCTGCATGGGCAGAGGCGACGTTCGCTGCGGCCACCGCCATGATCCAGCAGTCGGCCAGTTTCACGACGGCAGGGCTCGAGGCCTCTCCTCAGCTCGACTTGGTGCTGCCGTCTGCGGTGGTGCTTCCGACGCTGGCGCTGGTGGCCGTCGCCGGCGCGGTTGGTCTGACGGTCAGGATGCTGCTCGACGGACCGGCCTGGCGGCCTTCACGCATCGCACCCTCGTTCGACCGCATCAGTCTGCTGGCGGGCCTGTCACGGATCTTCTCGACGGCCTCACTCCTGTCGTTGGCGGGCCATGCCTACGGCCTGGCGGTGATGGTGGTGGCTGCCGTAGTGTCGGCCCGACCGCTCGTGACGGTCATCGGCTCTGGCGATCTGGCTCACGAGCCCGCGCGGTTGTTCGCCGCCGCGCAGCAGGCGATCCTGCCG
>JBILKZ010000188.1:0-5604 GCA_044376405.1 Pirellulales bacterium
AAATACAGCGGCGGGGCCGTCCCGGAATCGCACCGGAGTTCCCTGTTTGCCTGCCGTCCACAGCTGCGAACGACCGGCCACCAGATTCGTTGGAGGAGTCTATCGGTCGTGCCATCACTGTCAACCTGTACCGATTGCGCCAGCACAATCCGCACAGCTTCACACGCCGCTCCTGCGCGCGTGAAACCTTGCCGGTTGCGCAGACAAAATGCCTGAATCTGTGCGGGTTGTACGGCAACGCGCCGCACAGATTCCACACGCGTTATGCGCTGCATTTTTTGCCCACAACACGCCACAAGTCCTGCAACGAAAAATACTTGGGTGTCGCTCAAGCCGCTTTCCCCTGACCGCCGATAGCCCCTCATGTCCCCCGGGGCAATCACTGTGCCCGTCGGGCAACCAGGGGGCGGCAGCAACCTGAAAATACTTCGAGTCACGGAATGGCTCGACAGGCCTGCCGCAAGACAGTTCGTAGATCACAACCTCGGGGTGACCTCTACCTCGCGATCGGGACGAAGACTCTCACGTGATCTACAAGCAAAGGAGATGTGGCTCGATGAAGCGTATGTTGTTCCTCGGTGCGTTGGTTCTCGGCGTCACCGTTTGTAGTCAGTCGTTTGGTTTCGAGCTCCTTGACAAGATGCTCGGCCACAAGGGCTGTGCCTCTTGCTGCGAGCCCGGCTGCGATGCCGGCAATGGATGCTGCGAGCCCGGCTGCGGTGCTGGCAATGGATGTGCGGAGCCCGCTTGTGGTGCTGGCAACGGCTGTGCGGAACCGGCTTGCGATGCCGGCAACAGCTGCTGCGAGCCGAGCTGCGGTGCTGCGAAGGGCTGCCTGAAGAAGAAGCATGACCTCTTCGGCGGTCTGAAGGGTCTGTTTGCTTGCAAGAAGCGTCTCCACGGCTGCACGGACAGCTGCTGCGAGCCGGCGTGCGGTGCTGGTAACGGCTGTGCTGAGCCGGCCTGCGGTGCTGGTAACGGCTGTGCGGAACCTGCTTGCGGAGCCGGCAACGGCTGCGCCGAGCCGGCTTGCGACGCTGGTGCTGGCTGCTGCGAGCCGAGCTGCGGTGCTGCGAAGGTCTGTGGCAAGAAGAAGCATCGGATTGCCGACCTTCTGAAGGCTATCCACCAGGCGAAGAAGAACCGTTGCCACAAGTCGAGCTGCTGCGAGCCCGACTGCAGCGCTGGCTGCTGCGAGCCCGGCTGCGGTGCTGAGCCGGCTTGCGGTGCGGCTGCCTGCGGTGCCTGCGACTCGTCGGTTGCCCCGGCCCCCACGCCCGATGCGTCTGCCAAGAAGCAGACCACCGGCAAGGTGGTGGCGGTGAGCCGCACGGTTTCTGCTAAGTGATAATCGGACGATAGGTCGAGCGGAGATCTGTTGCCCGACTTCGGCCAGTGAGCTCCGCCCGGGACCAAAAGTCCCGGGCGGAGTTTTTTTATGCGCTTGCCAGTACGTCGGCCGCCGGTCCTTGGCGGGCGATCCGGCCTGCGGCGAGTTCCACCACTCGCGACGCGGCCCGCCGGGCGAAGCCGTGGTCGTGTGTCACCACCACCATTGTCTGTCCGGCCCGGGCCAACTCGACGATCACCTCCATCACCTCCGCCGTCATCTCCGGATCGAGCGCGCTGGTCGGCTCATCGAAGAGCATCACGCGAGGCCGCATCGCCAGCGCCCTCGCGATCGCCACCCGCTGCTGCTGGCCGCCCGAGAGCGTGGCCGGGCGGGCGTCGGCAAAGGAGCGGAGGCCGACCCGGTCGAGCAGGTCGAGGCCGCGGGTACGGGCGTCGCTCGCGGACAATCCCAGCACCACGCGGGGCGCCAGGGCCACGTTCTCAACCGCCGACAGGTGGGCGAATAGGTTGAATTGCTGAAAGACCATGCCCACGTCGCGACGCAGTCGTTCCAGCAGGCCCGGGGCATGAGGCCCAGCCGCCAGCCGATGGCCCGCGATCGCGATCTGTCCGGTGTCGAATGTTTCCAGTCCGTTCAAGCACCGCAGCAGCGTGCTTTTGCCGCTGCCGGACGGCCCCACGAGCGCGGTCACCGTACCCTCGCTCCCCGCGAGGCTCACGTCGTCGAGCACACGACCCTGCGCCCGCGATTTCGTCAGCGATGACACGGTAAACACGATGCGGTCAGCCCTCCGTCGCGCCGGCGGCGGCAGGCCGCTCCAGCCGCCGCTCAAACCAGCGCGAGAGCAGTGCCAGCGGCCAGCTCATGCAAAGATAGAGCAGCGCCGTCACGACGGCCAGTTCCACGATTCGGCCGGTGGAAAGCGCCAGCACGCTGTACCGCTTGGTGAGCTCGATCACGGTGATCGCCGAGCAGACGCTCGTGTCCTTGAAGAGGGCGATGAAGTCGCTTGTCACCGGCGGCATCACGATCCGCACCGCCTGCGGCACCAAGACATGCCGCAGGGCCTGCCACTTCGAGAGCCCGAGCGACAGGCTCGCCTCGAACTGCCCGAGCGGCACCGCCTTCAGTCCGGCTCGGTAGATCTCCGACTCGTAGGCCGAATAGTTGAGCGCGAGGCCGATGACCGCCGCCACCAGCGCCGGCAGGGCGAGGCCGATCTTCGGCAGCAGAAAGAAAATGGCGTAGAGCTGCAGCATCAGCGGTGTGCCGCGGAGCACTTCGACGTAGGCCGTCAGCAGCGGCCGCAGCCACGCGGGCCCGTACATCCGCCCCACGGCCACGGCCAGGCCGATGCAGACAGCCAACGGAAACGCCAGGCACGACAGGAGCACCGTCATCCCGGCCGACTTGAGCAGGAGCGGCAGGGTGTCGCGGGCAAGTTCGCCGAGGTTCTTCCGGCGGGCCACCGGAATTTCGGCGGCGTCGCGAAGCATGAGCATCTGCTGCCGGCCCGCGAGATCCCAACGGTCATAGAGCGACTTGAGCCGACCGTCGGCGATGAGCCGCCCGATCGCCGCGTCGATCGCCGCCGACAGCTTCGGCGTGTCGCCGGCCGTGAGGATCGTGTAGAAGCCGCCGGCGAAGGGTCGATCCACCGTCCGCAACCGGCTGAAGCGGTCGGCGTAAAAGTTGAAGATGCAGTCGTCCATCACGGCGGCATCGAGCACGCCCGTCGATACCTGCTCCAGCGAGTCGATCGTGCCGTCGTAGCCGATCACATCGACCTCCAGATCGGATCGCGATCGCATGACGCTCTCGGCGGCCGAGCCGGTGAGCACGCCCACCCGCCACCGTCCTTCGGGTCCCGGAGCGGTGAGCTTTTCGAACGTGTCGAGGGAACTGTCACGGCGGGCGAGCAGTTGAAGGCTGTAGGCGAAATAGGGCCGCGAACAGTGGTAGTCGCGTCGCCGTTCCGGCGTCAGCTCGATGCCGTTGATCACGCAATCCGCGGTGCGGCCGAGCAGCAACGGCAGCCGGTCCCATTGCCCCTGCTGAAACCGTGGCTTCACCCCCAGTTCTTCGGCGAGGAGTGCTGCCAGATCGACCTCGAAGCCGGTCAGCCGTTGTGGATTGGCAGGGTCGGGAAAGACATGGGGCCCGCCCCCTTCCTGATCGGCGGCCCAGATCAGTTCACCGCGGGCCACAACCTCATCGAGGTCCGCAGCCGCGGTCGCCGCGGTCAGCCAGCCGACGACGGCAAGGGCACTCAGCAGGCTCTTCATTGCGAGTCTCCGCGAAGGCGGCCGAGGCCGCTGCTGGACTCAGTCAGGCGGCCTACGAGCGCCTCGTGGTCGCGAAGGAGACGATCGCCCCGTTCGATGAACAGGGCCGTCGCGTCGGCGGCTGCGGCAAAGTCGGCCAGCAGCGGATCGGTGAGATGCGCCTGTGGCAGTCGGGCGACGAGCGATTGGATGTCGCTATCGAGCCCCACGCGGACGCGGGCAAACGCGATCCACCTCAGCAAGAATCCCCACAGAATCACCCACACGAGCGCCTCCTGCAGGAAGCCGCCGCCATCCACGACGCGGCCCTGCCAGAGATGGCCGACGAAGAAATTCCAACCTGCCCGCACGAGCACCGCCACGAGCAGCCCCGAAAAGAGCGCCTCGCAGACCCAGCGAAACACCGGCCCGTCGATCCGTCCGCGTCGGTCGGCGACGAGCCTATCGATGCCGGAGGAGAGCCAGGCGGCGGTTCGTTCGAGCAGCGTGCCGACGGTCGCGGCCACGCGGGACTCTTCGAGTCGGGCTCGCCCCACGAGCGGTTCGGCCAGTCGCGCCCGCGCAGAGAGCCCGCACAGCACGCTCCGCGACTGCTCGACCTCCGCCGCGGAGAGCCCCAATTCCTCGACCGCCTGCCAGCCTCCCTGCCCCGCGGGAATCATGTCGGCCGGTTGCCCGGCGAGCAGCCGCGTGATCAGCCCGCCGCCTGCAGCCCGCATGCGCGGCCAGAACGCGATGATCGATTCCACGACGTGGAGAAAAGACGCGAACGGTCCACCGTGCCAGCGTTCCACGATCTCGCCGGTGAGGATGCGCTGCCAGGCCGTACGGCTCGCCCGCAGCCGGGAGCCGACAGACCTCGCGAGAATCCCCTCGAGCCTTGTCCGTTCGCTCGCCACGCCGGCGGAGAGCTGCGCCACGGGCCCGCGCAACGGGGCGAGGCTCTCCTGCGACTGTCGGAGAAACCATCCGGCGAGATCGAGGCTGCCGGTGCGGCGGACGCGACGAGCGGCCCGCCCCACCAACTCTGCATCGATCGCCTCCACCAGATCACGAAAGCCGACGTCGGGCTCGAGGCCCGCGGCAGAACGCGTTGCCGCCTCGACCGCATCGAGCCGGAAGATTCGCGGCACGACGAAGCCCTGCGATTCCAGTTCCCGCCGCCAGTCGTCCCGAATGTCGGGATCCCGGGAGGCGTGGGTCTGCACGAACAGCAGCGGCCGGCCCGGAGCGAACGCGGCCACCTCCCGGGCGACGACCCACGAGCGGTATTTCTGCGCGGTCGACACGAGCAGGAGCACGTCGCAGGCGGGAAGCACCGCCTCGAGAAGCTCGCGGTTGTGATTGCTGTCGCTCGGCCGGGCGGGACTGTGTGTCGCCTGCCCGCCGCCATGCCGCAGGGCCTCTGCCTGCGTGTCGGGGTCGGGACAGTCGACGAGCACGATGTTGGCGACCGCCGCGGCGTCGCTGCGGACCACGCGGGCATTCATTGCATCGACCGGCAGCCAGGAGAGATCGACGTCGCGGGCCGCGACCACCACCGGATTGATCGTGGTCGGCCGCGCGATGTCGCCGGCGGGGCTCAGGTCGCAGCCGGCCAGCGCGTTGACCAGCGTGCTCTTGCCGGTGCCGGTGCCGCCGATCACGCCGACGACGAGCATCCGCGAGAGTTCGCGGCGGGCGCGGTCGAGCCGCGGTTCGATCTGTTCCCATTCGGCCCGCACCGCTCGGGCCGGCGGCCACTCCGGCAGTAAGCCGCTCCAGCGGGCTAGCATCTCGACCAGTTCGTCGAAGCTGGCGAAGTCGACCGGTTCGCCGCGTGGCTGTTCCAGCGACTTGTCCTGTTGCTCGGTCATCGGGAGACCTCCCGTGGTGTTTCCCGGCCCATGTCCCGGCCAAGGTCGCGACTGCACTCCACGAGCAATCGGCGGGCCCGCGTCACTTCGGGCGCCGCAGCCGCGTTGG
>JBILKZ010000015.1:0-43884 GCA_044376405.1 Pirellulales bacterium
CGCTCGGCGCCGTGGACGCGGCCGGCTACCGGGCGGGTTGCGTGACGGTGATCCAAGAGCGTCAGGCGGGACATCTGGTGCTCGACAACGGCCTGCCGTTGCCCCGAGCGGCTCGGCCTCAGCCCGTACGGGCGGCATCGATGGTCGAGGCGATCCGTGCGCCGCAGCTGGCGCAATCGCCGGCACGCGCCGGCGTTCAACCGCTCGTGGCCGCGATCTTCCCCGGTCAGGGATCCCAATACACCGACATGTTCCGTGGACTCGTCGAGGATTCGGGTGAGGCACGAAGCGTGCTCACCCGACTTGATCGTCTGGCGCGGGCCCAGGGTCGGGAGACACTCTCCGAAATCGCCTGGCAGCCCGCGAACGGACTGGGCACGAAGATCTGGGATACGCAGTGGGCGATGTATCTGGGCGACCTGCTCGCGTGGGGTGTGCTGCAGGGGATGGGCTTCGTGCCCGACGTCGTCGCCAGTCATAGCTTCGGGGAGTTTCCCGCGCTGGCTGCCGTCGGGGCCTGGAGCATCGGTGACGGCGCGCGAGCCACGATCGCCCGTGCCGACGCCGTGGAGCGGCATGGTCCGCGGAACGGCGCCATGCTCTCGGTGATCGCGGATCGGGCGACGGTGATGGCGGCGATCGAACCCTTCGCCGGGCAAGTGTGGGTCTGCGCGGAAAACGCCCCTGAGCAGTTCGTGGTTGGTGGCACGGCGCGGATCGTCGATGCCGTCGAGGTGATTCTCGACTCGCGCCGGGTCAAATCGAAACGGCTCGCCGTGCCAAGCCCGTTCCATACGCCGCTGTTGGCGTCGGCGGCAGAGAGCCTCGCGGCCACGATTCGCTCGCTGCCGATCGCGACACCGCAGATCACGACGTTCAGCAGCACCACGACCTCTGCCCTGGGCGGTCCGGCCGCCATCCAGGAAAGCCTGATTCGTCAGATGACCGAGACGGTCCGCTGGGTGGGCGTTGTCGAGAAGCTCTATGAGTCGGGGGCGAGGACATTCGTTGAAGTGGGACCGTCGGGAGTGCTCACTGGCCTCACGCGGCGAATTTTGGAGGGTCGCGAGGGCGTCACCTTCCTGCAATTTGATCAACGCGGCCGTTCGCCGCAGGAGCATCTCGCTCGACTGCGAGAGCAACTCGTGGCAGCGGGCGCGCTCGGCAGTGGAGAGTCGGGGCAGAGTGTCGAGGTGCCGTCGAAGCCAGGACAGCCAGGACGGATCGTGTCATTCGATGCGACGGCACGCCGACGGGAACGCAACCGTTCGTCGGGCGGGGCCGCCCATCGTGGCACTGCGAGACCAGTCGAGGCGGCGACACATGAAGAGGTCGGGCACAACGGGAACGGGCACAGCAACGGCCACGGCAGTGGGCATGAGCATCGTCAGCCTCCGACGTTGCAGCCTGCCGCGGCCACGACGCAGTTGCTGGAACTGGAGGCAAAGCCGACGCATCGGCTGACAGCCATCGCGAAGGAGCAGACGGCTGCGGGGGCAGATGCCGGGTGTCTGGAAGACGCAGTTGCCGAACTACTCGCTGAAGCGGGCGTCGAACCACCACTGATGCGGGCAGGAGCGGCGAGCCGAGGCGTGCAGGCATTCCTTGACAGCGCGACGCACCTGTTTGAAATCACCGCGGGCGATCATGCGGCCATCCTTTCGGCAGCATCGCGCGATGCCATCGCTGATGTGCTGGCACGTTCGGGCGGCAAGGCCAGATGGCTGTCGCGTCGGTTGAAGGAGGAGGGGCCTGCTGCCGCCGAAATCGAGAACTTCCTGATCGACTTCGTCGTGGAGCAGACGGGGTATCCGCGAGAGATCGTGGAACTCGATGCGGATCTGGAGGCGGACCTTGGGATCGACAGCATCCGCAAGGCGCAGCTCTTTGGTGAGATCGGGCAGAAGTACGGGCTGACCGCTGATGACAGCGTGTCGCTCGACGAGTTCCCCACGCTGCGCCATCTGCTCGGCTATATGCTGCCCCGCGTCGGCGGAAAGTCTGCTCCACCTGCGGCCGCGCCGGCCCAGCCGTCTGCCATTCAGGCGAACGGCCATGCTCAAAACGGCCATGCTCAATCAGCCGCGCCTGCCGCTCCTATGGCAGGCGATTCCGGCCTGGCGACGGAACTGGAAGTGTTTCTGATCGACTTCGTGGTGGAGCAGACAGGCTATCCGCGTGAGATCGTTGAACTGAATGCGGACCTGGAGGCGGATCTCGGGATCGATAGCATCCGAAAAGCACAACTCTTCGGCGAGATTGGTCAGAAGTATGGGCTGACAGCCGACGACAGCGTGTCGCTCGACGAGTTTCCTACGCTGCGTCACCTGCTCGACTACATGCTGCCCCGTGTGGGCGGGAAGTCTGCTGCAGCTGTGGCCGCACCGGTCCAGCAGGCTGCCATTCCGACGAACGGCGATGTGGCTCACGGTCCTGCCCAGAACGGTCATGCCCAGCGGGCCGCAACCGTCGCTTCGGCGGCGAACGAAGTCGGCCTGGCCACGGAGCTGGAGACGTTCCTGATTGATTTTGTTGTGGAGCAGACGGGGTATCCGCGTGAGATCGTGGAGCTCGATGCTGATCTGGAGGCGGATCTCGGCATCGACAGCATCCGCAAGGCGCAGCTCTTCGGCGAGATTGGCCAAAAGTATGGGCTGGCGGCGGACGACAGCGTGTCGCTCGAAGAGTTTCCTACGTTGCGCCATCTGCTCGACTACATGCTGCCCCGCGTCGACGGGAAGTCCGCTCCGCCTGCGGCCGTTCAGGCTGCAACGACCGCGGCCCGCAGTGAGACCTTCGAACGCGGTCTGCAAAGCGGCCGGGAACACGCTGTCGCCATCCGGCTCTGGTCGCGGCAGTGTGCCGCAGCGCTGAGCGATGGGCCGTTCTCCGGCGGCGATCCTGCGGTTGATGAAGAACTCATCGGCATTGCCGAGGGGGCAGGCATCGAAGTTGACATCGTTCGGGCCGCGTACGCCGATCCGGCGGCGGCGCTTGGCGGTTGCGACGCGGTGATCGTGGCGCCGACTGATGCCGGTGCCATCGCCCGCGGACTGCTCGTCTGCTTCGGCCGCAACGCCGATCCCGCTGCGAAACGCTTCGAGACCCATGGGCTGCGTGGCACGCTGGTGAGCGTGAAGGGGTTGCCGGGAGCGATCGTCGGCTGGAATGACTCGGGCCTCGTCGCGACGATCAGCCGTGAGAACGTGAGGAATGCCTCGGTGGCTGGCACGGTCGAACGGGTGGTGACGGAGTGCCGGTCGATGGCGGAGGCGGATGCGATGATCGCGCGGATGGCGACGCGGCCTTGCGGCCTCATCGTGGCCAACGTCCGTGGCGGTGGGATCGAGGTATCGGCTGCCGGAAAGATCGTGGCACTTCCCCCGGTCTTTCAGCAGTGTGATCCACGTGCGGCCCTGGCCCGCGTGGCGCTGGCCGACGGCACGGTCGTGCCGGAGCAGGCCCTTTCGTCGCTGCTGCTGGCCTCCGCTGGAACCGGAGCATCGCTCTCGGCGACGTGCGCGTGGATGGCCGTCGGCTCAGCCGCAGGGAAACCTGCTGTTCGCGCTGGTGGACCGGCCGGTCGCGACTGGCTTGCGTCCGTGGCTACCGATCCTGCTGGTGAGGCGTGGCTGACCGTCTCGCGGGACGCTTCGCTGGCGGCCGGGAAGAGCAATGGAAGGGTGGAGCAGATCACTCGCCGCTATCGCCTCGCCCTCCGCGATGCTGGTTCGCTTCGCCCGGCACGCAGCCTCGGTGGCGAACGTGTGCTGATCCTGGGGAGTGGCAGCCTGGCCGATGCACTCGCTGCCGCGCTCACCGCCCGGGGTGCCAGGCCGTTTGTCCTGGACTGCAGTTCTGCCGAGGAGGCGATCGCAGCCGTCGAGCGAGCAGAGGCGGGTGGTCCCGTGCGGCACCTTGTCGTGGCCACGCCTCGGCAGCAGACTGCCGGCGACTGGCTCTCGAGGCGGTCGGCGGCGGTTGTTGCGCCGTTCTTCGCCTGCCAGCGGTGGCTCGTGCTGCGCGGCAAGGCCAACGACATCGGCTCCGCGACCCTGACGACGGTTGCACAACTCGGCGGTGATTTTGGACTCTCCGGCACGATCGGCTCGGTGGTAAGTGGTGCGATGGCGGGACTCTTCAAGGGGATCGCCCGCGAGTTTTCCAGCCTGCACGTGCGCGTGGTGGATGCGGCGGCGGGGTTGGCAGAGACTGCACTCGCGGCCGGCATCGTGGCCGAGATGCAGGACGGAGTCGGGCCGGTGGAGGTTGGCCTCGTCGACGGGCGGCGTGTCACGATCGCAGCGCGCGAGACCGGACCGGCCGCGAGCACGGCGCTTGAGTCACTGCGGCAGGGCAGCACATGGGTCGTGACCGGCGGCGCACGAGGCGTGACGGCCGAGTGCGCGCGGGAGCTGGGTAGAAAGTTCGGGCTGAAGCTCGCGCTGGTTGGCTCGACGGCACCGGTCGCCGTGGAACAGGTATGGCTGTCACTCGACGAAGCCGGACTCCGCGATCTCAAGGGTCGCATCATGCTCGACGCGAAGGCTCGCGGGAGCGATCCACGGACAGCCTGGAAGATGGTCGAGAAGTCGATCGAAATTGGGAAGTCACTGGCCAAGTTCAAGGCGGCGGGAGTGGATGCGACGTATTTCGCCTGCAATCTTTCAGACGCGGCTGCTGTGAGGAACGTCGTGCACGCGATCGCCCGGGATGTCGGGCCGGTCCGCGGCATCGTGCACGGTGCCGGGTTCGAGGCGGCGTGCCGGTTCGAAAAGAAGACCATCGACGGACTGGAGGCGACGCTCGGCCCCAAGTGTGCTGGCCTCGAGCACCTGGTGGCGGCGGTCGATCCGGCCACGCTCGAGGCCATCGTCGGCTTCGGCTCAACGAGCGGCCGCCTCGGCGGCCATGGCCAAGCCGACTATTCGCTCGCCAACGACATGCTCGCCAAGATGCTCGGGCAGCTGCGGCAGCAACGCGGACTGCGGGCGACGGTGTTTCACTGGCATGCGTGGGACGAGGTCGGCATGGCGAGCCGACCGGAGAGCCGGTTCGTGCTGGAGCAGTTTGGCCTCAAGTTCATGCCGCTGGCCGAGGGCGTGCGACGGTTCATGGACGAGATCGAGGCGGGGCTGCCGGATGCGGAGGTGCTTGTCACCGAGCCGGCGATGTGCCCAGACGCGGTCTCGTCCGCCGACGTCGACCGCGGCACCGCCCCTGCGACCACCGTCTCAAAGAGCACGGCCGCCGCGGTGGCAGCCGGTCACGTGCCACAGCCGAGAGGCGATGTGGGCAGCCTCGTGGGCGGGGTTGAGCAGCAGGGAGGCAGCACATGGGTGTCGTTCCGGCTCGATCCAGCGAGCGACCGGTTTCTGATCGACCATCTGCAGTACGGGCGGCCGCTTCTGCCTGCCGTCATGGGGGCTGAACTCTTGGCGCAGGCCGCGGTCGCCGCCGGGGCGTGTGGCCACGTGCAGGAGATTCGCGATTTCACCGTCGAGCGGCCGATCGGATTCCCCGTCGATGCTCCGCGGGATGTTCGCGTGGAAATCGGCGAACGCGACGGTGACACGATCGTGGCCCAATGTTGGGCGGCCGTGCTCAACGCCGAAGGCCGCACTGCCGGGGAGGAGCGGGTGCATCTACGCGGCAAGGTGTTCGCTGGGCCGTTGGAGCCGGTCGCCGTGACGCTGGATAAGTCGCCATTCCCGTTCAATCCGATGGTTTACCAGGAAGATGCACCGCTGCGGCACGGCCCTTCCTTCCGCACTCTCGATGGCCTGTTCCTCGACCGCAGCGGCGGCTGGGGGCGGCTTGTGTCGCAGCACGGAGATGGCGTGACCCTGCCTCGTGGTCCGAAGGGCTGGACGGTGCCCGTTGCGCTCCTCGACGGCTGCATCGTGGCGTGTGCGGTCTACTCCTACATTCTCTGCGGCCGTCGCGTCGAGGTGCCCGTGGCGTTCGAGCGGTTGCGGATCATGTCGCCGCCGCGGGGCGGCGAGAAGTGCGTCGCACGGCTTCTCTTCCGGTCGCAGGACTCGCGGGAAAGCATCTATGACCTCGTGCTGTTTGGCGACGATGGCCGTGCTGTTCTCGCCCTCGACGGGTTGCACCTGGCCGTCATGGCTGCCGAACGGAGTCGGTCGTCATGATCAGCGAGAAAGTGGAGCCGGTAACCGCCGGACGTAGCCTTTCGCAGGAGCCGATCCGCCGCCGGGTGCGGGTGGGGCCGTGGAGCGTCGACGCGGTGTTTGTGACGCCGCCCCGGGATTCAGCAATGTCGTTGTCCCGGCAGGCTGCTTGCCTTGCCGAGGAACTCGCGGTTGCACACCTCGATCTCGACGTCGATGCCGTGCGTCTTGCGGCAGTGATGCCGTCAGGTCGGCCCATTGCGCTCGTCGACGGAATCCCGACGCGGGTGTCGGTCTCGATTTCGCACCTGGAGGGTCTGGTTGGCGCTGCCCTGTGCGACAGCGCGTGGGTGGGACTCGACATCGTCGATCCTGCTGAGGCTGGACGTGGTCTCGATGCGTGGTTCACGCCCGACGAACTGTCGCTGATGCCCGACGATCATGGCCTCGTGCGGGCGCTGCTCTGGGCCGCCAAAGAGGCCGCCTACAAGGCGGCCCATCTCGATAGCGAATTCCGGCCCAGGACGGTGACGATTCGCGACCTATCGGCCGCGGGCTTCGCATGGATCGCGCAGGATCGTTTCGCCGATGTCCGTGGCACGGGGTGTTTCATCGGCATCAACAGGCACATCGTCGCCGTCGCGGCCACACCTGCCCGGCGTGCCCTTCTCCAGTCTCAAACACGTTTCCCGGAGGCTTATCGCCCATGATCGATCTCACCGGAAAGGTGGCCCTCGTCACCGGCTCCAGCCGCGGCATCGGCCGGGCCTGTGCCCTCCGCCTCGCCGAGGCGGGCGCCGACATCGTCGTCAACTACGTCACCAGCGGCCGCGAAGCCGACGAAGTCGCGGCACAGATCGCCGCCATGGGCCGCCACGTTGCCTGCGTGCGGGCCGACGTCGGCCAGGAGGAGGACGTCGATGACATGATCGGCTTCGTGAAGCAGGAGTTCGGCCGGCTCGACATCCTCGTTCACAACGCGGCCACGGGCGGGTTCCGTCCACTGGCCGCCACGACGCAACGGCATTTCGACGCGGCGATGCACACGAACGTGCTGTCGTTCGTCTATTTGCTGAAGGCCGCGGCGCCGTTGCTCGAGTCGGCCCCGGGCCGGGGCAAGGCCGTTGTGCTCTCCAGTCATGGCACGCACATGGCGCTCCCGATGTATGGCCTCATCGGCGGCTCGAAGGCGGCGCTGACAGCCTTGGCCAGACACTGGGCGCTTGAACTCGGCGATCGCGGTGTGAATGTCAACGTGGTCGAGGCGGGGCTCGTGGAGACCGACTCGACCAAGCGGCTCCCCGGCGCTGCCGAGATGTTCGCCGGCCGCCAATACAAGACGATGATGGGCGAACGGATGCTCGAGGCGGCCGACGTGGCCGATGCCGTGCTCTTTCTCTCCAGCCCGCTCGCCGATCTTGTGCAGGGACAGACGCTCGTCGTCGATGGAGGAGCCGCCATCCACGTCTGACACGTATGCCAAGTCACGATTCCTATATCCTTCTCACTGGTGCGACTGGCCTGCTCGGCCGGTCGCTACTCCGCGATCTCGCCGCCGCCGGCCGCCGCATAGCCGTGATCGTTCGCGGTTCGAAGACCGCCGGTGGCGCGGAACGTGTCGACGAACTGCTCGCCGACTGGCGGGAGGTGGCCGGCGTTGACGTGCCGTGTCCGGTGGTGCTCGAGGGTGACCTGTCCGCGCACGGGCTCGGACTCACGGCCGAACAGCGGTCGTGGATCGCGGGGAACGTCTGCGAGGTGATCCACTCGGCGGCCAGCCTATCATTCCAGCTCCGCGAGTCGGACGGCGAGCCCTACACGAGCAATGTCACCGGCACCCGGAACATGCTGGCGCTCTGTCGCGACACCGGCATCCGCCGGCTGCACCATGTGTCGAGCGCGTATGTCTGCGGCCTGCGGCAGGGACAAATCCTGGAGAGCGAACTCGACGTCGGCCAAATCCCCGGCAATGACTACGAACGCAGCAAGATCACTTCGGAGGCGGAGGCCACGGGGGCCGGATTTCTCGAGGTCTGCACCGTCCACCGCCCCAGCATCATCGTCGGCGACCTCGTCAACGGCTTCACGAACACGTTCCACGGCTTTTATAAGCCGCTGCGGATCGTGCAGCCCTTCGTGCAGGCTTTCGTCGGCGCGGAAATGGAGCCCGGCTCGCTCCTCGACGTGCTTGGCATGACCGGAACGGAATGCAAGAACCTTGTCCCGGTCGATTGGGTGTCGGCCGTAATGACGCGGATCATCCTCGACGAGTCGCTCCACGGTCGGACGTACCACCTGACATCCGATGCGCCCACGAGCGTCGGCACGCTCTGCAGCGTGTTCGAGGGGCTGGTCGTGGAGATGGCCGCCGAGCTGAAGCGGAAGCGGGAGGCACTCGCGGTTTCTGGAGCCCCCGGTCCGAAGCCCGCGGCCGCCTTCGACCCGCTCACGCTCGGCAAGCTGTTCCTCGACCAGATGCATGTCTACAAGGCCTACTGGCGTGATGACCCGCGGTTTGACGCCACGAACACGCACCGCGCCGTGCCGGGCCTGCCTGCACCAGCCCTCGACGAGGAGACGATTCGCCGCCTCTGCCGGTTCGCGATCGCCAACAACTTCCGCTGGCCGCCGCCGGGCCGCGAAGCGAGGCAGTCGACTCCGAGGGCAATGATCGAAGGAACGCTCGGCCCGGCTGCCTGGTCGGCGCCGCGATCGGCCTCCGCGGTCGGCCTCGCGGCCACCGGAGCCGGTGGCGGACAGTGGACGGTTGCCATTGAACATGGCCTGCCTGTGTCGCTTCACGTCGGCCTGCCCGCGCCGTCGGTTCCGACGGTCTGGCTGGCTGCGGAATCGTTGGAGCGGCTTCTCGCAGGCAGAGTGGCGGCCGCCGAGTTGTGTGGCCGTGGCGAACTCGCCATCGAGACGGGCGACCCTGCGGGCCGTCGTCTGGCGGTCGACATGATCGGTCGGCTCGCTTCGCGGCAAGCGTCGCTTGCCCACGCCTAGCACGCTTCTCCGACTAGTCGGTTGGCGAATCGCCGCGTGACGAGCGCAGGTACTGGTGAAAGCACCAGATCCGCTCCTCGCGAGTGCCGATGCAGCCCTTGAATGGCGTGGCGGCAAGGCCTCGCTGCTGGGCCGCGAAGACACTCGCATCCTCCCGCTGGATGGCGGAGTTGGCCTGCACGCCATGCCTCGCGGCCAGCCGGGCGATCACACGGGCGAACGGGTTTCGCTTCGTGCCGTCGAGGCTGAACATCCACGCCAGGGTTGAGGAGGTCGTAGGGCCGGTCGGCAGATAGACCTGCGCATAGGTGAACAGGTCGGAGAACGTGAATACGAGGTTTGGGAAGATGTGGTGGTGGACGTATTGGTCGGTCGTCGTGCCGCCGCCGAGCCAGCCCACCACCTGCCGCTGCTTCTTCACCGGCTCGCTGTCACGGCCGAGGTCGTAGACGAGCGTCGTGGAACGGTTCTCCAGATAGTGCTTCTGCGCCTCTTCCGGAATGAGTCCGAAGCCACCGAGCGTGGTCGGATGGATGTAGGGCAGATGGTAGGTCTCGACCGTGTTCTCGACCGGGATCTTCCAGTTGCAGGTGAAATCGCTTGAGTACCGCCAGTTGCACTTGTAGGGGGCGGCGAATGATGCCGCGACACGGTCGAACCACTCGCCCAGATGATCACGGAGCGTGGGGCCATCCGCTGCGATCCGCACGAAGACCAGTTCGCCGCACGTCTCCACCGAAAAAGTCTGGAGCCGTGCATTCTCCCGGTCGAAGGGCTTGAAACAGCCACCATCGGGCACCTTCGCGACCTTGCCGTCTGCGGCATACTCCCAGCCGTGATACTGGCAGACGATCCGCGGGGCATTTCCGCGGGACAGGTCCGTCAGCAGGCAGTGGCGGTGCGAGCAGACATTCAGGTAGGCGCGAAGAACACCGTCGATCCTGCGGAGTTGGATGGGCCGGCCGAGGATTTCGAGCGTCGCAAAATCGCCCTCGCGTGCCAGGTCGGAGGCGATCGCCACGGGGTGCCAGGCGGACAGGAACAGCCGCTCGACCTCGCTGCGATGGATCTCCGGAGAGAGGTAGTCGTCCGGCCGGAGGACGTACTCAAGTTGTTCCTTATGGACGAACATGGCGGTGATCGCGCTCGAAGACGGCGAGTGGAAGCGAGAAGACAACGCTACTTCGCCCCACCGCGCGATTCAAACAGACGTCGATCCCCGCCCGATCAGCCGTGACGGTCGATGACCAGCGGGTCGTGCGAGCGGACATCGCCGATCCGCAGGGACGCCTTCCCCGAGAGCAGGTCGTCCACGAGCGACCCCACCACCTCCGCCCGCCAGCCCGAGGCGAGCAGCGGGGCGCGATCATCGTCGTCGTCCCAGTAGCCGAGCTTGTAGGCGAGCAGGTCACGCATGTCGGAAGACGTGCCGACGAGTGCCGGTGCCAGATGCATCTGTCGGCAGACGCCGGCGATCGCCGTCGCCAGAAACTGGCCCAGCACGGCGAGCTGGGGGGGCGGTGCCCGGTGCTTCTCGCCGCCCGGGCACTCCTCGTCGGGCAGTTCGAGGCCGCGCTGAATCGCTTCCGACAGTCCGCGGAGGATGTGCCGCAGGTCCGACCGCTGCATCCCACGGATGGCCGAGATCTGCCTCTCATCGGCGCTCTTTCGTTTGCAGAGTTCGACGAGGAGATCGTCACGGAGCACCCGCTTGGGCGGCATGTCGCGTGACTCGGCGACGCTGTCGCGCCAGTGCCAGAGTTCGCGGGCGATTGCCAGCTCCCGCCGCGACAGGCCGGAGAGCCCCGATACTCGCCGCCACCGCTTCCGGATGAACGACTCCTCGACGTCGTTTTGCCAGGACTGCATCTCGTCCTGCATCCAGGCGGTCCGGCCGGAGGTCGCCAGCTTGCCCTCGAGCTTCTTCCAGAGTTTCTCCAGATGGCGGACGTCGTCGAGGGCGTATTCCAGCTGGGCGGGCGTGAGCGGCCGTTGCCGCCAGTCGGTGCGTGTCTCTCCCTTGTTGGTCGGCAGGTTCAAAAACCGCCGCACGATCGAGGCATAGCCGGCGGGGTAGTCGTGGTCGACGAGGCCCGAGGCCACCTGCACGTCGAAGAGCGACGATGGTCGGGCCTTGATCGCCTGCAGGATGAATCCCATCTCCTCTCGGCCGGCATGCACGACGGTGGTGCGGCCGGGCTCGGTGAGCAGCCGCCAGAACGGGTCGAGCTCCCGCACCTTGAGTGTGTCGATCACCGCCAGCGTGTCGGGCGCCGCAACCTGGATCAGGCAGAGCTGGCTGCGGTAGGTGTGTTCCGACACGAATTCCGTGTCGAAGGCAACGTGAGAGTGGGCGGCGAGCCGTTCGACGAGGGCCCCGAGTTGCGACTCGGTCGTGATCAGATCGTAACCATCTGCGGAAGAGTGGGCTTGAGTCACGCGGTTTGATGCCGGGGTTGTGCGAGCCGCCGGGCGGGCAGGGCAGCCGCCGGCAGTTCAGAGGCAGTTCAGAGTCTATTTACAGAAACAGCAGGGAGACCAGGATGAAGACCGGCAGGAGCACGCCAAAGCTATATACACAATAGCCGAAGAAGCTCGGCATCTTCACGCCGGATTGCTCGGCAATCGCCTTCACCATGAAGTTTGGCCCGTTGCCGATGTAGGTCATCGCCCCCAGGAACACCGCTCCCAGGCTGACGGCGGCCAGCCGCCCCACCTCCACGCCCGCCATGGTCGCGCCGTCTGCGGGCAGCGCCTGGGCGGCCTTGAAGAAGACGAGGTAGGTCGGGGCGTTGTCGAGGACGCTCGAGAGGGCCCCGGTCGCCCAGAAGAATGCTCGCGGCGAATGGATGCCGAGGCTGGCGCCATGCTCGTGGAGCAGTGCTAGAGCTGGCTGCATGCAGACGAAGATGCCCAGGAAGAGCGCGGCCACTTCGAGGATCGCTCCATACGTGAACCCGTTGCGTGTGCGAATCTCGCTCGAGCCGAGGGCGAGCGACAGGGCCACGAGCGTCAAGAGCACCGCCTCACGGAGAAATATCCAGGGGTGCCAGTTCGTACCGGGCACGGCCTTGGCCGGGTCGAGCAGCGCCACCGCGGCTATGACGCCGGCCATCAGCAGGGCGTTGGGCCACAGGCCGCTGATCTTCAGCGGGCCGGCCATGCGGACGTCACGCTGAATGTCACCGGCGCGTTCGCGGGGGTGGGCGTAGAACGTGTCCCAGAGCCAGTAGATCACGAGCAGCAGGCCGTTGGTGACGAGCCACGGCTTCCAGAGCGACAGGGTCCAGAGGAAATCGACGCCCTCCAGATAGCCGAGGAACAGCGGCGGATCACCGATCGGCAGCAGGCAGCCGCCGCAGTTGCAGACCAGAAAGATGAAGAACACGACCGTGTGGGCGACGATCCGCCGTTCGCGGTTGGTCTCGAGCAGTGGCCGCACCAGCAGCATGGCGGCACCGGTCGTGCCGATGAAGCTTGCGGCGAGGGCCCCGACACCGAGAAACGCGGTGTTGACGGAGGGAGTGGCCTCGAGATCGCCTTCGATCCGCACGCCACCGGTGATGCAGTAGAGCGCGAAGAGGAGCACGATGAACGGGACGTATTCCGCCAGCATCGCGTTGGTGAGGACGGCGCCGGCCACGCCCCACGATGGGCCGGCCGCGGCCGGCCCCACGATGCCGTGTGTCGGGAAGTGGAGGTCGACCGGATGCCTGTGCATGAAGGCGTAGTAGCCCAGCGTGACCAGCGCCAGCCCGCCGGCCACCAGCAGTTTGCTGGAATTGTGCTCCCACCAGTGCGAAAGGTGCGCCGTGAGCGGCAGGATCGCGATGGCCGCAAGCAAGAGTGCGAAAGGCAGCACCGTGAGCGTCGGCGGAGAGGTGCTCATGCCACCTGCGTCGCCAGCATCAGCCGCATGGGCTCCGCCGTGCGCGGCTGGCTCGTGGGCGGCGTGTGGGGTCGCTTGTGCCTGCACCAGCAAATCACGACCATGTTGCGGCCAGCCGAAGGCGGCCGCGGCGGCGTAGGCCGCTAAAAGGGTGGCGATCCCGGCAAGCGTTCGGAAAGACGACGACGGCGCGGAGGATCCAGGTCCGTCTACCGCCGATCCAGCTCCAGAGGAGCCGGGGGCGGTAGGGTGCGAGGGTGTCGCGTCGCGCATGATGTAGAACTGGCTCCAGTGGAATCCGCCGCGAGAATGGTATGAAACCGGATGGGATCCTGAAAGCACAATGACGAACGAGCGTGGCGAAACCAGCGCGATCTGGCTGCGGGGCAATCTCCGTCCCGTCGCGTGGCTGGCGTTGGTGGTGGCCGTCGTGGCAGGCGGGCTCATCGCGGCGGCGGCCCTGCGGGCGCTGTCGCTCTCCTCCTTCCTGCTGGTGGCGGTGCCATTCTGCGGCATTGCGGCCGGGATCGTCGGCGTGTTGGCGTACGCCGCGGCGCGGCCGCGGCTCGAACGCGTGGGAGGATGCCTGCGGGTCAGGCTGTCGCCAACCGCCGTCGAGGACGTGCCGCTCGACGCGGTCGAGTGCTTTTTCCAAGGGTCGAATCCAATCGACCGCAGCGGCGAGCCGACCTGTGGCGACCGGGCGGCCTTCCGGGTGAACACGCTGGTGATGCGACTGGCGGAACGCGCCGCCGACTTTTCCAAGCGGGCGACATTCACGCCCTGGGGCACGTGGGACGACGGGTATGTGGTGTTCGACGGCCGCTGGTGCGAGCCGCTGTCGGCGGATCTTGCCCGGCGACTCAGCCGCCAGCTCGTCGAGGCCAAGCGGACTCTGGCCGACCGGCCACCGTCAGAGGGGCAGGCGTCCGAAGGCCAGTCGGCGGGAGTCGGGCCGTGAACTGGCGGGGACTGCTCGTAAGCGTGCGGAACGCCGCCGAGGCGGCCGAGGCGCTGGATGGCGGCGCCGCAATCATCGACGTCAAGGAGCCGCGGCATGGTCCGCTCGGTGCCGCGGAACCGGAGGCGATCGCCGCGGTGGCCCGAGTGGTGGGCAGACGTCGGCCGTGGACGATGGCCTGTGGCGAACTGGAGGGTGAGGCAGCGGACGAACCCGTCGGGGGATCGATTCGCCGCCGGCTCGACCGCATGCTGGCACTCTTGGAGGGCTCTGCGGTGCCGCCCGCAGCCGTGAAGATCGGCCTGGCCGGCGCGGCGGGGACCGACTGGCAGCACCGCCTGTTGGCGGTGTTTGAGTCGCTGCCAGCCGGCAGTGAACGAGTGGCGGTGGCCTACGCCGATTGGCAGCGGGCCAGGGCGCCGTCACCTCCAGAGGTGATCGCCGCCGCGGCCGGGCTCAACTGTCCGGTGCTGCTGATCGACACGTTCGACAAAACCGCCGGGGGGCTGTTCGCCTGCTGTCCGCCGGGGATGCCGGCAACGTGGGTGGCAGCCGCACGGGCCGCGCGGCTGCAGGTGGCCGTGGCTGGTCGCCTCGCCACGACGGAAATCCGGTCTGCATGGGACCTTCGTCCCGATGTGGTCGCGTTGCGGTCGGCTGTATGCTTCAATGGCAGGGATGGTGCGGTGCAGGCTGGGCTTGTTCGCAGTGCCGTCGGCCTGAGTCACGCTTGGCAGTGAGTCTTGACCGTGAGTTCTGAACGAGGGAAAGCCCGACCGTGGGAGCCTTCGGAATCGTTTTCCAAACCTTTCGATATGCAGGAGACCAGCCGTGAAATCGATCGAAGTTCGGGTGCCGCACTCGCTTGAGCGTGACGAAGTCCGTCGCCGGCTCGATACGGCGCTCGTCAGGGCGCGGGATGAATACGCCGCCGTTGTGGGAGATATCGAAGCTTCGTGGGAGGGAGAGGACCGCCTCCGCGTGCTGCTGTCCGTCAGCGGGATGAAGTTCGACGGCACGGTCGACATCATGATCGAGGAACTGGTCGTCGCTCTGGAAGTGCCGGGCATGGCGGCCTTGTTCAGCCGTCGCATCCGCGAGGGCATCGAGGAGCGTCTGGGAGGATTGATCGGGTCGCAGCAGGTGTAGGGCTGGAGCAGTCCCTGCGGCGTGCGCTCGCCGGGAGTGGTGCTGGTGGACGATGCTCTCAGGGTGAACGTCATGTACTCCACGACCACAGCCCGTTGCGCGCAGGGGATCGCTCTGGCGGTCGCCCTCATCGCCTTCGTCAGCCCACCAGCCACGGCCGCACGGCTGCAACCGGACGATCCGTTTGCCGACGAACTCAATCCGTTTGGCACGGGGAAGGCACCGTCGCGGCCGCCGGCCGCGGCCCCCGCACCGCAGCCGCGTCCCGCGGCCAAGCCAGCGCCCAAACTGCCCGTGCCCTTCCCAGAGACCACCGTTCCCGGGGAACCGGCCGAACGCAGGGGGGCCACGCCGCGCCGGGAGGCCCGGCCGTTTTCCCGCGACCGGGATCGCGATATGGATCGGGACATGGATCGCGATCGCGACCTGGACGTCCGCGGGGGGGGCGATGCAGCCCCGCTGCCACGCGAGCGCATGTTTGGCTTTGACGAGTCCGACGAAGAATCAGGGCGAGAGCCCACGGAGGGTGAGAAAAAGCTCGTCGAAGCGGAACGGCTCGAGCGGCTGGGCAAGTTCGACGAGGCCCGCGACATGCTCCTCGAGGTCGTGAAGCTCGAGCCCGACCTGATGATTGCCCACCTGGCGATGGGAGTGGTGCAGCGGCGGCTGGGAGACTTCCGGGGATCGGTCGAATCGTGCTCGAAGGGAATCGAGATCGATCCGCAGGAGCCGGAGCTCTTCCTCCGGCGTGGCATCGCCTGGTTTCACCTTGGCTTGTATGGCATCGCGCTGGAAGACTTCGAAGAAGCCGCTGGCATGTCTTACGATGATCCGCGGCCGGAACTCTGGCGGGGGCTCACGCTCATCGAGCTTGAACGCCCACTGGAGGCGATCAACGCCTATGCCTCCGCTATCCGGCGCGACCGGGGCTGCATGCTGGCCTATCTCAACCGTGGGCTCGCCTATCTGGCTGCCGACGAGCCCCGCAAGGCGGAGTTCGACTTCAATCAGGCCATCCGGCAGAAGCCCAAGGATGCCCGGGCCTGGGCGAACCGCGGCGTGGCACAGGCGAGGCAGGGAAGGTATCGCGAGGCGATCGAATCCTATGAGACGGCGATCGGGATCAGTCCGAGCGACAAGGCTGTGCGGCAAAACCTCGAGGCCGCCCGCCGCATGGCCGGTCAGGAGCCCGCGAGCCGCAGCCGATAGCGGGGATCTAACGGCCAAACACGCGCAGCGTGTCGTCGTTGATCGTCCACTGGAGCATGAGCGGGCCGAGGATGGCGTCGAGCAGTTCGTCGCGGGATGCATCCTTGACGGTCGCCCGCACGATCTCTCTCGGGGCGATGCCGGATCGGGTGAGTGACTCGCGATCCAAGTCGAGCTTCAGCCCCAGTCGTGCGGCGATCACCGTGAGAAGTTCCTCCAGCGGTGCCGCCACCTGCAGAGAAAAAGTCTGCCTGTCGGTCGCCGGTTTCGGTCTGTCAGGTGAGGGACGGCGAGGCGGCTTTCCTGCGGCTGGCTTGGTGGTGGCTGGTGTGCCTGCGGTCGCAGTGGCTGCCGCGGGCGGCAGCCCGGCGTCGATGGCGATGATCCGGCCTGTGGGCACGCGAGAGGCGGGGCTGCCAGCGGCGGCACGGCTGGCCTGCCAGTCGACCCGGAGGTCGTAGGCCGTGAGGAGCAGGTCGAGCCCCTCGGCCAGCGTCAGGTCGGCAAGCGACGTTGCGGGAAGATGATCGTGCGGCACCATGGCGGTTCCCTCGAGGGTGATGCCGGCCTTGGCGGCGGCGGCTGCCACCAGATCGCGGGGCCGAGCACCGGCGGGCCATTGCCATGGCATCTGCCTGTCGAGCACCGACCGTTGCCGGGTGGGCAGCGCGGCCACCTGAGACTCGCGGGCCTTTTCAGCACGGGCGACCACGGTGGCCAGACCGAGTGGCATGATCACGACCGACGATCGCAGAGTGGCCACCTCGCCGTTGGCGACCGCGGCGACGCGATCAATCACGTCGAGCAGCGGTTCCTCCCGGCACTCGAGCCTGATCGTGGTGTCGGGATCGAGCCGGCGATCCACCAGCACCGGCAGTCCAGCGGTTTCGCTGACCCGGCCTGCCCAGTCCCGGAGGCCGATGCCGTTCCAGGTTGCCGTAACAGGCGTGTCGAGATCGGCTTGCCCCGCGAGGCAGGCTGCCCCGAGCATCATCCAGTGCATGGCGGCGGTGATCGCGAAGAAACCGTGGCAACCCCGCCAAACCGTGGGACGGGCAGACGGCATCGTGGGCCGTGCAGTAGGCTCAGGCCGGCACCGGGATGAAGCAGACATCGGCACGCGCAGACTCCAGACCTCGCCGGACTCCAGGGATACCTCGCCGGGCATGACGTGGAGCATACCGCCGGCGGCGAGGACGACGACAGGCGATCATGGCAGCCCACACAACAATCGTCGTGCTCGGGGCGGGGATCAATGGAGCCGCCATCGCCCGGGAACTCACGCTTTCCGGCGTGGGAGTGATCGTCGTCGATGGTGACGACATCGCCGCCGGTGCCACGGCCTGGTCGACTCGGCTCATCCATGGCGGGCTGCGGTATCTGGAATATGGCGAGATCGGCCTCGTCCGCGAAAGCCTCACCGAGCGCAATCGGCTCGTGCGACTGGCGGCCCATCTTGTCCGGCCGCTCCCGTTTTATCTCCCGGTGGCGGGCCGCTGGGGTGGCCTGTGGGCCGCCGCCGCGCGGCTAATCGGCTGCGAGTCGTTGGCCCGCGCCTGGCGGGCGGCAAAGGGGCGGGGCAGCTGGACGGTGGGAATCGGACTCTCCCTTTACGACCTGCTGGCGGCCGGCGCCGGCTGGCCGCGGCACCGCATGGTGCGGGCGGGCAGCGCGGGCATGCCGCAGGTCGATGCAGCGGCCTTTCCTCGGGCGGGGCTCTACTGCGATGCGCAGCTGCTCTTTCCGGAACGGTTCACGGTGGAACTGCTCGTCGACGCCCGCACCATCGCCGCGGCGGCGGGCACGCGGTTCGAAGTCTGCACCCAGCGGCAGGCGGAACTCGGCCGCGACGGCGTGCTGCGGGTCGGCCCGTCTCCGGCTGGCGGCGGTGCTTTCGAAGTCAGACCCGATGCGATCGTGAACGCCACGGGTGCCTGGGTAGACCACACGCTTGCAGCGGTCTTTCCGAGCGGCGCGGGGGCCGCCGGGCGTCGGCTGATTGGCGGCACGAAGGGAAGTCATCTCGTGGTACGGTGCCCAGCGCTGCGGGCCGCGCTGGCCGACTACGGAATCTATGCGGAGGCGGCCGACGGCCGGCCCGTCTTCGTGCTTCCCTTCGGTCCCGAACTCGTGCTCGTGGGCACCACAGACATTCCGTATATCGGTGATCCGGCGGAGGCCCGGGCCGATGAGGCGGAGATCGGCTATCTGCTCGCAGCGGTGACACGGCTGTTTCCAAACGTGGCGGTCGGTCGCGATCAGGTGCAGCAGCACTACTGCGGCGTGCGTCCGCTGCCTTTTGTTTCCGACGACGCACGGTCGCCGGCGGGGGTCACCCGCCGCCATCTGGTTGTGCGGCATGAAGGGACTTCGATGCCGGTGTGGTCCATCGTGGGCGGCAAGCTCACCACCTGTCGCAGCCTTGCCGAAACGACGGCGGCGATGGTGCTCGGCACGCTGGGTCTGCCGGTCCTCGGCACGTCTCGGGATCGGCCGCTCCCGGGACATTGCGACGAAGCCTCGCGGGCAACCGCCGTGCTGGAGTGTCGCGACCGAGCGGAGCAGGCGGGCCTGCCGCGGCCGCACGCCGCTGCAGTCGCAGACACGACGGTCGCCCTGTTCGGAGCACGGGCGGCGTCGGTGTGGCGCGGGGCAGATGGTCCGGCCGCCGACGGCCGATTGATTCACGGGGTCGGTCTGCCGCTTGCCGCGGTGCGGTTCTGTATCGACGAAGAGTGGGCCACCACGCTCGACGATCTGATCGAGCGGCGGCTGATGCTGTCGTTTCACGAACGGCTTAGCCGCGAGGCGATCGCAGACGTGGCGGCGGCGCTCGCCGATGCCGGTGCCCTCGCGACGGATCGTGTGGCCGCGGCCGTCGACGGATGCGTGGCGAGACTGGAAGAACGGTATGGCCGGCGCGTGCCCCCCACGAGCAGCGGGCCGGGCCGGGATGAGGCGAACATGGACGAGAGGGAATGATGACCGCAGCCGGAACACCCAAGACCTGCATCCTCGCGCTTGACCAGGGGACCACGTCAAGCAGGGCGATCCTCTTCGACCGTCGTGGGATTCCGCTGGCGACGGCGCAGGAGGAGTTTCCCCAAATCACACGGACACAGATCGCACGAACACAGTCCGCCGGCGACGCCCCCGCCGAAGACGTCGCCATCGTCGAGCACGACCCGGAAGATATTTGGCGGTCGCAGCTCTCGTGTGCCAGACGCGTGCTTGAGTCGAGCGGCACCGCAGCTGAGCAGGTGGCCGCCATCGGCATCACCAACCAGCGGGAAACGACGATCCTCTGGGACCGCACCACCGGCCAGCCCGTGGCGCCAGCGATCGTCTGGCAGAGCCGTGTCTCGGCGGCCATCTGCGGTCGCCTCCGGGCGCAGGGCATCGAGGACGACGTCCGCCACCGCACCGGCCTGCTCCTCGATCCTTATTTCTCCGCCACGAAGATCATGCACCTCCTGGAAACGGTGCCGGGGCTGCGGTCGCGGTGCGAGGCCGGCGAGATTCTGTTCGGCACAGTCGACACCTTCCTGATCTGGCGGCTCACGGGCGGTCGCGTGCATGCCACCGATGTCACGAACGCCAGCCGTACGCTCCTGTTCGACATCCACCGTCTCGAGTGGAGCGACGAACTCTGCGGGCTGTTCGGAGTGCCGCGGGCTATCCTGCCTGAAGTGCGTCCATCGAGCGGTTCGTTCGGTGCGACCGATGCAGCCTGGCTGGGAGAGTCGATTCCGATCGCAGGCTGCGCCGGCGACCAGCAGGCGGCTGCGTTTGGGCAGGGCTGCGTGCGGCCGGGTGACGCGAAAAACACCTACGGCACCGGTGCATTTCTGATGTTCTCCACCGGCCACGAGCCTGTGGCCAGCCGCCACGGCCTGCTCAGCACGCCGGCGTGCACGCTCGCGGACGGCCGGTCGCCAACCGCGGCCAACGCCAGCTATTTTCTCGAGGGTTCGGTGTTTGTGGCGGGGAGCCTGATCAGTTGGCTTCGGGACGGGCTGGGGATGATCGGGCATGCCAGCGAGATCGAGCCGCTCGCGCGGAGTGTGGAAGACAGCGGTGGCGTGATGGTCGTGCCGGCGCTCACGGGCCTGGGCGCGCCCCACTGGGATCCCTTTGCCCGAGGGCTCATGATTGGGCTGTCGCGGGCCACTGGCAAGGGTCACATCGCCCGCGCGGCGCTCGAGTCGATCGCTCTGTCGGTGGCCGACGTCGTCGCCTGCATGCAGCAGGATGCGGGTGTGAGCCTGGGGCGGTTGCGTGTCGACGGAGGTGCCAGCAGCAACGATCTGCTCATGCAGATGCAGGCCGATGTGCTCGGTCTGCCCGTCGAGCGGCCGGCTGTCCTCGAAACGACGAGCCTGGGAGCGGCACTCCTGGCAGGCTTGGCGACGGGTTTCTTCGCCGATCATGCCGCAGTTGACGAGGCACGACGTGTGGAGCGGGTCTTCGAACCGCGTGTGGCTGAGAACGACCGAACACGGCTTCTCAGGCGGTGGCGAGACGCCGTCGAACGCTCCCTCGGGTGGGCCCGGCCAGTCTGACGCTTACCGGACGACGGGGCCGCTGGCGGGCGTGCGATGCTCGGCGACCATGGCCCCGGAGGTGTACCGCTGCGGATTCGCAGCGAAGGCATCGCGGGTTTCCGTCGACGAGAACAGGTAGGTCCGGGATTGGTAGGTGACCCCGTAGCGACGCTGGCCGGGGGTGCTCTTTCCGGCATCGAACGCCATGACAGGATCATCGCCGGAGAGCGCGGGTGCGTAGCGATCTGGATCTGCCAGGAACGCCTTCTGTTGTTCGGCGGTGGCGAAGAGATAGGTTCTGCCGCGATGCCGCACGCCCCACTGGGCACGGCCCTCGACCCACACGCCGCGCTCCGCCAGCGTCACGGGGCAATAGCCCTCCAGACCGACCGGCATGGAGCCGTAGGCATCGGGCTCTGCCGGGGTGGCAGCAGTCTGGGGCAGAGTGCCGGCGGCCGTGCTCGTGCTGCTTGGAGCCGGCTTCGCCGCCGCAGGTTTCGAGAACAGGCTGAACGGCTTCTGGAGGGCCGAGAGCAACGACGAGGTGGCTGACGGCTTCTGTGGCTTGGTCTCAGCGAGGGCTGTGGCCGATGCGTCGGCGTTCGGCTTCGCCGGTGTGGCGGGGTTTGTTTCTGCCTGAGGCTGCTGGGCTGCAGAGGCCTTCGCGTCGGCGAGCGACTGGGAGCCGGATGCCTGGAAGCCGGATGTCGCGCCGCTGGCTGACGGACCGGCAGCGGGTACCGCCGCCATCGCAGCCGCAGCCGCAGCCGCCGGCGTCGCGGACGTCGGCGCGGCCGGTTGGTTCTGCTGCGGCAAGCCCAGCCACGGCGCTGCCCCGGCTGTCGAGTGCGCAGGAGCCGTGGTCGTGGTGGGCGCGGGTTCGATGGTCAGTGGCGCCTGCGGGACAGTGCTGCCGAGTGCGGAACTGCTGGCGAGGATCGCGGGCACTTCAGCCGGCATCGATGCCGTTGCAACAGCGGTCGGGTCGGGCGTCGAAACCACAGCCACGGTCGGGGTCGATGCCGTAGGGGGAATCACGGCTGGTGCGGCAGGCGGGGCCGTTGGCGGACTGATGGTGCTTTCGCGGAACGATGCTGCGATGGCCGATTCCGATCCGCTGGCCGGGACGCCATCGTCACTGGCGAAATCGGAGAGCATGCGGACCTTGGCGGCAACGGCATTGATCGCCTTGCCACCAGGCGGCACGGTGCCACGAACGTCCGCCGTCGTAGCCGCTCGCAGGCCCTTTCCGCTCTCGCTGCCGAAGGTCGGCAGCGCGGACCCGCTCCCGGAGATATCGGCAAACTCCCGCAGGCTGACGGCCGGCTCGGTCGTCGTGCCGGGGGGTGACGAGCGTGTTGCAGAGGCGAGGGCCGCCTCCTGTGCGGCGCGGGCGGCCGCAGCCACGAATCCCGCCGGTGTTTCGGGAAGTTCAAATTTCGTCAGCAACTGATCGTCGGCGTTGATGATGCAGGCGGTGGGCACTTTGGTAATGCCGAGGCGACGCGTGGCTTCGGGATTCGCATCCACATCGACACAGACCGGTTCAAAACAGGCCCCGATGAGGGCGACGGCTTCGTCGCTGGCCAGTGTCGTCCGGTCAAGAGTCGTGGTCGCCGAACTCCAACTGGCGGTGAAGATTGCCAGCACGGGCCGCTGGCTGATCTCCGATGCCCGGCGGGCGGTGGCGAGATCGGGATGCCATGGAATGGCGGCGGAAGCACTGGCCGTCCACGCTGAGAACAGTGTCAGCGCGGCCACGGTGGCCAGCAGGCGGCAGGTTCGGGAGGGGGTTGGCATTGGAATCACCATGCAGGTGGAAGACATCACTCCAGCCTCTGGGCCTTGTGGGCCTCTAGGGACAACTGGCACCAACGAACGCCGGGAACCGAAGGGCGGTAGCCTGGCCAGCGGAATACCGTCAGCCGTTCAAACCAACCATCTTCAGACCCGGAAGATGTATCGGTCGAAACGGTCGCAGGAATCGCATCGAAAACGCCATTGGCTCGGATTTTGGCGGCGGAAACAGCCTTCTGGTTTCGCCAGAGCCCCTATTTCCTCGGGCGATTCGTCGGCCCTTGGCTCGAGTGGTGTCCAGCCGCTTGACATTTTGACCTGGTCGTCAGATACTCTTCACCGACACGTCGTATCAGGGTTTTTGAGCAGCGGCACAGCCGCCGTGTCACTCCCGAGGAATCTCCGAAAGATTTTTCGAGATAGCGGGCCTTTCAGCGGCCCCCCCGGGATCTTCTTCCGGTTCCCCAACCGTTCACGTGGAGCGATTGGGGCTGGAAAGTCTGGGTTCTGAAACGTTCGGGCATTGGAGCCTGGGCTTCCGAGCCAAATCTTCCTGTTCCACATCCTGTAGGTCTCAGGCCTGTAGGCTCTGGTTGCTGGAGGGGTTTTTCTAGGATCTCTTTTTTCTGGGGTCTCTTTCGTTCCGTTTTTTTGACCGTTCCTGCCGGACTGTCCGCGAGGCGCGGGCCGCTTGAACGGTACGAACGGGTGTTGTCCGATCCTTTTTCCTCTGGTGTTTTCTATCCATGTCGAAGCGGAGGCGATCGCGGGGCCGCGGTGGGTTTGGCGGGCAGGGAGGCCAAGCGCCGGGCGGCTACGGTGGTGGTCAGGGGCAGTCCCAAGGCGGCGGCGGCGGGGGCGGCGGGGGCGGCGGCTACGGCGGTCGTCGTCGTCGGTTTCGTCGTGGCGGCGGTGGTGGTGGCGGCGGCCCGGTGCCTACGGGCGCCGGAGCGGTCGACATGGAGGGGGAGGGCATGCGGCCACCGGAACTCGAACCGGAGGTCACCGAAACTGGTGAACCGATCCCTCTCGAACCCGGCCAGGGCATCCTGGAGATGCACCCCAACGGGTATGGATTCCTGCGGAGTCCCGACACCAACTACGTGCGTGAGCGAACCGATCCCTTCGTGCCGGCCACGATGATCGAGCGGTATCGGCTGCGTGAAGGCGTATCGATCAAGGCCCTCGTGCAGCCAGGAAGACGGCAACAGGGGCCGCGGGTCCGAGAGATTCAGGAAGTGGAGGGCATGCCGCCCGACCAGTATGTCAACGTCAAGACCTTCGACCAGTTGACGCCCATCAACCCGGAAACATGGCTCCGGCTCGAAACTGGCCAGCAACCGATCACGACCCGCGTGATGGATCTGCTCACGCCGCTCGGCAAGGGCCAGCGGGCGTTGATCGTGGCTCCGCCGCGCACGGGCAAGACCGTGCTTCTGCAGCAGGTGTCGCAGGCGATCTCGGCCAATCACCCCGATCTTAACCTCGTGATGCTGCTCATCGACGAGCGGCCCGAGGAGGTCACGGACATGCGCCGGACCGTGAAGGGCGAGGTCATGGCTAGCAGCCTCGACTGCGACGTGGAAAGCCACGTGCGGCTTTCGCAACTGGTGATCGAACGCTGCAAGCGGATGGCCGAGTCGGGCAAGGACGTGTTCCTCCTGATGGACTCCATCACCCGCATGGCCAGGGCCTTCAACAAGTGGGTCGGTAACACGGGGCGTACGATGTCGGGCGGTGTCGACATCAAGGCGCTCGACATTCCCAAGAAGCTATTTGCCACGGCCCGCGTCTTCGAAGAGGGAGGCTCGCTCACGATCGTGGCGACGGCCCTCATCGATACCGGCAGCCGGATGGACGAACTGATCTTCCAGGAGTTCAAGGGCACGGGAAACATGGAGCTGGTGCTCGATCGTAAGCTGTCCGACAGGCGGGTCTGGCCCTCCATTGACATCTCGCAGTCGGGAACGCGGCGTGAGGAGAAACTGCTCGATGCCAACACGCTGCACGCGGTCGGCATGCTCCGGCGCACGCTCTCCACGATGCACCATGTCGATGCGATGGAGCAGCTCACCAAGCAGCTCGCCAAGTTCAAGAGCAATCGTGAGTTCATCTCACTGATTGCTAGTTCGCGTGCCGACGACTGACGGCTCGCTCAAGACTTGCCTGCTGATGCGGCCGCGAGTCGGCCGAGCCAGTAGGCGTATTGAGGGTCGCCATTGCGGAAGGAAAATACGGCGTCGGGCAGCCTGGATTCTTCGGGTCCCTCAGACCGAACCCTGACGACGATCGTCCCGTCGCCGCGCTTTTCGATCGACAGCCGATGATCGGGAATCGGAGAGGCTTCCGGCGGCGATGGCATGATGACCCGCTTTCGGAGGGCATGGGTTCAGGTGACTGGGCACCCGCAGCATCCGTGCTGGAAGTATGCCGCGCTTCGCAAAAGGAATCCAGTCGGGGCGTGGCCGGGATCAGCCCTCTTTTTGACACCCCGCGCACGGCATTCCTATACTGACTTTCCAGGTCGATCCCCCCCGGAGTTCACACGCATGACGCAGTATGCGTCGCTCGCCGACGATTTCTACGTCAACATGAATCTGGCCACGGAGATGGAACTCCCGGGCCAGCGTGAGACGATTCTTCACTTCTTTGAGCGTGTGCAGAAGCGTTTTCCGACGATGCGGAAGTTCTACTGCCGCGATAAGCGGGATTACGTCCTGGAGGAGGACAAGGACCAGGGACGGTATCGCTGGGCGGCGGTCGAGACCAAGCGTCTCTGCTCCGGACAGGTGAATCCGTCATCGTTGGACGCGGTGCTCGACCAGCACCGCCTCGTGCTCGATCTCGCACCGGCGTTTCTGTCGATCAGCCCGCTTGATTGCGAGGCGCTCGATGTCCTTTTTGGTTTCGATTTCGCCTTCCGCGGCAATCACAACGCCTTGCTGGCGGAGGCCCTCGGGGTGGGGCTGGCGTTCGACAGGACGGCCGAAATCCCCGGAGGCCGGGTGATCAATTACGAGCCGTCCCTGACGATCTCGCTCGACGAAGACTGCCGCGTGCAAGTTCGCGTCAGCACGGAGACGAGGACCAATGCCTTTCAGGTTCGCACCGGCGACTTTACCGAGGAGCAGTTGAGCGTCTACGTGACGGCACGGCAGTATGGGAGTCTCGAGCCGGGTTCCAGCTATGTGGAGGCGATGGACCGACTCGCCACGCTGGCCCGCGAGGTGGTGGACACGTGCGTGGTCGACCAGATCCTGCGGCCACTCGCCCGCACGATCTCGCTTAAGTAGTATCGCGGAAAAGCCATCCCTGGCCTTTTCCGCTCAGCAACGGCTTAGCGCTCATTGCCCGAGCGGCCGCCGCGGCGAGAGTCGCGAGGCGGCCTGTCCGATGAGCCACCGCGCGATGAGGAGTCGGACCGCGGTTCGCCACCACGGCCACTGTCTCCTCCGCGGGGTGATCGGCTGCGGGCATCGAGATTGCCGGCGATGACGATGCCGATCGCCTCCACCCAACTCGGCACGTCGAGCACCTCGTTGAGACCACTCTCAATGATGGAATCATCGTCGTCCGCAGGATGACGGTCGTCGCGGCCATGGCCGTCGTGGCCGGCATCCTCAACGCCAAGGAATTCCAGGCCCTCGTCGTCTTCTTCGCGTCCTCCCGCCACCGGAGCGAATTCGTCGCGACGCCCGCGATCGAAGGTCGACGCCGACCGGCGCTCATCGCTCGTGCTCCTGCGGCTACGGCGACCGCTGCGGGCACTCGAGTCACTCGAACGACGCGGCTCCCGGCCGCCCTCGGCCGGCGCTGCGGTGCCGCGGGAATCGCGGCTGCGTCCTTCACCGCGGCGGCGGCGGCGGCGGCGACGTCCCCCTGATTCGCCCGGCTCACGGTCTTCCGACTTGCTGGCACTGGAAGGCTCGCCTCCCTCGCGGCGCGACGTTTCCGACCGGCCGGAGTCGCCGGTCTGTCTGGCGGTGGATCGCCCGCCATACCCAACCGGCAGCGGTTCGTCGTCGGCATCGTGATCGGCAGGTCGGGCCGACCCTTCGCCACCATCCCGCGCCGGCTCGCTGCCGTCGCGGTCAGCCTGCGGCCGGACTCCGACCTCGCCCTCTTCCCGGTCACCTCGACCGCGGCGGCGGCCGCCGCGGCGGCCCCGTCGTCGCCGTCGCCGTGGTGCTCCGTCCGCGTCGCGGTCGCCGTCAGCGGCCGGCTCCTGTCGCCGTCCGCCGTCATCGTTGCCAACCGTCTCACCCTGCTGGCCGACGCGGTCCGTGGGCCCATTCAGCCGCCCGTCACGCGATTCATTCACGCCGTCGAGATTCTCGGCATCGGCGGGCCAGCGGTCGGTAGCCTGTTCGTCGTCGAGCCGTCCTGGCAGCGGTCGGTCGCGGCCTTCTTCTCGGCCTTCTTCTCGGCGTCCGCGTCCGCGGCCACCGCGTCGGCCGCGGCGGCGTCGGCCACGGCCCTCACCCTGCTCGTCATTTCTAGCATCCCGCGGTGCGGCTCCAGACTCGCTGCGGTCGCGAGGCCCTGCCTCCGATCGCTCGCCAACGGGCCTGGCAGTGTCGGCGGCCTCGGGTCGAGGAGTTCCATAGGCCTCGGGCCGGGGAATTCCAGCGGATTCACCCCCCTCGCGGCGCTGCGGCCGCACGTCGTCGCGACGCTGTTGCGGGGAAGATTCGGCGGGCGGGCGACGGCTGCCAAAGGAAAACTCGTCCTGCTCGCGGTCGCTGCGGCGGGGCGGCGGTTCGACCGCGGCCCGCGGGGCTGCAGGGGGTTGCGGTCGGCTGGGCGGGGGCGTTGCCGGCGGCTCTTTAGCAGGCTCGAGCCCCAGTGACGATGCCAGACCGCCCCAATCGGACTGGGTGGCGGTGGGCTTGCTCTCGCGCGGCTTTTGTGGCGGGCGGGCAGGCGTTGATGGGGGCGCTGCCGCCGGACGCGGTGCGGGCTCTTCGCCGGGCTTGGCAGCGGGCTTCGCGCCGAGAGACTCGGCCAGACTGGCCCAGGGGTCGTTCTTCTTTTCGTGTTCCGACATCAATGAGTTCCAGAGAGGGATTGTGGTGCGGGGGCTGTGTCGTGCGACGGAGCAAAACCCTGCGAAATGCCGCACGGGGATGCTCCTGACCACGGGCCGCCCGCAGAATACTACAAATCCCGCCAGCGTGGCAGTCGGCGGCTTTCGCCGGCAACGCCCTGGCCGGAACGGCCTGCGATCGACGGAGGCGATGCCACGCTTTTCCCGCCGCTGGTTACGGCGTCGGGAGCCGGGAGAGCGCCCGGATCATGCTGCCGTTGTCGGCCACGTCGAAGAGCGGACGGTAGGGGCTGGCCAAGCCCCGGCGGGCGCGGCCCGCGGGGTACCAGACCAGATTGGCCGAGAGGTTCCAGGCCGAGGGCGCGAAGGTCACGCTGGTCGTGCCGAGTTGGACGGTCTGCGACTTGTCGGGCAGCAGGTAGGTGAACGTGCCCTCCAGGGCGAGCGACCGCGACATCGGGGCGCGGATCGTCGATCCGACCACACCCTGGCCGTTGCCCGAGGCACCACCCCAGATCCGCGCCTCGTTGGCGTCGCCGAAGTGGAGACGATAGAAGGCGGTGTAGAGGTCGACCGTGCTGGCCACACCACGTGACTGGCCGGACGGCGAGAACGATCCCTGTTGCTCGGTGGCGTTGAAAGCGCCCCAGAAGCCAAGTTCGTGATAGCCCCAGACATAGCTCAGCTCGCCGCGGATCTGGGCCACGTCGACGTTTTCGAAGTAGCTGTCACTGAGGTAGTCATACACTGCACCGCCCTGCAGGCCACGGCCCTCGAAGGCCCGCGTGAAGAAGCCGGTGGTGACGAAGACCTGATCCCGCGAGTTGGCACGCAGCGTTCCGAGACCGTCGCTGAGCGTGGGCTGCTGGAAGTTGCTCTGCACGCCACGGACACCGACCTGCCAGCCGACGCCGAAGGCATTCCAGAAGGGCATCGCCCAGTTGATGTATTCATTCGTGCCGTAGTTGCCGAGCAGGCCGAAGTTGGACTGGTTCTGGAAGGCCGTGATGCCGGCACCGGCACTGAAATCGCGATACCATCTCCAGCCGTAGTAGGGCTTGCCGAACTGCCGCAGCCAGGCGACGACCCGGCCGTCATGCGGCCAGCAGGTCAGGAAGCTGTCCGACTCCTCGCAGGCGAACGGATCGTCGTAGAACGATTCGACGTGCAGCTGGCTCGGATATTCGCCCATCCACATGCCACCATCCTCGGGCGACATGGTTCCTTCGGTGAACTCGCCCCCGTAGCCCTGGCCGCCCATGCCATCGGGCCCCATCTCCATCATCTCCGATGGAGTTGTGTTGATGATGATCGACGGATCCTCAACGGTGGTGATGGACTGGGCCGCGTTCGGCGTAGGCAACACCTGATTCGGCCCGCCGGCGGCGGGGAGTCGTCCGGGCACGGAGCCATCGTCGATCGCACCGGCCTGCGGTGCCCGGGCCATCACCGACGGCAATCCGTCGGCGTTCATCGCGAGGCGGTCGGCCCGCTGGCCAGTCGATCGACTGGCAGTCGCGTTGAAACGCGGTGCCAGTCCGCCGCCGAGAGGGCTGTTGGCTGGAGGTGTGTTCGGGCGACGGGGAGCGCCCTCGACGGCAAGCACTGGTCGGCCAGCATCACCCTGCGGAGCTCGGAAGAGGTTGACATCACCCATGCTGGGCAAGGTCATTTGGCCGTTGTTGGTGAAGTTCGAGCTGAAGCGTCCGGGCAGGCGGTTGTCGCTCTTCCAGTCGCCCATCTGGCCCGCTGGCCGGGAACGCGGCGGTGCGGGCGGCTGGTTTTGCGGGACTCGCCGACGCGGCGTGGCAGCCACTGCCGGCACGCCGGCGGGCAGGCCCACCGAGGCCGGTGGCGCGATCGGGGTGGGGGCAGCGGCGACGGGCTGCGTGATGGCTGTCGCTGTGGCGGGCAGGCCGCCAGATGGCGTGACTGTCGCTTGAGGGGCAGGCGGAGTCGTCGACGAGGTGCTGGCGGGCACCGAGTCTGTACTGCCCGACTGGCTTGAAGCCGTTCCACGATGGGGCGTCCAACGCAGTTCGCTCTGCCCGCCGGCGGCGACCGCCGGACTGGGCTGCTGCGACCAGGCCAGGCCGTTCCCCAACGGGGCGACCGCCAGTGACAGTCCAACGAGGTATCGCAAGCCGTGCGAAACATTCATGACAGACTCCTTCCGATCCGGCGCTGCGGCGGGAATGGCCCGGCCGCTATTCGTCAATCGGAATAGATATCGTCATCCGCACGACCGAAACTTCCGCCAAAATCGACGCGACCAGCAATTCTTTCCTATTTTGCGCAGTCGAGTGCGGCGGCAAGGTCGGCAACCAGGTCGGCTGAGTCTTCGATGCCACAGGCGAGGCGGATCATGTTGTCCGAGATCCGGAATGTTGCTCGCTCGGCGGGAGAATAGTTCCAGTAGCTCATCACCAGCGGCTGCTCGATCAGCGACTCCACGCCCCCAAGGCTCGGGCCGATCCGCGGAATCTTGACCGCATCGATCACCCGGGCCGTCTGCCGCCAGTCGGCATCCTTCACGAAGAACGTCACCAGACCGCCGAAGCCCCGCATCGTCCGGGCCGCCAGCGAGTGATAGGGATGGCTCTCCAGCCCTGGGTAAAGCACCCGCTCGACCCGAGGATGTCCCTCGAGGAAGCGGGCCACGGCCAGACCGTTGGTGTTGTGCCGTTCCATCCGCAGGGCGAGCGTTTTGAGGCCACGCTCGAGAAGATAGGCATTGTGAGGCGAGTTTACGCCCCCCATGATTCCCCGGAGGTTGCGGACAGGCAGCATCTTCTCTTGGCTGCCGATGACGACGCCCGCCAGCAGGTCGTTGTGGCCGCCCAGATACTTCGTCGCCGAGTGCAGTACGAAGTCGACGCCCAGTTCCAGCGGCCGCAGGTTGTAGGGCGTGCAGAGCGTGGCGTCGATCAGCGAGAGCACGCCATGCCGGCGTCCGATGTCGGCAAACCGCGCGATGTCGACCACGCTCAGGTGGGGATTGGTGGGGGACTCGCTGACGATGAATTTGGTCCGGGGCGTGATCGCCGCTTCCATCGCCGCGTAGTCGCAGGTGGGCACCTCGCGGAACACCACGCCAAACCGAGTCAGGTGCTTACGGCAGAATTCACGGCTGCGGTGGTAGCACTCGTCGAAGAAGACGATCTCCTCGCCGGCATTCAAATGGGTCATCAGCAGGCCAACGAGAGCCGCCATCCCGCTGGAGAAGAGCACTGCCGTCTCTCCTCCCTCGATCGCCGCCAATTTATCTTCCACCACCCGCTCGCCAGGATTGCCGTAGCGGCCGTACTCCTCGCGAGGCTGCTTTTCCTCGATGAAGTCGATGATCGACTGCGTGTCGCGGAACGTGTAGGTGCTCGACGCGAAGATCGGGTCGGTGATCGAGAAGCCCGGCTTCTGCCGGGCCTCGCCGGCATGCACGGCCGTTGTGGAAGGGCCGAGGGCGGGGGCGGCTGAACCGGAGGCGTCAGGGGTAAGCATGCCGAATCCTGCGGGAAAAACGGGTCGAATAGAGTCTAGTTGAGCTTCGGACCACCGACAAGGAACACACCGCAGCGGCGTCAAATGGCGTTGGGCCACAGTTGGGCCGCATTGGTTCGCCGGCGGGGCTCATGCTCGTCGTCGGCGGATTCTGCTACGGGAGGCTCTTGGACGATGGTGGATCGTTCATGAGTCGCAGAATTCACCGCCGCCTGCGCGTGACCCCGACCGGCTCCTCAGCATCTTGAGGTGTCATGCGCTTTGAGGGCCAGGTGATGGGAAATCGCTGTGATCGCTACACTTCTACTCATGAAGAAACACTCTCAGATCGATGCCGCCCCGGCGGCGGGAGTCGCACATCTCCGGTCCCTCGCGCCGCCCCGCCGCGTGTGGATTGCGGTGGCCTCGCTGACTGCAGCCGTCGCGCTCGTGCGGGCCGGATGGCTCGAGCTGATCGCGGGCGGCATCGTTGACCAGGCCGTGCGAAACATCATCTCGCTCATCCTCTGCTTCTCGGCGTTGATGACGTTCATGCTCTGGTTCCTGCGTGAAAGCGGCCATGCGCCGGCCGTGAAGCGGGCCGTAATCGGCTGCCTGCTCGGCGCGGTGGCCCTGGGCGCTGCGGTGCTGCGGATCGAGCGGGTGTCGGGAGATCTCGTGCCCGAATTCGTCTTTCGTTGGAGCCCATCCCGCGACCGGATGCTGCCGCAGCATCGATCGGAGCCGCCCACACCGCAGGGCGAGGCCGTCGCAGCCGCCCCCTGGCAGGCCTCGGCCGATGATTTCCCAAAATTTCTTGGGCCGACCGGCAGCTGTGGCATCGACAGCCCCGTGCTCGATGCCGACTGGGATGCGCGTCCACCGAGGCTGCTCTGGAAACGGCCGATCGGCGGCGGCTGGGGTGGCTTCGCCACGTGTGGCGACCATGCGGTGACGCTCGAACAGCGGAGTGACGACGAGATCATCTCCTGCTGCTCGGTGGTGACCGGCGCACCGGAGTGGGCCGTCGCTGTGAAGGCACGGCACGAGACGGTGCTCGGCGGCGTGGGGCCACGTTCCACACCGACGATTCACGACGGGGTCGTCTACGCCCACGGCGCCACCGGCTGGGTCCACGCGATCGACGGCGCGACGGGCCGCGTGCTCTGGAAGAAGGACGTGCTCGACGAACTGGGCATCGATCCCGTGGCCCACGCGGCGATGGTTGCCTGGGGCAGGGCAGGGTCGCCGCTGGTCACCGCCGACCTCGTGATCGTGCCGGCCGGTGGCCCGCGGACGCGGAGGTCGGCACAAGAACCGGAGTTCCTCTCACTCGTCGCCTTCGACCGCGTGACCGGTGAGCGTCGTTGGATTACTGGCGACGAACAGATCAGCTACGTGTCGCCGGAACTGGTCACGTTCGGCGGCCGGGAGATGATCGTGAGCGTCAACGAGGCGCACGTGGCCGGCTACGATCCGGCCGACGGCCGTGAGATCTGGGAACATCCCTGGCTCGGCCACTCCAATTCCGATGCCAGCTGCTCACAGGCGATGCCGGTCGGAGACCGTCGGCTCTTCCTCTCCAAGGGCTACGGCATCGGGGCGGCGGTCTTCGAGATCGAGAAGAGCGATGCCGAGCCCTGGACGCTCCGCGAGGTCTGGCGAAATGGCGGACTGCTCAAGACGAAGTTCACGAACGTGGCCATCCACGATGGCCATGCCTATGGACTCTCCGACGGCATTCTCGAATGCGTGCGGCTTGACGATGGCGCGCGTCGCTGGAAGGCCGGTCGTTATGGCCAGGGGCAGCTGCTCCGCGTGGGGCCGCTTCTGCTCGTGCAGGCGGAGTCGGGCGAAGTGGTGCTCGTCAACGCGTCGCCCGAGAAGCATGTCGTGCGGGGCCGGTTGGCCGCGATCGACGGCCAGACTTGGAACAACCTCTGCCTGTCGGGTGACCGGCTCTTGGTGCGAAACGCCGAGGAGGCAGCCTGCTACGAACTGCCCGTCCTCAGCAAGGCTGGCACGTCGAACGATCCTGTTGCTGCCCCTGTGACGGGAACGACGCCGTGACCGATCTGGCTGGACGGACGGCGCTGGTCACCGGTTCGACCCACGGCATCGGCCGCGAGGTGGCGATCACGTTGGCCGCGGCGGGTGCCCGCGTGGCCGTGCATGGTCGCTCGCACGCGGCGGCCGACGAGCTGGCGGCGGTGCTGGCCCAAACCGACCGCCATGCCGGCACGTTTCTCGCCGACCTCGCCGACCCAGCCGCCATCGAGCAGCTGATCGCCGACGTCGGCCGACGCCTGCCAGAGCTCGACACGCTGGTGCTCGTGGCCGGGGCCGATGTGCTCACCGGGCCGCCGGCGAAGTGGGGATTCGAGCAGAAGCTCGACCAACTGCTGCGTGTCGACGTCGTCTCCACGATGCTGCTCGCGCGGGGCCTTGGCAGATGGATGCGTGATCGTGAGGGAGGCTCGATCGTGACGATCGGCTGGGATCAGGCGGCCACCGGCATGGAGGGAGACAGCGGCGAACTGTTCGCCGCCACAAAGGGGGCTGTGATGGCCTTCACCAAAAGTCTCGCGAAGTCGCTGGCACCGCAGGTGAGGGTCAACTGTGTGGCGCCCGGCTGGATCCGCACGTCGTGGGGCGAGGGGGCCAGCGACGTCTGGCAAGAGCGAGCGGTCCGCGAGAGCATGCTTGGCCGTTGGGGCACGCCGGCCGATATCGCCAACGCCACCCACTGGCTCGTCTCGCCGCAGGCGGCGTTCGTCACGGGACAGGTGCTCCCCGTCAACGGCGGCTTCCGGCCGGCGTGACCGTGGGCACGGTTCGGGGCTGCCCGTGCCCCGACGCCGGACGTTCGCTTTCGTATCCTGGCCTGCGCTCACTCGATGCTGACTGCGCTCCGGCATCCTGCCTGCGCGACCAATCCGCTGAGACGGATCGGTGCCCGAGCAACGCCGGCTCTCGGGGCACGGGCAGCCCCTCACGGATACTTCCGGCTGCATACAAGCCCTGAGCGCAAGCGACGGGATGGCTTTTGCTGTCAGAGGTTCGGGCCGCAGGGGAAGCCGTTCAAAACGTGACGATGCGTTGATCGTCATCATGGCGTCGTTCTGGGGAGACGCTCGACTGTTCGGCGACGCTCGCATCGAGGTCGGGCACGCGATCCGAGTGGTGGGAGATGCCGGCGATGGCGAGAAAATTCGCGAGCAGCCGGAAGCCGTGATGCGTGAGGATCGATTCGGGATGAAACTGCACGCCAAAGAGGCGGTCGGCCTCGTGGGCGATCGCCATGATCGTGCCCTCGTCGTCTCGTGCGGTCACGGCGAGACCAGCCGGCAGTCTGTCGGGGGCGACGACCAGCGAATGATAGCGGCAGGCGGTCAGCGGGCTGGGAATGCCCGCGAAGAGATTGATGCCGTCATGGTGCAACGCGCTCGTGCGGCCATGCACGGGCTCGCTCGCACGCACGATCTGTCCGCCCAGCGCCGCGGCGATCGCCTGATGGCCAAGGCAGACGCCGAGCACCGGCACGCGGCCCCGGCAGGCGCGGATGACCGCCACAGAGCAGCCCGCCTCGGCCGGCGTGCAAGGGCCCGGCGAGATCACGACGGCCTGCGGTTTGAGTTGGAAGAGGCCGTCGACGTCGATCGCATGGCTCGGCACCACGGCCGCGGCCGCGCCGAGCAGGTGAAAGTGACGGGCGAGGTTGAAGACGAAACTATCGCGGTTGTCGAGGACGACGATCATCGTGCGGCCTCCGCCGGTTTGCCCGCAGCAGCCGATGTGGTGCCGATGCCGAACGACGCGAGCACGCGGAGCATGCCCTCCGCCTTGTGGAGCGTCTCCGCGTATTCGGCAGCGGGGTCGCTTCTCGCGGTGATGCCGCCGCCGACCGCGAAGCTGATCGAGTGGGGCTCGACGACGAATGTGCGGATGAGCAGATTGAAGTCGGCCGCACCGTCAAACCCAATGAAGCCCAGCGAGCCGCAGTAAGCCCCCCGCGTGAACCCCTCCAGCTGACTGATGATCTCGCAGGCGCGATGCTTGGGCGCCCCGGTCACGCTGCCGCCGGGAATGGCGGCGTCGAACGCGTCGAGGGAGTTGAGCCCGGGCCGGAGCCGGCCGGCCACGATCGACACGAGGTGCTGGACGTAGCGATACCGCTCCAGTCGGCAGAGCGCCTCCACGCGGACGCTCTCGGGCTTGCAGACGCGGGAGAGATCGTTCCGCACGAGGTCGACGATCATCACATTTTCGGCCCGGTCCTTTTCACTCTGGCCGAGATCCTCGCCCGCGTAGAGATCGGCCTCGGGGCTCGCCAGCATGCGTCGGGTGCCCTTGATGGGGTGCATCCGCACGGTGCCGCGTTCGACCTGAAGCAGACGCTCCGGCGACATGCTCACGATGGTCGCGGTCCCCGCGTCGAAGAAGCCGGCGAAGGGGGCAGGGTTCAAGGTACGGCTGCGGCGGTGGAGTTCCACCGGATCGATGGTCGCGGCGACGGCAAGTCGCTGCGCGAGGTTGACCTGGAAGATGTCGCCGGCGCGGACCAGTTCGATGCCGGCCTCCACCATGGCGCCGTAGCTCTCCCACGACTGCGTTGAGACGATCCCGCCGTGGCCCGCCACGGCGGTCGAGTGGCCCGCCGAGGCAGTCTTGGCGAGCGCTGCGAGCAGCCCTTCCAGCCGTTCCGTCGCCCGGGTCCGCCGTGCGGTCGGTCCCTGCGCGGGCACGCCCTGCGAGATGATCCAGCCGCGGCCGGCATCGTGGTCAAACGCATACACGAGATCATAGATATGCAGCGACAGGAGCGGCACGTTGCTGCTGCCGGGGACAGCGAGGCCCAGTCGCGCGAGGCCCCATTCATAGGAGACGAGTCCCGCCACGCCGCCCTGGAATGGCGGCAGGCCGGGAATCGTCGCGCAGGCGAGGTCGGCCAGCAGCGACCGCAGCCGTGAAAAAGCCTGGTTCGCCCGCTCCGCATCGTTACCGTCGCCGGTGGCCACAACTTCGATCGAATGGATCGGGTCGGCTGCGACGTATGAAAAACGGCCCAGGCGGGGTGTCGCGGGGGACTCCGCGGACGCCAGATCCGAACTGAAAGCGGCGTCGCTGCCAGCGTCGAGGACGGCACTGTCGAGGAACAGACGGTGTCGCTGCTGCGACAGTCGCTCGAAGACGGCAAGCGGTTCGACACCGGCGTGGAGTTCAGCGACGAGCGCCCCCGACGCGGTGAACCAACGGCGAGCGATCCACTGTCGCGGATCGGGCGCGTCGGGGGTGACTGGAGGTGCGTGCATGAGTGGTTTTGTGCGAGTGACGCGGCCTGGCCGCGTGAGGTCGCCACATTCTATCTGGATGTGGGAAAAGCCATCCGTGCAGCAGGGGGCGACACGCGACGTGCAGGCGGGCGGCATTCCCTCGTGGAACTGGCATTGACCAGGCCGGCTTTCGTTCCTTAAGAGATCGCCCGGGTGCGGGGGGAGACCCCCACACAAGCCCTCGCTCCGTCGATCGTCACTCGAAAAAGACGCGGAGGTTCCCATGGCCTGGACCCGTTGCCGTGGCTTGCGTTCCTGGGGTGTGTTTCCACGCGGATCGCGTTCTCTGACGAGGACATCCTCGCTGCCTGGCGGGATGGAGCGGTTGGAGGAGCGGCGACTGTTGGCGGTGCTCTACTGGGACCCCGACCTCGTGGCGAAGAACAACGTGGTCGCGACCGGCGCGGGGCTCGGGGGATCCGGCGGCTGGACGGAAGGGGGAGCCGCCGTATGGTTCGACCCGTCGCTCGGTGGCGGCACAGGCGGCTACGTCAGCTGGAACAGCAGCCGGGGCGATACCGCCGTCTTCGCCGGCCCTGCCGGTGGAACAGTCACGATCTCGGGCAACGTCAGTGCTGGCGCGATCGAGTTTCGCGGCGGGGCCTCCACGGTGACAGGTGGCACGTTCTCGACGCGGGCCACGGGCACGACGTTCACGACGGTCATCGCTGCTCGCTTCGACACGCCGATCGCAGGCGCTGGAGGACTCGCCAAGGCGGGTGCCGCCTCGCTCACGCTGGGTGCTCCCCTCAATACCTACACGGGCGACACCCTTGTATCGGCCGGGTTGCTCGATGTCCGTGGCACGATTGAGAGCCACGTGAGGCGTGTGAGCGGCGACGTGCAGGGAGTGATGTTCTACGACCCGGAACTGGCCTCCGCCGTCCGCGAGTCATTGGCGCTCGACCGGGATGCGTGGCTCACGCCGGCGGTGCTCGCCCAGACGCCGCCGCTCACGTCGCTCACCGTCGACGGAAACGCCGTGGGCGATCTCACCGGCATCGCGAATCTCACGTCGCTACAGTCGCTTGAACTGTTTCCGGGGGATCAGGCCGTCGTGCCGCAGGGCCTTGCGTCGCTTCAGCCGCTGGCCGGCCTCGGCAGCCTCACGTCGTTGTCGGTGGTGCATGTCGGCCTCACCGACGCCGGCCTGGCCACGCTTCCCGCGCTCGCGGGGCTGACGAGGCTCGACGTGCGGTCCAACTCGATCGCGACGGTGCCCGCGAACGTCGCGCAGCTGCCCAGGCTGGCGACGCTTCTCGTGCACGGCAATCCGCTGCTTACGGATAGTCCGCGGACGGCACTGGCCACGCTCAAGGGCAGGGCGATCGACGTCGATGTCGCCCCCGACCGGCCGGAGGTGGCCACGAGCATCGCCGACCTGGCGGCCCGTCTGTATTACATGCCGCTCGAAATGCTCGAATACGTAACGAACACGGTCGTGTTCCAGCCCTACTGTGGCGCGATGAAGGGGCCGCTGGCCACACTGCAGACCAAGGCCGGCAACGACTGGGATACGAACTCACTGCTGGCGTCGCTCTACGCCGCGGCCGGCGTCCCCACGCGGTATGTGGCCGGTGTGGTCGAGGTGACGGAAAGCCAGCTCAAGGACTTCGTGGGAGCCAGGGATGCCTCGGCCGCCGGAACGATCCTCGCCCGGGCCGGCCTCGGCTACGACCAATACTGGAACCGGTTCAAGCACACCTGGCTCGAGGCGCTCGTGACGGTGCCCGCGACCGGCCAACAGGCCTGGGTGCCGATCGATGCCTCGTGGAAGCTGCGGGATTTCCGGCCCGGCGTGCCCGATATCCTCACGAAGGTGCCCTTCAGTCCGCAGGAGGCCGACTACCTCACGAACCCTGTCTGGCAGAAGAAGTCGACGGCCGAATACTACGAGGCGAAAGTCGCGGGATGGCTTGCCACGAATCGGCCTGATCTCACGATATTCGACGTGGGCTACGACGGGCCGATCCGCCAACAGTCGTTCCCGGCGATTCCCACGGCGCTGCCCTATGTGGTTGTGAGCCAGCCGGCTGAGTCCGCCCGCCCGGCCTCGATCCCGGCCGCGGCCCTGCATACGGTGAACATCAAGCTTGCCGACATTACCAACGGATCGAAGTCGCTGTTTGGTGAGTCGGGCGTCACGCTTGCGCTCGCCGATGTCGCCCTCAGTCGGCTCACGATCGATCCGGGACTCGTCGGGCGGCCGACGCTGCGACGCGACGGCGTGGCGATCGCGACCGCGCCGGTGGCCTTGGCGAACCCCTCCATGGCGACGCTGAGCCTCAAAATCTCCATCACAGCCCCGGCTGGCGGCACGAACTACGACCGCACATTCACGCGGAAGGCCGACCGCTTCATCGCCATCGGCCTCGACGCCAATCAGTTTTCCGAGTCGCTGCTGGTTGAGAAGCGAGCGGTCGCCAACGCCCAGCAACTCAACCAGGCCAATGGTGTCGCCGTCGATCGCGACCAGGCCGTCGGCGGTCTGCTCGATCTGGCGATCACCTCCTTTTTTCTAGCCGCAGATGCCGACGAAGCCTCGCTGGCTGCCCTCACTTCCGCCGTTGCCGACCGAACCATCGTGGCCCTCGGCATCGCCACGAGCGGCCCGACGCTTGCGTCTACGGCGACGGCGGGCCTGCAGTTTCCCTACCTGCCTGTCGGCATGGGGATCGATGTGCCAGGCAATGTAACCGGCGGCTTCGCGATCGACCCAAGCACGGCCGCGATCGACCGCACTCGCAACCTGCTGATGGGCTACGCGAATTCATCGCTCGAGGGCCTCGTGCTCGAGGAACTGACGAACTTCGAGAGCGTGTCGACCACGAAGGCGTTTCAGCTGGCCGCCACCGCGGCGGGCGGGCTCTCGAATCTCGTCGAGATCAATGCCGGCAACGTGGCCCGCATCGCCACGCTCCTGCCGGGCATGCGAGCGGAGATCACGAAGTCGATCTCGGACGCAGTGAAGGAGGGCATTCCTGGCTACACACGTACCGCGTTCACGGCGCTTGTGCCGAAGAAGGAGATCACCGTCGGCAGCGGTGTTGCCGCGAAGCAGTGGAAGGGAGTCGGCTACACACTCACGATCGCCGCGACCGGCGCGACCGTCGGCTTCATGATTCAGGGGAGCGTGGGGACGGGGCCTGTCCTCTCCTATGGCGGCGCCACGTCGTGGATTTCGGTGCTGCTGCCGGCCATCAAGCCGACTCCGCTGGCCTGGGGCCTCGATAAGGAGGCGGGCGATCCGGTCAACGTAGCCAATGGAGACGTCTACCACGAGGAGACCGACGTCGAGATTCCAAACCTCGGCAGTCCACCAAAATTTCACCGGCGGTACGACTCGATCCATACGGTATCGGGCCGGGCGGGGGCACCGACGGCTTGGTCGGACCGAGGGCTCGGTGAGGGCTGGTCGTTCAGCTATTCCGACCGCATCGAGATCGCCACCGACGGAGCCGGCACAGTGACCTGGTTCACCGCCGATGGCATGCGGCTGGTTTTCACTGCCGGTCTTGCAGGCCGTTGGACCAGCCCGTCCGGCCTGTTCGGCACGCTCTCCGGTTCGGCCGCGGCCGGCTTCACCTGGAAGGATTACGACGGCGGCACGACGACGTTTCGGCCGCTCGTCGCCGGCTCCTGCCCGATCAGTTCGCAGAGCGACCGGTTCGGAAACGGCGTTCGGATCGACTACGTCGCGGGCACCAACCGGATCGCGAAGGTCTCCGATCTCCGCGATGCGACCCGTTGGCTCATGTTCACCTACAACGCCGACCCGCGACCCCACATCGCGACCGTCGCCGATTTCACGGGCCGCACCTGGAACTACGCCTACGTGGGTGGCCGACTGGCGACGACTACGGCACCCACACCTGCTGCAGGCGCGGCCGCGCCGGTGGTTCGCTACGCCTACCACGCCGACGCCGCCCGCCGCGGCCTGTTGGCGAGCGTGACCGACCCGGGCGGATTCGTGACGTCTTGGGAGTATTACGCCAACCGCCGCGGCTTCCGCGTCACCGACGCAGAGGGGCTCCGCCACAGCTTCACCTACAACCTCCACCGCCGACAGTCGGCGTTTATCAACGAGCGGGGCTTCGCCACGCGGTATGCCTACGACGACACCGGCAACCTGCTCGAGCTTCTGCAGCCCGACCGCACGAGCGAGCGATCGACCTGGACCGCCACGGGCCTGAAGCTCACCTCCACCGATGCCTATGGGGCGACGACGGCCTTCGCCTACGACATCACGACGGGGAAGGTGACGAGCACGACCGACCCGCTCGGCAACGTCACGACCTACACCTACACCACGGGCGCGTTCCGCGACATCGCCGCGATCACCCGGCTCTACCGGCCGAACGACGCGTCGGACGACGTTTCCACGAGGTTTGTCTACGACGCCTCCGGATTTCTGACGAGCCGCACCGACGACTTTGGTGTTGGCAGGCTGAACTCGGTGACCGGTTTCACGGCGGCCGCGGGCGGCCGTGGGCTCGTCGCAACGACCACGTCACCGCGGGGCGTCGTGGCGACTTTTACTTCCAACGCCGCCGGTCAGGTGCTGACACGGGCGGTCGATGCGTTGTTGGGCGTCACGGTGATGGACTCGTTCACCTACGATTCCCGTGGCAGTCTGCTTACGCAGACCGATGCCAACGGGAGCGTGACGACGTTCGCCTACGACATTCTGGGTCGAAAGATGACCGAGAGGTCACCCGATCCCGACGGCGCCGGGCCGCTGCCGGCGATTACGTCGACGTTTGCCTACGACGCCGTCGGCAATCTGGTGGCGACGACCCAGGGCGACGGCCGCGTGGTTCGCGCGGCGTATGACCGGCGTCAGCGGGAGGTGAAGCGCACGCTGCCGGATGGCACGTTTACCCTCGTCACGTACGACGCGGCGGGCAACAAGGCCACGGAGACCGACGCCCTGGGCCGCGTCACCCGCTTCGTCTACGACACGCGCAGCCGGCTAGTGGCCACACTGTTTCCCGACGGCACGACCACCAGGCAGCGGGTGGATGGTGGCGGCCGCGTGGTGGCGACGATCGATCAGGCCGGCGCGACGACAACCACCGCCTACGACAGACTCGGCCGCACGGTACGGAAGACGCTGCCCGATCCCGACGGGGCGGGGCCGCTCGTGGCGCCCGCCACGGCTACGGGCTACGACTCCCGCGGCAACGTCCTGTTCGTGACGGCGTCTTTCGCCGGTCAGGCGGGCGTGACCGCAGGGGATCCGGCCTATTCGTCTCACTTCGAATACGATGCCCTCGGCCGCAAGACGAAGGAGACGCAGGCCGACCCCGATGGCACCGGCCCGCTCGGCCGGCCGCTGACGTCATTCGCCTACGACACCGACGGGAATCTCACCTCCGTCACCGACCCGCGAGGGTTTACGACGGCCTACGCCTACGACGGGCTCGGCCGCAAGATTACAGAGACTTCTGCCGACCCGGACGGCGCGGGGCCGCTCGGCCCGCTCGTGAAACGGTTCGTCTATGACAAGGTCGGCAACCTCCGGTTCGAGGTCGGCCCGGGAGGTGCGGGCGAGACCGATGTCGGCTTCACCACCGAGCACGTCTACGACGCCCTCGGCCGCGAGATCCGCACGATCCTGCCCGATCCCGATGGCGCGGCAGGCCCACTCGCTCGGCCCGTGTCGACGCGGGTCTACAACGCGAGCGGCTTCCTGGCGGCGACGACCGATCCGCTCGGCCGCAGCACAATCTTCACCTATGACAAGGTCGGCCATGCCGTAACGGTGACGAACGCTGCGGGAGGAGCGGAGGCCACCGTCTTCGACGCCGCGGGCAATCCCGTGATCACGATCGACAGCTTGGGCCGCCGGTCGTTCTTCGTCTACGACGTGATGAACCGGAAGGTCGTCGCCCGCGGTCCGCGGCCCGACGCCTCTGCGCAGACGCCTGTCACCCGATTCGTCTACGACGCTCCTGGCAACCTTGTCGCCACCAGCGACCCGCTCGGCCGCACCACCTGGCGGCAGTTCGACGCCCTCGGGCGGGTGACCGTGCAGACTGACGCGCTTGGCATCGCTTCTGGTGATTCGCTGCACACTACCCGTATGGAATACGACGCTGCGGGCCGAGTGATCGCCGTGATCGACGAGCTCGGCCGGCGGACCGACACCGTCTACGACAATCTGGGGCGGAAGATCCGCACGCTCGCCCCCGACGCGGGCCAGGGTCGGCCCACGACGCATTACGGCTACGATGCCACCGGAAATCTGCGCTTCACGACCGATCCTCGCGGCGCGTCGGCAGGCGATGCGGGCTTCACGACCTGGATCTTCTACGACGCCCTCGGCCGCTCCGTCGCCACGGTCGATGCCCTCGGCTCAGACTGGCCGATGGGCGCCATCCCCGATGCCTTGCCAGCAACCGTGACGACGAATGTCGTCCGCAAAGCCTACGATGCCCGCGGTCGCGTGGTTTCGAGCACCGATGTGCTGGGGCGAACCACCGATGTTTCCATCGACAACCTCGGTCGGAAGATCTCTTCGACGGCTCCCGCACCGGCGGCTGGCGTGGCCAGGTCCGTCACCCGTTTCGCCTACGATGCGGTCGGCAACCTCACCGCGGTCACCGACCCGCTCGGGTTCGTAACGACCTACGGATACGACCTGCTCGACCGTCGCACGACGGTGACTGACGCCCGTGGGTTTTCGACGGTGACCACCTACGACGCGGTCGGCAGCACCACGAGCGTGGCCGATGCCTCGGGCAATGTCACCCGCTATGCCTACGACCGCCGGAACCGGCTCGTCACGGAGACCGATCCGCTGAGCAAGGTCACGTCGTTTGCCTACGACCTCGTCGGCAACAAGATCCGGGAGACTGACCGGCTCGGCCGTGTCACGTCGTTTGTCTACGACGCGGCGGATCGGCTCGTCGAGGAACGGTGGCAGCAGTCAACCTCGTCGGCCGTCTCGCACACGATCAAGCGGTTCTACGACGCGGCCGACCAGCTCCTCGGTGTGACGGAGACCGACACCGCGGTGCCCGCAGCCACGACCGCCTGGCAGTTTGCCTACGACGCTCGGGGCAACGTCGTGAGGAGCCGGATGGCGCCGGGGGAGCTCGCGCAGCAGCCGACGGTCACGGCCGCCCCGACTCCGGCCGGGAGCCTCGCCGCGGGTGACCCGACGATCGACTGGGACGGCGACGGCAGGCCGGAGCGGTACGATTCGTATGTGATCACGCTGGCCGCGGGGGATCAACTCCTGCTGACCGCATCATCGACGGCGTTCGATCCGGTGCTGCTGCTACAGAAGCCCGGCGGCGGACCGGCCACGGCGGTCTTCGATGATGCATCCGG
>JBILKZ010000189.1:0-5573 GCA_044376405.1 Pirellulales bacterium
TCGCTCGCGCTCAGGGCTTGTATGTGGACCGGTGACTGGTGTGATTCCCATAAAAGCCCCCGGCGCGAGCCGGGGGATATGCACCGTGCGACTGGCGATCCCGTCGCTCGCGCTCAGGGCTTGTATGTGGACCGGTGACTGGTGTGATTCCCATAAAAGCCCCCGGCGCGAGCCGGGGGATATGCACCGTGCGACTGGCGATCCCGTCGCTCGCGCTCAGGGCTTGTATGAGACTCGGGATCATCCGTGAGCGGCTGCCCATGTCCCGAGAGCCGGCGTTGGCCGGGCACCGATCCGTCTCAGCGGATTGGTCGGCGAAGGCAGGATGCCGTAGCGAACGTCCGGCGACGGGGCATGGGCAGCCCCGAACCGCGCGGCGACCTCAGCCGCGGCTGCGTTGCCGGAAATACTTGAGGCCCGGCACGAAGAAACAGATGCCGCTCACGACGCCGAAGATGATGTGCGATAGATCGCGGGCCATGCACATCACCAGCGCCGTGGCAAAGAGCACGGCGGCCTGAATGTAGAAGGCGCCTGAGAGAATTCCCGCCTTTGCGAAGAAGACGAGGCCGGCCAGCAGGGCGAGCACCGGCGAGAGCGTGAGCACCGGCAGGTCGAGCAGTGCCTCGACCCAGAAGAGCATCACGCTGGCGATCACGCTGCCTCCCCAGATGTGCGCGATCTGCCGTTCGACAGCGGTCACTGGGCCGGACCGTTGCCGCAATGCCCAGAAGATCGGCGCCCAGAGTGCCAGGCCGCCGGCCCAGAGCACGAGATAGGGCCAGCGGGTCGTCACGCCCTGCCAGGCCAGCACGTCGGTCGTCACGCAGAGCGCGAGGATCACGACCGAGTGCCACATCCAGAGCAGCCCCCAGTTCTCCAGGACCACGGCGTGGTGGGTCTCGCGGAACAGACGGGCGAACATGTCGGCGAAGCCGCCGTGCCGCGCGGCCACGGGCTCGCCAGCCAGAAAGGCCCGCAGGTCGGCGGCCAGTTCCGCAGAGGATTGATAGCGGAGTTCCTGTGGCTTCTGCAACGACTTCAGCGCGATCATCTCGAGGTCGCGGTCCACCTGCCGGTCGATCGACCGGGGCACTGGTGGATCCGACTCGAGCACCGCCAGCAGCGTGTCCATCGGGCTCGACGCCTGAAACGGCGGCCGGCCGGTGAGCATCTGATAGAGGATCGTGCCCAGGCTCCAGACATCGCTCGTCGGCCCGACATCGCCGCGGCTCCCGGCCGCCTGTTCGGGCGACATGTAGCAGGGCGTGCCGAGGATGGCTCCGGTGTGGGTGACCGATTCCTCCGCCTCAAGCCTCTTGGCCAGTCCAAAGTCGGAGACGTGGGGCTCGCCACTCGCATCGATAAGAATGTTCGAGGGTTTCAAGTCGCGATGGAGCACGCCCCGTGTGTGGGCCACCTGTACCGCATCGGCCACCTTCGCCAAAAGGGCCGCAGCCTCGCGGGCGGGCAACGGGCCCTGCCGCAGCCGCTTGGCGAGCGTCGTCCCCTCCACCAACTGCATGCTGTAGAAAGGGTGCCCGTCGCACTCGCCGACCTCGAAGATCGAGACGATGCCGGGATGGTCGAGCTGCGCGGCGGCCTCCGCCTCGCTGCGAAATCGCAAGAGATCGGCGGGCGAGGCCAGATCCCGTCGCAGGAGCATCTTGATGGCCACGATGCGGCCCAGACTTTTCTGAACCGCCCGGTAGACCACGCCCATGCCGCCACGGCCGATCTCCTCGAGCAGTTCGTAGTCGCCGAACGTGGCCGGCAGCGGCGTGACCCCTGGCAGCATGCCGGTGCCTCCCGTCGGCCACGACGCCGATGGTGATGCCCCGCTGCCACTGCCGTAGTCGGATCCGTGGCCCTCGCGGGCAAAGATCGTCGACTGCTCGGCGACCGCGTCGGTCACCAACATGGCCGCAAACAGCTCACGGAGCTGGCCGGCCAGCCGCGGGTGGTCGGCGGCGAGCTGCTCGAGCGTCGCCTGGGCCGCAGGCCCTTGGAGTTCGGAAAGCTCCTCCACCAGCGTCGCTAGCAGTTCCTCGTCGCCGGGGGACAGCGGTGTGTCGACGGCGCGGGTGCGGAATGCGGTGGTGGGAGTCATGCCGAGCCTCTGCGTCATGATAGGCATCAGGCCCGGATGGGGAACCTTCTGCGACGGCCCCTGGTCAAGGCTGCGTTCTGGCCTGCCCGCTGACCAGCGAATCAAACCCGCCGTCGAGCAGGATCCGGAGCCGACGCATCGCCCGCAGATACCGCATTCCCGCGGCCGGCTTCGTCAGGCCCAGTGTGTCGGCGGCCTCCGCCGTGGAGAGGTGCTCGAAGTGCCGCAGCAGCACGATCTTCCGATCGTCCTCGTCAAGCTGTTCCACTGCCGCGGCAAACCGACGTTCCAGCTCGTGCCAGGTCGCGGCCGCGGCCGGGGTGAGTTCCCGGTCGGCCAGCTGGCCTATCAGGTCGGCCTGTGAATGATCCTGCCCCGCGGGCACGTTCAGCGACACCTCGCGGTCGAGACTGCGAGTGGCGGCGACGCGATGCCGGCGATGGGCGTCGATGAGGCGATCCCGGGCCATGTGCCGCAGCCAGAGCTGGAACGGCATGGTGGGGTTGGCCAGATAGTCGCCGAGACGGCGGTTGGCCTCGATCATCACGTCCTGCACGATGTCGCTGGCATCCACCCGCCGTTGCACGACGCGATCCATCCGCTGGTCGATCATCCGGCGGATCGCCGCGCGATGGCGCTCGAGCAGACCGTTGATCGCAGTGCCGTCTCCTTGGCGGACGCGGTCGAGCAGCACAAGCGTCGGCTGCGGCTCGGATGGAGCGGCGTTCGCGGGGGCGGTCGGGCTCCTGGGTGAGTCTGCCGCCTGCGCGGCCGAGGGGCCTGCGACTGTGCCGTTTATGTCGGACGGGCTGTTCGTGCGGTTGGTGCGGGCCATTGGGGGTGCCGTTGAAGCCTCTCGTGCAGAATCCCATGGTACCAAGGTGTCGCCTGGGAGTGTCGTGGAGACCGTGGAGAACGGTTGCCGTGGGGTTTCCGTGGCCGCTCCGGTGGGGCGGAAGAAATCTGTGGGCGAAGAGGCTGCAATTTTTTGACCGCCGTCTGAACGTGATCCATAATCGCGAGCGGTCAACGGAGAGACCGCATGCCTGCCGCGCCGGAATGCGGCCTTGCGAACGGATTGCCGTCAGTGACCGTCGTCACCTTCTCGACGTGTGGCCATGCCGGGGTTTCCCCGGACAGCAACCGGTTTTGCCCGGTCAGCAACCGGGTCTGCCCGGGCCGTCTCTGCACCCACCTGATCGGCCGCCTTGCGGCACGCCTTCCGCGTGTCGCCTTCTCGCCGCTCCTGATGGCGATCGGGCTGGTGTTTGCGGGCGGCGACGTCCTGGCGGCTGAGTCTGAGGCCCGGAAGGCCCCCGAGGCGGTTCGCGCTCCGGAACTGGCTGGTGGGCAGGACGATCTCGTGGCTCGTTCCACCATGCTCGAACGCGAGCAGCGGTGGGCCGATGTGGTGTCGCTCTGTGAGACGGCGGCCCGCAAGGGGGCTCTCGCCCCCGAACTGCAGCAGCGGTACGACCTGGCCAAGATCCATTGCGATCTGGCCCGTCGGCACTGTGAACACGCCTTCCGCAAGCAGTTGGGCAAGCTCGCGGAGACCGACGCCCGCCGGCTCTACGCAGAGGTGCTCGGACGCATCGGCTCGCATCACGTGGAGGCGCCGCAATTTGCCCGACTCGTCTCGCGTGGCTGCCTGACGATGGACGTGGCAATCGACGATCCGACGTTTGTGTCGCTCTATGCCCAGCATGCCACGCCAGAACGGCGAGTGCTCTACCGCGATCAGGTCGCACGGATCACCGCGGGCCGCTCCATCACGTCGCCGGTCGAGGCAGAGACGCTGGCCGCCTGGGTGGCGCGGGCCGGGCACGCGACGCTCGGCATTCCTCCGGCCGTGACACTGATGGAGATGACCGCCGCCGCGGTGGGCGGACTCGACGAGTATTCGGCCTTCCTCACGAACGGCCAGCTCGATGATCTCTACGCCCAGATCGAGGGCAACTTCGTGGGCCTCGGCGTGGAACTCAAGAGCGCTGACGACGGGCTGCTGGTGGTCCACGTGATCCCCGCGAGCCCTGCGGAGCGGGCGGGTATCCGGGCCGGTGATCATCTGGTGGCCGTGGGTGGTCGCGCTCTCGGCGGCATGAATGTCGATGAGGCGGCCCAACTCCTCCAAGGACCCGAGGGTTCGGTCGTGACCCTTGCCGTGCTGCGGGCACCCGCCCCGGCCCGGGCCGTCACGGTGCGTCGCGAGCATGTCGAGGTGCCGAGCATTGAAAATGTGCGGATGCTCGATCCGTCGACCGGCGTCGGCTATCTCAAGATCTCCTCGTTCCAAAAGACCACGGCCGCCGACCTCGAAGCCGCCCTGCGTCGCCTCGATGTCGCCGGCATGCGGTCGATGGTGATCGACCTGCGGGGCAACCCCGGGGGCCTGTTGTCGTCGGCGGTCGATGTGTCCGATCTCTTCCTCGAGCGGGGTCTGGTCGTGGCCACCCGCGGCCGCAGCCCCGAAGAGGATTTCAATTACTCGGCCAGCCGTCCTGGCACGTGGCGGATGCCGCTGGTCGTGGTGATCGACGGCGAGTCGGCCAGTTCGAGTGAGATTTTTGCAGGTGCCATGCGGGACCATGGCCGGGCCACGCTCGTCGGCACCCGCAGCTACGGAAAGGGTTCCATCCAGGGCATCTTCCCGCTGGAAGTAGGTGGCGTCGGCATGCGGCTGACGACCGCGAAGTTCTTCTCGCCAAAGGGCCTGCCGTATAGCCGAGTGGGGGTCGAGCCCGACCTGCAGGTGCAATCGGTGGCCAGGCCCGCCGCGGGTGTGTTCGTGGCGCAGGCGGGCGATCCGTTCCTCGACGCGGCACTCGAAGTGGCCAGGCGATCGGTGGCGGCTCGCCCCGCGGCGAAGCCGGTCAGCCGCACCACGGTGGCGCGGTAGACGCCTCGTCGCCCGTGCCGGGATCGGCTACTTGAACTGGCCCGCTCGCGCCGCTAGTCTTCGATTGTTTTGCCGAAAATCAGCGGTCCGTGGGTTCCTTCTTCTGGCGGCGGTCTGCTTGTTTTTCAGGTTGGTTTTCAGATTGGTTTTCAACCACCACCCTCCTTTCCTTGCGCGGCCTTTGCGCAGTCTTTAAGAAGAAGGATCACGTCATGACCAGTGCCCGTGCCAATGCGATCTCCGCCATCAACAGCTACAAGCCCAATGGTCAGGCGTGGAACTTTCGCGAGACGCCCACCAGCGAGATTTTCGGGGCCAATGTCTTCGGCGACGCCGCGATGAAGGATCGTCTGCCGAAGAGCGTCTACAAGGCGCTGCAGGCCACCATCAAGCAGGGCAAGCCGCTCGATCCGGGCATCGCCGACGCGGTGGCACTCGCGATGAAGGACTGGGCGATCGAGAAGGGCGCCACCCACTACGCCCACGTCTTCTATCCGCTCACGGGCATCACAGCCGAGAAGCACGACTCCTTCCTCTCGCCGACGGGCGATGGCCATGCGATGG
>JBILKZ010000016.1:0-43841 GCA_044376405.1 Pirellulales bacterium
AACCGACGAGTTACGGCGCCTGCTTGAGATCGCTCGGCTGCGCCCGCTGGCGGAATATGGTCGGTCCACGGTGCGAGATCCAGGTCGCTCGCGGACGTCAAAATCACGAGCCACGTGGCGAAAATCCCTGCTGACTGCCGACACGATCAACGCGGCGGCGTTACGGGGGCGGTTTGCGGTCCAACCGGAGACGGCAGAGCGTCTGGAACTACAAGGCTGGGAGCGGGCCCTTACGTACGAACTACTCCTGACGACCGGCATGCGTAAAGGTGAACTCGCGTCGTTGACCATCGAAGACGTTGACCTTTGCGACGACGCGCCGGCGGTGACCCTCCGCGGCATCCATGCAAAGAACGGCAAACGAGCCACAATCCCCCTTCGGCCAGACGTCGCGATTCATGTGCGGGATTGGTTGGCAGACCGGCGGCGGCGCCTCGCGGCGCAAGGCAAGGTGTTGGCCGCCGATGACCGGCTGGTTCAGATCCCGTCGGGTCTGATCAGGATTCTCGACCGGGACCTTGCGGCAGCCGGGATTCCCAAGGTCGATGAGCGGGGCCGCCAACTCGATGTGCACGCGATGCGCACCACCTTCAACACCCATCTGGCGGTCGCTGGCGTCGATCCGCGGACGGCCATGGCGGCGATGCGGGTCTCATCGCTCGATTTGGTCCTGAAGACCTACGCCGACGAGAAGCACCTCGATGTGACGAAGGCGGTCAACTTGCTGCCCGCGCTGCCGACGCCCACCCCGATGCTGGCGTCCGGGGGTTCGACGGAGGTCCCCAACCCCGTTGTACCAATTGTTGTACCAACCTCAGGGAAGAGGGGGGCTTTGGAGGGCTCTGCGGGGCACCGCAGTCCATCGGGCGAAAAATCCGCCCTCGCGAAGAAGGCCGAGAACTCCCGTGATTCACAGGTGATCCCGGCAAAAACCAAAGAGCGGGCGAAGGGACTCGAACCCTCGACATCCAGCTTGGGAAGCTAGCGCTCTACCAACTGAGCTACGCCCGCGAAGAAACCGTAAACAGCCTATCCAATTCACCCCGCGAGTGCGACCGGGGGGCCTACCCGCCCTTTTTATCGCGTGCAACTCAGCCCGTTCCATGCCTTGCGATGGGGCCGTGGATACAATCGGGCGATCCTTCCCCTCCAGTGCCAGTCTCGATTTCCCAATCGCAAGCCGATCCCGTTCATTGAGATTCACGATATGACCAGTCCGAACGCGGGCCTGCCGTCCCCCGAGCCATCCCCCGAAACAGTGCCGCCTCAGAGGGCTTCCCAGATGTCATTTCTGTCGTCGCAGGTGAAGGCCACGCTGGCTGTCCTCGCCGTCATCGCCGTGCTCGGAATCGGCAGCCTGCCCTGGCTCTTGTCCAGCCCGGCCCGGCTTTCAAAGCTCATCTCCAACGCCGTGCCATCGCTTCAGGCCGCTGTGCGCTTCGGCAGCGTGAAGCTCGGCTGGATCGGGCCGATGGTCTTCGAAGACATCCATATCGTGCCGCACGACGGTAGTCGCGAGCCGGCTTCCATCAAACGTGTGGAACTGAGCCACGGAATCGCCGGCATCCTCCTCTCGCTCGGCGATCTCGGCCGCGTGCGGGTGGAAGGGCTCGACGCCACCGTGGAGTTTGACGCCGACCGCAATTCCAACCTCAAGGGGCTGTTCTTTCCGGCCCTTGCAGGCCCAGGCGCGGCGGCCCGCCCCCACAACGGCAAGCCTGGTGCGGTCAGGATGCAGTTGGACGTGGTCGGGGCGATCGTCCGCATGATCGGCCCGTGGGCGGATGACCCATGGGTGAGCGAGCCGATCCACGTGCGAGCAGCGCTCGCCCCATCGGCGAGCGGGACGCGGAGCGAATGGACGGTCGAACCCGTGCAGCTTCTGGCCGATGCGAAACTCGAGCCGGCGGTGGCGCAGGGCGTGTTGGCCTACATCGCGCCGGTGATGGCCAACGCCACGCGGACCAGCGGACGGTTTTCGCTCCGCATCAACGGCGCCACGCTGCCGGTGGGCGCCACCGAGGGCGGGCATCTCTCTGGTGTGCTCGCGATGCATGCCGTTGATCTCGGCCCAGGACCGCTCGCGCAGCGTGCCATCGAGTCGCTGCCGATCAACCTGCCAATCCCGCAGTCGATCAGGATCGCCGACGAGTCGCACATCGAGTTTGCGCTTGCCGACCGGCGAATGTCGCACAAGGGGCTGGCATTTGGGGTGCCACTGGCCAAGCCCGGGCAGCGGCTCGACATCCGATCGAGCGGCTCAGTGGGCCTCGACGACAAGACGCTCGACCTCAAGCTTGAACTGCCAATTCCAGCCGATCTGCCGCAGGACAGGCCGCTGCTGGCGGCCCTCTCGGGGCGGACGTTTTCGGTGGGCGTCGGTGGCTTCCTCGGCGAACCTCGCATCGATTTCGACGGCTCGCTGCGGGCCAATGCGGGCGGCGTAGTGGCAGAACTCATTGATCGGCTGCGCGGCTCCGGTGGGCCGCAGGTAGCGCGACAGCCGGCCGGGCCACCACGGCCACTGGCACCGCCAGCCCCGGCCTGGAAGCCCAATGCCTCGGCCGGCAAGGATTCCAAAACGGCGACGCCCGATGCGACAAAGCCGGCTGCCCCTCCGGCTGATGACGGGGCCAATGCTGCCCCCGGCCAGCAGGCTGGCACGCCATCCCCGGCAGACAAGATCAAGTCTGCACTGCCGCCCGACATGAAGACCGATCCCACCGCTGAGGCGGTCATCGATCTCGTGGGTGGCGTGTTGGGCGAAGTAGCCAAGCGGCGGGCCGAACGCCAGGCTGCCGAGGCGGCAAATCCGCAGCAGCCCCAGCCGCCGCGTGGCCGACTGTTGCGGCGGTTGCTGCAGCCGCAAGCTCCGCCACAGTCCTCGCCGCAGGCGACCCCGCCCGCGGCACCGCCCGCCGCTACGCCGCCCTTGCAGCCGGTTCCGGCACCGGCACCCGGCGGATAGGACGAATCCGCGTTGCAACAATAAAAAAAGCCGGGCCTTCCCTGGGGAAGGCCCGGCCTATGCATTGTCCAACCACATCACCACTCGCCTCAGGGCAGACCTGGTTGCGATGATGCGACTGGCTCTCGATTCGCAGCTCAGGTCTTGGCCGGAGCAGCCGGGGCCTCAACGGCAGCCGGAGCAGCCGGAGCAGCCTCGGTCGGCACGCCTTCCGAGATCACGCCGCTGCCTTCGCAGCCGCCGCCGGCGCAGCCGCCGCTGACGACCTCACCACCGCCGCAGCTCGAGCAGCCGCCTTCGACGGCAGCCGACTCACCGCAGCTCGAGCAGCCGCCTTCGACGGCAGCCGACTCACCGCAGCCCGACTCACAGGCCGGAGCAGCAGCAGCCTCACCGCAGCCCGACTCACAGGCCGGAGCAGCAGCAGCTTCGCCGTTGCAGCGGTTCTTCTTCTTGTGGCCGAACAGACCGCCGTGGCAGCCCTTCTTCTTGTGGCCCAGCAGACCACCGTTGCAGCGGCTACGCCCCTTGCAACCGTGGCCAGCGACGGCACCCGAGTCACCGCCGACGAGGGCGATGGCAACGAGAGCAATGAACATGGCGAAACAGAGTCCGAGAATACGCTTCATCACATACCTCCAGATGAAAACATTGAACGCGGGATGCGTTCCTTAAGCCGTCACGAAACAACCCCGATCCGGGACGGCCACCGGACCGCAGAAAACCGAGCGAGCAACGAGACCACCCGGGGCACGAAGCAGGAATCCGTCAACCGGCAGCACTGCCCTGCAAGAGCTGCGGGTTGGGGAAAATCTCCGGCCTGGGTAATCCAGGCGGTTAGGCTAACAGTGCCTCCGGGGCTGTCAAGGACGCCCGGCGGGGATGGGGCTGCCAGAAACCCCGTTTTTCCGCGTTATTTTCGCAGAAAATGCCCTTTTTGGGCAAAGGAAAGGGGCCCGGCTGGGGGCTCTTCAGGGGGCCCGAGAGGGACCTCGGGCGCGAAGGGCGAGGGCGTTTGCCCGTCAGCCGTTTGGCCGGTCTCGCTTCAGCAAACCTGATCGGACGACTACTTGCGCTGGCCGTCGGCTGGGCCGACCGCCGTGCGTTCGCCCGGCTGCTTCGCCTGCTGGGCGGCGGCCTGCTGGGCCCGTTTCTGCAGTTCCTGGGCCACCATTTCCTGCTTGGCGATCATGTCTTCCGGGTCCTCGAAATTCAGCAGAAGCGGCGGCATGTCGTCGAAAATCTTGGTCGCCATGCCAGCCACTCGCCAGCCTTCGGGGTCGAGGCGGACGGCCCAGACCACGTTTTCGGTCGTCGTGAAGCCATCTGGATCGGTGTCGGTCCAGGTGGTGCCGACGTGCACGAGGTCCTCGGTTCCGGCGATCAATTCGCATTCGCGAACCGAGTAGGTGGCGGTTGAATTCACGGGCGGGGCCACCGAAATGCCAAGTTCCTGGGTTTTGGCACGGGCAACTTTTGTGAGCATGGCCTGAGCGCCAGGATCGTCACCCCGTTTGATGGCCTCGAGGAAGGCCGTCACGGTCGCCTTGGCCGGGTCGGTGCTGGGGGCGGACCCCACTGGTGTGCCACTGTTGGAGCAGCCCGTCAGGCACAGGACCGCAAAGCCGCAGCCGGTCAGAAGGCAGGCAGCCCACAGGGAATAGACCCTCTTCCGAACGATGCATGTCACGGGCGATCCCGATGGTGATGGCGTGGCGGTCATCCTGGCTCCTTCAATTGATCAGACTGCTGGTGGCTCGCGGGACCCGGTCACCACCCAACCAACCGAAGATGGAGTGGCTATGGGGGCGAAGGGGCGGGGAGACTGACAGCCTCGCTGAGGGCAGTCAAGGCGGAAAAACAGCTCGCGCCACGGTATTTTTCGCCATGAAGTATGATGATCGGCGTGGCAGGCAGACCACGCGCGGCAGGAGACTCGACCATGGCACTCTCGGCAGTCTTGAAGTCAGCAGTCTTGAAGAAGGCATTGGCAGCCGGACTCGTCGGCTGGCTGGCGTGCACCGGGGGGCAGGGGGCGGCCCGCGAAGGCCGCTCTGCGTTGCAGCCGACCCGGCGGGCCAAGCCACCGGCTTCTGTCTGGGACAGGACCACCACCAAGATATTCCTCGACGATGCGTTCCAAGAACTGGATGGAGAGCGGCCGGACTTCGCCGCCGCAACCAAGCAGTCAGCGACGGCAGGAGCATCCCAGGCAGGGGCCGCGACGGCGCCCGCTGCCGGCGGTTTCAAATGGTCTGCCCTGGCCTCGGAGGACACGCTCACCGACGAGATCAAAGATATGAAGGCCGTGTTGACCGGCGTGGTGGCGAGCCAGTCCGACTTCAAGGGGGGCGGCTACGACAAGGCCCGCGAGGCGTTCAGCGCCGTCGCCCTCGCCTTTGGCGTGATCGCCGCCTACGACCAGGAGATTCGCTGGAAGAAGGATGCGGAGACGGCACGCGACCTGTTCGCTCGGGTCGGCTCCAACTGCAAGGTGGGGACCGACCAGTCATTCAACGAATCGAAGCTCCGGGTCGTCGACCTGGAATCGCTGCTCGATGGCAACTCGCCCTCGTCCCGCGCCGACCGGGAAGATGATTTTCGGTGGAGCCAGGTGGCCGGCCGGCCAGCGCTGATGTCGCGGCTCGAGGCGGCCGACGCCACTCTGGCCGCTGCCGGGGCCTCGAAGGCCGATTTCGACAAGGCCATCGAACGCGTCGTGCGCGACGCCGAGATCGTGGCCCTGATCGGGGAAGTCATCCAGAAGGCCGACTTTGAATTTTACGATGACGACACCTACCGCGGGTATGCGTCGGCGATGCGCGATGCCGCGCTCCGGGTGCGCGACGCTGCGCAGAAGAAGGACTACGAAACCGCCCGAGCCGCTCTCGGCGAACTGAAAAAGTCGTGTGACTCATGTCACGGCGACTACCGAAGCTGACTTCACGCGAAACGTCCTTATCCCCCGGCTTGCGCCGGGGGCTTTTTTGGGGAGGGATCGATCCTTATCCCCCGGCTTGCGCCGGGGGCTTTTTTGGGGAGGGATCCATCCGTATCCCCCGGCTTGATCCCCCGGCTTGATCCCCCGGCTTGATCCCCCGGCTTGATCCCCCGGCTTGCGCCGGGGGCTTTTATGGGGAGGTATCCAGCGTCAGGTCTTCCGCTGCTCGAAGAGCGACGGCATAGGGACGAGGTCGATGAGTTCGGCGAGACCGGCCGCCACGAGTTCACGGCCTGTCACATAGCGGTGCGTGCGGCTCCATTCGTTGATCAGGTCGGCAGACCGGCCGAAGAGATCGCACAGCAGCACGTCCATTTCGTGTTCCAGCTCCGCGAAATGCCGCGACCACTCGGCAGCCTCTCGGATGCCGATGTGCTCCTCGCTCTGCCACTTCATGGGATGGAAGAGGAAGACGCTGAACGGCGTCACCAGCCGCCGCTGGCAGGCCGCGAAGGGCCAGAGCGCGGCCGACGAGCATTCCCCCGTCACGACGGCCGTGGCCTGAATTCCACGGAGCCTCAGGAGCGTGACCAGCGACATGCCACAGTAGGGGCTGCCACCGGGAGAGTCGAAGTAGATGGTGCACGCCCCGCCCGGTTCGACACCGAGCAGCCGGTCGGTGAGGTCGGCCTCGTTGTCGGTCAGGTCGCCGACGATGGCCAGTTCCAGCGGGCCGGTGTTTTCCTGCTCTGATTCCTGGTCGTGATCCGGCGGTTTGCGTTTGGAATCGCGCTGGCGCATGGCGGTGCTCCCTTCGGGGCTGCGAGAATGAGCGTGGAGCTTACAATACCGGCGTCGCGAGCGTCGCGGGCCCAACGTGCAAAGGCTCGGCTGCCGCGCGAGGAGCACGTCGCATGGGAATCGTTTGCCATTGCCCCAACGGGCACCGCGTGAAGGTCAAGGACCACCAGGCAGGCAAGCGCGGGCTCTGCCCGACCTGCGGGTCGAAGTTTTCCATCCCGGCTACGACCGGAGTGGAGCCCCATGCGGCCCCTGGTGCTCCGGGCATTCCGGACCATCCGCAACTGCCGCTGGCCCGGTTCGTGCCGCTCGATCCGGACGTCATTGCGACGCTGCCGCGGGCCTTGCCGTTCGGGGCGGCGCGTGCCGCTGCCGAAGCTGCTGCCGCAACCGCCGCGGCACAGGAGTCGTTGGAGCCCTACGCGGAGACGATGCCTTTGGGAGAGGATCCCTTGGCTGCCGAGGTGACCGCAGTCTGGCCGGCGGAGGCCGCCGTTCGCGAGCTGCATGCGGCGATCGCCGACCGGCCCGACCTCTCCTGGCGGATCGCGTATCCCGGTGGCGAGGCCTCGGAACCGGTCGACGCCGCGACCATGCAGGAGTGGCTCGCAGGCGGGCAGGCAGAGGGGGCGGAACTGGTCTGGCGAGCCGATTGGCCCGAGTGGCTGCCGGTTCGTGGCGTTTTCCCGGAGTATTTCGCCGGCGAGTAGCCGGTGCGCCGCTGGCGAATAGCCGAGGTTGGCAGGCTTTTTCGGCGGTGGAAGTCGTGCCAGTGTGATAGAGTCAGGGGCCGACCGGATTCATGGCCGGCCACCGCCGCCATGGCATCACTACGCACCATTCACATCACGAGGAGAATGTCCCACATGCGCTGCGTCCCACTCACACTCGTTTGCCTGATTGTCGCGATCCTGCCGCTCGCTGGGGCCGCCCCGGCCGTCGCGCAGGCGGTTGTTGCCGAGGACGCGCGTACCTTTTCCATCGGCGGTGGCTCATTCCTGCTCGAGGCCCCGGCCGGCTGGAAGCGGGTGCAGCCGAAGTCGGGGATCGTGGAGACGGAGTTTTCCATTCCGTCGGCGGGCGACCTGCCCGCCGGACGCATGACCGTGATGGGAGCCGGTGGGAGCGTGCAGGCCAACGTCGAGCGTTGGTACGGCCAGTTTGCGCAGCCCGATGGCAGCGCCACCAAAGACAAGGCCACGACCAAGGCAATCAAGCTCGCCGGCAGCACCGTGACCATGGTCGACGTGTCGGGCACCTACAAGGACACTCCCGGCGGACCGTTTGCCGGTGGCAAGACGATCGATCGGCCTGACTACCGGATGCTTGCTGCGATCATCGAGACGCCCGAAACGGGCAGCTTCTTCCTGAAGTTTTATGGCCCGGCCGCGACCGTTGCGAAGGAGGCCGATGGCTTCCGCAAGATGGTCGAAGGTCTGGTGCCGGCGGCGAAGTGAGCGACTGAAACCAGCATGAAAATCCAACCATGAAGATCCAGGAATTTCTCGAACACCATGGCATCGCCGGCAATCCGTTTGCCGAGGAAGACGCGCAGAACGACACCGTCTTCAAGCGGACCTGCCTTGAATCGACGTTTCATCCCGCCTGGGACAAGATCTACGGCGACCCGGCCGATCCGAGCACCGCGATCGTGTTTGGCGAGAAGGGCGCGGGCAAGACGGCGCTCAAGCTGCAGATGGTGCGTCAGTTCGATCGTCACAACGAGACGCATCCCGGGAGCAAGACGCTCGTCGTGCTCTACGACGACTTCAATCCCTTTCTCGACCGGTTCGTGAGCCGGGTCGGCCCCAACCGGCCCGTCGACAAGGTGCTCTCGCAGTGGAAGCTCTGGGATCACATGGATGCGATCCTGTCGCTGGGTGTGACGCAGTTCGTGTCGACGCTCGTCGATCCGCCTGCCCGCGAGGTGGCGGCCCGGCCGAAGCTTACGCCGCCGCAGGCGCGGGATCTCAGCCTGTTGGCCGCCTGCTACGACCAGTCGACGGCCGAGACCTTCCCGTCGCGGTGGCGGAAACTCCGCGGCCGCGTGGGCTACCATGCATGGCAGGGCCTCTGGCCGACGCTCCTCGGCATGGTGGGGGCGGTCATCATGGGCCTCGCCCTGCTCGTCAGCTTTCAGACCAGTTCGATGGGGTGGGCCGGAGCGTGGTGGCCGTGGCTGCTGTTGGCCGCCACGTGGGCACCGTGGGCGTGGCGGCGGGCGCGCAGCTGGTGGCTGGCCACGCGGATCGTGCGAAGCATGCGAACCGGCAACCGCACCACAGGTCAATTGGCGCGGGCGCTGGCACGTGTGCCGGAAGTGGATCTCGCCGGCCAGCCGCTGCCGGCCTCTGCCCGCAGCGACGACCGCTATGAACTGCTGGCGAAGTTTCAGGGCATCCTCGCTGCCCAGGGCTACGCCGGGATGGTGGTGATCATCGACAGGCTCGACGAACCACATCTCATCAATGGCTCTGCCGACCGGATGCGGCAGGTGATCTGGCCCATGCTCGACAACAAGTTCCTCAAGTCGCCAGGCATCGGGCTGAAGATGCTCCTGCCATTGGAACTCTACCGCTTCATCGAACGCGAGGACGAACAGTTCAACCAGCGGGCCCGGCTCGACAAGCAAAACCTCGTGCCGTCGCTCGAGTGGTCGGGCGAGACGCTCTACGACATCGCCTCCACCCGTGTGAAAGCGGCAAGCGTGGGCAGCCCGCCGGCCACGCTCTCGCAGCTCTTTGAGCCAGAGGTCGATCAACGCCGACTGCTGGAAGGCCTGCGGAGCCTCCGCGTGCCGCGGCAGCTGTTCAAGTTTCTCTACCGGCTTCTCGTGGCCCATTGCCACGCCCACACGGGCGAGCAGGCCGTCTACAAGATTCCGCTCGAGCGGTTCGACACGGTGCTGGCCGTGTTTCGCCGCGATCAGGACGCCTTCGACCGCGGCCTCGCGCCGCGGTAGCGAGTCATGCAGGGTGAGAACGACGTCCACACGATCGTGGTCGGCCGCGATGCGATGGCCTGCAGGTTCGAGATCTTGTTCAACGCCGGCGAGGTGCCGGACGCCACGGCGATTGGCGTCGACTGCCTCGATCTTGTCGATGCGATCGAGAACCGGATCACGGTCTATCGCGACACGAGCGAACTGGCCCGCCTCAACGCCACGGCCGCGGACGGCTGGCAGCCGGTGGAGGCAGATCTCTTTGCGCTGTTGCTCCAGGCCCGGGATCTCCACGAGCGAACGGGCGGTGCTTTTGACATGGCGGCCGGTTCGTTGGTGAGAACCTGGGGGTTTCTCCGCCGTCAGGGCCGGACGCCCACTGCGGAAGAACTCGCTCGCGCCCGCGAGGCAGCCGGTATGCAATGGGTGGAACTCGACGCGGCCGGCAGCCGGGTGCGGTTCACCCGACCGGGCGTGGAGTTGAACCCCGGCGCCATCGGCAAAGGATGGGCGATCGATCGCGTGATGGAGCGACTCCGCGACTGTGCGGTGACCAGTGCGCTCGTGCACGGCGGGGCCAGCAGCGTGCGGGCCATCGGAGCGCAAGGGATCGCCCAGCCGGGACGGCAAGCCTGGCCGGTCGGCGTGCGGCATCCGCTCCGGCCGGGCCGTCGACTGGCCACGGTCCAACTCGACGACAAGGCCCTGGGCACCAGTGGATCGGGCACGCAGTTTTTCATCGAGCGGGGCCGCCGGCTCGGCCACATCCTCGATCCCCGCACGGGCGTGCCTGCAGAAGGCGTGCTGTCGGCGACGGTGGTCGCCCCCACGGCCGCCGAGGCCGACAGCCTCTCTACGGCGCTCTACGTGCTCGGGCCCGCGGGGCTGGCACGGGTGGCGCCGCCGGGCGGAACGGTGGGTGCCATTCTGGTCCTTCCCGGCCAGGCGGCAGGCGCCGTCAGGGTGCTCACGGCCAATCTCGCCGCAGACGTGTTGTCGATCGAGCCCGGCGAGGGTGTGGAAGCGTGACGACTGAGCCGGGAAACAGCGGAGCCGTGCCTTTTTTTATCCCCGGGATACACTACCGCTTTGGGCTTCGTCCCATCCTCCTGCCTTGGACTTCCCGCCCGCGACACCCAACCTGACATGTTCGACTGGTTCGAGCGGGGTTCCTACCTCGGCATTGTGCTTTTCCTCACGCTCACGGGCATCGGTCTGCCCGTGCCGGAGGAGGTGCCGATCGTGGCTGCTGGCGTGGCGAGCAGGCTGGCCCAGCTGAAGTGGTATTACGCGTTGCCCGCCTGCATGGTGGGGGCGTTGCTGGGCGATAGCCTGATGTACGCCATCGGCCGGTTCTTCGGCGCCCGGATCCTCAAGGAACACCCATGGTGGTCGGGCTTTCTCACGCCCGAGCGGGAGCGGACGATCGAGAACCTGCTCCGCAAGCACGGCATCAAGGCGTTTTTCGTGGCTAGGTTTCTCGTGGGGCTTCGCAGCCCGTTCTATCTGACGGCGGGCATCCTCAAGGTGAAGTACCGCTGGTTCCTGCTGGCGGATTTCATCTGCGCGTCGATCGTCATCGGTGGCTTTTTTGGACTGGCATACCTGTTTGGTGAACGGATCACCGGGCTCATCCAGTCGGCGACCCGTGGGTTCACCGCGATCACGATCGGGGTGGCGCTCGTCGGCCTGACCGTGATCGCCTTCTTCTCATTCCGGCAGCGCCGGATCCGCATGCTCGATCAGGATCCGGAGTCGCTCTTCGACAACCGGGAGATCCTGCTCGGCCCCGCCGCCGACCGGATCGCCGACGCCGTCGCGCTCGGTGACAGCAGGCACAGCGAACACGACCGTCCATCCGGGCCGAGGGACTGACAACTGCGGCCGATCCGAGATCATCGCCCGTGATCTCGACGCCACCCATATCCCCCGGCTCGCGCCGGGGGCTTTTAAGGGAACGTTCATGCAAGCCCGGAGCGCGAGCGATGGGATTCCGCGTCGCCTGATGGCCGATGCCGACGGCGTGTGAGGCCTGTGCCGGTTCTGCCGGCACGAGGGTGCCGTCTGGGCAGGATTGTCGCCCTGCGGCGACTTTGCTGTCGCCGTTTTGCGACCTAGGAACATGGTGAGTCTTTCTCGTCACCACGTTCGTTCCCAGGATGCCACCATGATCCGCTCCGCGGCGCCGGTCGATCGCCCCTCCAGTCTGGGACGCGTGCTCGTCGTCGACGACGACCGCCGGATGGCATCCCATACCGCCCAGTGGCTCTGCAGTCTCGGCTGGCATGCCAGCGCCGTCGGCAGTGCCGACGAGGCCCTGCCGCTTCTGTCACGCGAACCCCATGCGGCCTGCATCATCGACGGCCTTTTGCCCCGCAACGGCGCCGCCCGGATCGCTGCCAGTCTGCGGCTCACGTCGGCCGGGACCGGGATGGTGATCGCCGTGCCGGAAGCCTCCGCCTCGGCGGTCGCCCTGGGCGTCGACCCCGACGCCATCGTCCACATCCCGGCTCACGATGCCGACCTGTTGGCCGCACTCGATGCTGCGGTTGCCGTCGCCTCGCAGCGAGTTGCCGTGGCAGGTTCCGTCGTTCCGAAACTGCTCGGTGTGTCGCCGTCGATGCAGCACGTGCTCGACCTCGTGACCCGCCTCGCCGATGCGCCGGCGACGCTGCTCATCACGGGCGAGAGCGGCACGGGCAAATCGCTGCTGGCCCGCGAGATTCACCGGGCCAGCCGGCGTCGTGGAGAGCGGTTCGTCGAGGTGGCCTGCGGCTGTCTCAGCGAGACGCTTCTCGAAAGCGAACTGTTTGGCCACGTGGCCGGTGCCTTCACCGGCGCCACCACGGACCGCGACGGGAAATTCCTCCAGGCCGACGGCGGCACCATCTTTCTCGACGAGATCGCCACCGCATCGCCGGCCATGCAGGTGAAGTTGCTGCGGGTGCTGCAGGACCTGCGGTTCGAGTCGGTGGGTGGCTCGCAGACGCATGCGGTCGATGCGCGCGTGATCCTCGCCACCAACGAAGACCTCGCGGCGCTGGTGGCGGCCGGCGCGTTTCGGGCCGATCTCTTCTGGCGTGTGAACGTGATCACGATCGAAATGCCCACGCTACGGGATCGCGCCGGTGACATTCCGATGCTCGCGGAACATTTTCTCGCCGCGGCCATGGCCCGCGGCGGCCGCCACGTGGAGGGATTCTCGCCCGCAGCCCTCGAGGCCCTCTCGCGGTATCGCTGGCCGGGCAACGTCCGCGAACTCGAGCACGCCGTGGAGCACGCGGTGTTTCTGGGACGTGCGCCGTGGATCGGGGCAGTCGACCTGCCGGCCGCGGTCAGGCTTGCTGCCGGTGGCAACGTGGTCCAGACGACGGCGACTGGTGCCACTGCGGGGGCGATGTCCCTCAAAGGGTCGATGACCCAGCCGGAGCGGAGCCTGATCATCGAAGCCCTGGAGCGATCCAACTGGCGGCGGGATGTGGCCGCCCGGGCTCTCGGGATCAACCGCACCACGCTCTACAAGAAGCTCAAACGGCTCGGCATGAACCTCGCCGAGTTGCAACCGGCGAGGTAGGTGGTTTCGCGGCGGGAAACCGGGATCCCGTCGCTCGCGCTCAGGGCTTGTATGGACGTCTCCATACAAGCCCCCGGCGCGAGCCGGGGGATCGCTCGCGCCCAGGGCTTGTATGAGAGCGGATCCCGTTGCTCGCGGTCAGGGCTTGGATGGACGTTCTCCTACGAAGCCCCCGGCGGCCGCCGGGGGCTCGCGTTTTCACGGGCGCACCGTCCCTTCGCTCGCGCTCGCCACCCCCCGCTTCAAAAACCGGCGGGTTTCGGTCATACTGCTGCGTTCCAGCCTTCCCGAACACAGGAGATTTCCCCCAGGATGTTCCGCAACCTCAGCACGTTTGGCCTGCCGCTCTCCGGACGCCCCAGCGAACTCATCGAACTGGCCCTGTCGTTCGGCTTCGACGCGATGGACATCGATTTGGTCGATTTCCAGCAGCAGGCGGAGACCTTCGGCGTGCCCCACGCCCGACGGCTGATGGTGAGCGCGCGGCTGAAGTGCGGCGTGTTTCGCCTCCCGGTGACGCTTGATGCGGACGACGCGACCTTCAATGCCGAACTGGCGCTCCTGCCGAAACGGCTCGAGTTCGCTCAGGCCACTGAGGCCACCCGCGCCGTCGCCTCGATCGCGGCCGCCTCCGACGAGCATTCGTTCAAAGACTTTTTCGAGCAGTATCGCACGCGTCTCGACACCATCGGCGGCATGCTCGATCCGCACGGCATCTCGCTCGGTCTGACGATCACCCCCGAGGCCGAGGCCCGTGCCGAGAAGACGCATCAGTTCGTTCACACGTTCGAAGGGCTGCTCGGCCTGCTTGCCGTGTCGCATCCCCGTGTTGGCGCCGTGGTCGATTCCTGGGCCATGCACATCACGGGCGAACCGCTCGAAATGATCACCAAGGTGCCGAAGGGCCGGATCGTGGAAGTGCGGCTCTCCGATGCCCCCCGCGATGTGGCCGCGGCTGAACTCACCCACGCGCAGCGACTGATGCCTGGCGAGACCGGCGTGATCAATTCCGCGGCTGTGTTGACGGAGGCGAAGAACGCCGGCTTCGACGGGCCTGTGACGCCATGGGCCGATCGTTCCACGCTGGCCGGCCGCGGCCGGGAGCGGATCGTGAAGGTTGCCGGGGATCGGCTGGAAGCAGTCTGGCGCGAGGCCGGTCTGCCGATCGTGCCGCGGTGGTTCACGCCCGTTGCCAAGGACGCGTTTGGCCGACCGCTCAACGAAGAAGTCTTCATGGGCGCGGAATAAGGGGCCTTACGCTCCTTCGCGGACCCATGTCACCTTGGGCGAGCCGCCACCATCCTTGGCGGAGCCCTTGATGAACTCCGACACATACCGCAGCGTCTTGCCGGGGCGGTCGGGATCGCGGAAGGAGTCGCCCTTCTGCAGGATTGGCAGTTGGTCTGGCATGCCGCCGAATGCCCGCGTGCCGGCTGCCTGGCAAGGATACCACCAGCCCTGCCCGTCGGCATCGACGAGATAAAACTCCGGGTAGCAGTGGCCCTCGACCCACACGGTCCGTGCCGGAATGCCTTCGGCCCTGGCCATGGCGATGAACAGACAGGTGAGTTCCTCGCAGTCGCCCCAGCCATCAGCCAGGGCCCGCGCCGCCCCTTTCAAGTCGCCATTGCGGTATTCAACCTTCTCGCGAACCGTGTCGTAGATCGCTTCCACCTTCTTCCAGCCATCGAGATCGGCGCCAGTCGTCTTCGCTAGCTTCAGGATCTTGGGGTGCCGCGTTTCGATGTAGGGACTCGCCCCGAGAAAGACCCGCAGCGCCCGGTCGGGCTTCTGCGGAATCGACAGGGTCGAGGGGTCGGCGGGCGGGGTAATCGATGCGCGTTCGAGCGAGAACGTGACGATGGCATGCGCCTTCTCGCCGGCGGGCAGGCTGGGGATCTCGACGACCATCTGCTTCACGCCCCCCGGCAGCGTGCGATACCGCAGGCCGCGGACGTCGGGCGAGACATCCTCCTGCACGATCTGCACCTTCTGCTCCGGCCAGTCGGCGGGCACCGGCAGGCTGGCGTAGATATCCCGACATGCCCCGCCCTCGGCCGTCACGATCACGCCAACCCGGTATTTCTGCGTGCGGGCGTCTCCCAGCGCGGGGGCGGCAGAGCCGGCCTCGGGGGCGGCGAACTGGGCCCTGGCAGGCAGGGCAAGGATCGTGACTGCCAAGGCGGCCAGCAGCGGAAGGGGATGGAAGCAGTGCATAGAGGTTCCATCGGCCACGGCCGTGGGCTGGCTCGCGGGACGGGGCCGCCTTGACGATCGGGAAATCTGGGGCGGCGGGGGCAAACACTCGATTGTTCAGCCGCCCTCCGGCTGCTACACTACGCGGCTCGATCCATAGTGGCCCGTGAGTCCCCCTCCCCCAACCCGTTTACCCAAAACCCCCCCACGCATGGTCAACCGCAACCTTATTCGCGAACTTGAACTCGGAGACGAACTCGATCAGGAACTGGAACTCGCCCTGGCTGGAACGGAAGAGGGCGAATACTCGATCGGAACCTCCACGCTGGCGGTCAACTCGGTGCTCGAGGGGAAGGTGTTGCGGGTCGATGACGAGTTTGTGCTCGTTGACGTGGGCTACAAGAGCGAAGGCCACATCCCGCGGAACGAATGGGATGAGACCGAGCCGCCGCCGCAGGTGGGCGACATCGTCAAGGTGCTGCTCGAGGAGTTCGAGGATGGCCAGGTCGAGGAGCAGCGAGGGCTGATCACGCTTTCCAAGCGGAAGGCACGCCGGATCGAAGACTGGCTGCGCGTGATGGAGAGCGTCCACGAGAACGACGTGGTCACCGGTTTCGTCACCCGCAAGATCAAGGGTGGTCTGCTGGTCGACATCTCCGGCGTCAACGTCTTCCTGCCGGCGAGCCAGGTCGACATCCGCCGCCCCGCGGACATCGGCGATTACTGTGGCCGGGCCATCCAGTGCCTCGTGCTGAAGATCGACGAGGCGCGGCGGAACATCGTCGTGTCGCGTCGAGCGCTCATCGAGCAAGAGCGGGCCGAGCGGAAGAAGCAACTCATGGAGACGCTCGAGGTGGGTCAGATCCGCCGTGGCGTCGTCAAGAACATCGCCGACTTCGGCGCGTTCGTCGATCTGGGTGGCATCGACGGCCTGCTTCATATCACCGACATGAGCTGGGGCCGCATCGGCCATCCGAGCGAGATGGTGCAGATCGACCAGGAGGTCGAGGTGCAGGTGCTCCACATCGACCGCGAGCGGGAGAAGATCGCGCTGGGTATGAAGCAGCGGACCGCCAGCCCGTGGGCGAAGGTGGCCGACAAGTATCCGGTCGGCACGGTCTGCAAGGGCACGGTCGTCAACGTCATGAGCTACGGCGCCTTCGTGAAACTGGAGGACGGCGTCGAGGGACTCGTCCACATCAGCGAGATGAGCTGGACCAAGCGGGTCAGCCATCCCAGCGAGTTGGTCAAGCCGGGCGACGAGGTCGAGGTGGTGGTGCTCGCCATCAACAAGGAAAAGCAGGAAATCTCGCTGGGCATGAAGCAGACCCAGCAAAATCCCTGGGAGAAGGTGGCCGCCGACTATCCGCCCGGCGCGATCGTCAAGGGTGTGGTGCGGAACCTCACCAACTACGGTGCCTTCATCGAGATCGACGACGGCATCGACGGCCTGCTCCATGTGACCGACATGTCGTGGACGCGGAAAGTGACGCATCCCAGCGAAATGCTCGACAAGGGCAACGAGGTCGAGTGCAAGGTGCTCTCGGTCGACCAGCAGCGTCGCCGGATCGCCCTTGGACTCAAGCAGATGGCGGACGATCCGTGGTCGACGGACATTCCGCAGCGGTACAAGACGGGTGACGTCGTGAAGGGCACCGTCACGAAGATCACCAACTTCGGCGTGTTCGTCGGGCTGGAGGACGGCCTGGAGGGCCTCCTTCACATCTCCGAACTGTCAGAAGACAAGATCGAGAACGCCGAGGATGTCGTGAAGGTTGGCGATCCGCTCGAGGTCAAAATCCTCCGCGTCGACACCGACGAACGGAAGATCGGCCTCTCCAAGAAGCGGGTTGGCTGGTCGAGCGATCGCGAAGCTCAGGAAGCCAGCGAAGCGTAAGCCGGGGGATCGCGTCATCCCGTCGCTTGCGCTCAGGGCTTGTATTGGCGGATCGTGCGAATCCCATACAAGCCCCCGGCGCGAGCCGGGGGGATCGCACCATCCCGTCGCTTGCGCTCAGGGCTTGTATTGGCGGATCGTGCGAATCCCATACAAGCCCCCGGCGCGAGCCGGGGGGATGGCACCATCCCGTCGCTTGCGCTCAGGGCTTGTATTGGCGGATCGTGCGAATCCCATACAAGCCCCCGGCGCGAGCCGGGGGGATGGCACCATCCCGTCGCTTGCGCTCAGGGCTTGTATTGGCGGATCGTGCGAATCCCATACAAGCCCCCGGCGCGAGCCGGGGGGATGGCGTCTCAGCGGCTCTGAACTTCGACTGCCAGCACGGTGCCGATCGCTTCTTCGCTGCCGAGGCCGATGACGCCGTGCAGCGGCGTGATCCGGAGCATCGCCCCCTTGGCGATCTTGTGGGTGGCGTCTCGCGTGATCACCACGCGGCGCGGGGCCGCATGCACGGTCGTGTCCCCGCTGCCGTGGGTCATCGCGGCATGGCGATGCTCGAGCGCTTCGCCGGTATTCGGATCGATGAGATCGAGCGCGATGAGGTCGGTCGACTTGGATCGGCCTGTGGAGCCAGGCCGTCGGACCCAGACGAGCACACGGCTGCCTGCCGACACCTGACGAAGATCGATGCTGTCGGGGCCCTTGGCAGGCGGCGGAGGGACCGCGACGGCCCGTCCAATCGGCGCATCGAGGAGTGGCACGCTGGGCAGTGTCCGCGCGGGGGCAGGGGCGGAAACCGCTGGAGGAACAGCCGCGGCGAGCGCGCCGGCAGGCGGTTGTGCTGCCGCGGATGGGGCCTGCGGAACTGCGGTGGTGTGAGGCGTGGCATCGTGCCCGTCGGTCGCCTGGTCCGTGGGCGTTTCCGACGGCACCGTGCGGGCATCCAGTAGCCGCTGACCGCGGTCCGCGAGCCGCCCTACGTCGCCGGTGAGGGTAAAGCCGCCCGCGACGATGCCCAGAGCGGCGCATTTGGCGAGGAATGACTGCATGGTGCTCCTTGTTCCTGGCCGGTAGATCCGGCCCGCAAGTATGCACCGCCCTGCTTCGCGGGTCGCCGTTTGGCTGCGGCGGACGCAGGTTCCGGAGGCCCTCGCCGGCGTATGGTGACGGTTATGCCTTCCGCGCAGGCGGCAGCAGCACCAGTGACTCGAGCACTTGGTCCGCGTGGCCGTCCGCCTTGACCGCCTTGAACACCTTCGCGACCGTGCCGGTGGCGTCGATGATGAAGGTGCTCCGGGCGATTCCCATCGACTTCTTGCCGTACATGTTCTTCTCACGCCAGGCGCCGTATTTCTCGGCGACCTTGTGGTCGACGTCGGCCAGGAGCGTGAACGGCAGCTTGTATTTCAGGCGGAATGTCTCGTGGCTCTCGGGGCCGTCGGGGCTGACGCCCAGGACCACGGCCTTGTGCTTGGCCAGCGTGGCCTTGGCGTCGCGGAAGCCACAGGCCTCCTTCGTGCACCCTGGTGTGTCGTCCTTGGGGTAGAAATAGAGAACCACCGGCGTGCCCTTCAGGCTCGACAGCTTGAGCTTCGTGCCGTCGTGCGTCGGCAGCGTGAAATCGGGCGCCTTCGAACCTACCTCGATCCAGTCAGCCATGGCTACGAACTCCGTGAATGCGTGTGGGAACGAACGTGTCTCGGAAGGTTCTAGCCATGATCGCGACGGCCGGCCAGTGGGCCATGATGCCGTGAGGGTGGCATTGCTCACGCCCGTGGGCCGCGGTGCCTTGGCAGTGGTGGGAGTTGCGGGGCCTGGTGCCCAGGAATGCGTTGCACGGCTGTTCTCGCCGCGGGGGTCGCAGCCGCTGGCCGACCGGCCTGAGGGAGCGGTCGTGTTTGGCCGCTGGACGAGTGCCTTGCACGGGCCGGGCGAGGAACTGGTCGTCGTTCGGTGCGGGGCAGACACCCTCGAGATCCATTGCCATGGTGGGCTCGCCGCATCCGAGGCGGTCATCACGGGACTCGAGCAGTTCGGGGCCATGCGGCAGGCATGGCCGGAGTGGCTGCGGGCGGGCGGCACCCCGGAGATTGAGACGGAAGCCCGCGAGACGCTCGCCATCGCCGGCGGGCCGAAGGCGGCGAGGATCCTGTCGCGGCAACTGGCCGGCGTGCTCGAGGCGGAGTTCGCGCGTGTGAGGATGCTCCTCGCCGAAGGTCGTGCGGACGAGGCGCGGGTCGCCCTCGGCAGGCTCGGCCGCGCGGCACGTGTCGGCCTGCGGCTCGCGCGGCCGTGGCGGGTCGTGGTGACGGGAAGTGTCAACGCCGGGAAGAGCAGCCTCGTCAATGCGTTGGCCGGTCACGCCAGAGCCATTGTGTCACCCGAGCCGGGCACCACCCGAGACCTGCTGGAAACGCGAGTTGTCCTCGATGGCTGGGAGGTGGATCTGGTCGACACGGCCGGGCTGCGGGAGCAAGGCGGGGATGACGCGGTGACCGGCGTCGAGCGGGCAGGTATCGTCCGGGCGGTCGCCGCGAGTGAGGGGGCCGATCTCGTGCTCCGCGTGGTCGATGGGCGGCAGATCGGCACGAACAGGCCGGCCTCGATGTCGCACCGCGAACTGCTGGTGGCATCGAAGGCCGATCTGACCGGAGATGCCGCCACGGCCGCGACGGCAGGTGTGGTGTGGACGAGCGCGGTCAGCGGCGCTGGTGTCGCGGTGCTCGCCGAGGAGATCGTGCGGAGACTCGTGCCGGAGGAGGCTGATGATCCAGCACTCCTCGCCGGTGCCGTGCCATTCACGGCGCGACAGGTGGCGTTGATGGAGGGGCTTCGGCGGGCGATGGACGGAATGTTCGTCGGGAACGCCAGTGGATTGTGAGGCGTGACGGTCCCGGTATCCCATCGCGCACGCTCCGGGCTTTTGTTGATCCCATAAAAGCCCCCGGCGCGAGCCGGGGGACGGCGTCATCAGCGGGGCGCATCCCATCGCTTACGCTCCGGGCTTTTATTGAATTGCCACTGATGTATCGAACGTCCTACTCCTCTTTCTCTTCTTTCGTGCGGCCGCGGACGTAGAGCCGGATCGGCACCTCGCGGAAGGGCGTCGTCTTGCGGAGGGCGCCGACGAGATACCGCTTGTAGCCCTCCGACACGCTCTTCGGCGCGCTTGTCGAGAGCACGATCGTCGGCGGCGCGGTCTCCACCTGCGTGGCGTAGTAGATCCGCACAGGCCGCCCCCTGGGATCGGCGGGTGGATGGTTGGCGTCGATCGCCTCCCGCAGGATCGTGTTGAGCTTCGCCGTCGGCACCCGCTCGTGGCTCTGCCGGTAGAGCCGTTGTGCCGTGTCGACCACCGCCTTCACGTTGCGGCCGCTGGTCGCCGTCACGAACGCCACCGGCGCCCAGGGCATCGTGCGGAACGTGTCTCGCAGGTAGTCGGCCCACTCGCCGCGTTCGACATCCCCCGCGTAGAGATCCCACTTGTTGACGACGAACACCACCGGCTTGGCCTCCTCCATGATCGTGTCGGCCAGTTGCTTGTCGACGCGGCCCACCGGCTCCGAGGCGTCGAAGAAGAGCAGCACGACGTCTGCCCGGCGGACACTCCGCTGCGCCCGGTGGGTGGAGTAGAAGTCGATGTCGGTCTTGCGGCTCTTCGTTCGCCGCAGGCCCGGCGTGTCGATGGCGAGGAACGTGTGGCCGTCCACGTCGAACCGCACGTCGACCGAGTCGCGGGTCGTGCCCGCGACGGGACTGGTGATCACCCGCTCCTCATGGGCCAGACTGTTGACGAATGTGCTCTTGCCCACGTTCCGTCGGCCCACGATCGCGAGCTTCATCTCCGGGAGTTCGGCAGAGGGCTCCTCGCCCTCGTCGTCGGCCTCCGGCAGCCGGGCGAGGATCGCCTCGACGAGCGGTTCACGGTTGCGGTGCTGCCGCGCGCTCACGATCAGCGGCTCGCCGAAGCCGAGCGATGCGAACTCGTGGGCATGGTTGTCGAGCTTGGCGTCGTCGGCCTTGTTGGCAACGAGCAGGACAGGCACGCCGATTTTGCGGACGCGGACGGCCACCTCGTGGTCGGCCGGCACGAGGCCCTCGCGAACATCGACGACAAAAAGAATGACCGCCGCCTCGGCGAGGCCCGCCTCGATTTGCGCGTCGATCCGGGCGGTGAGGCCGTCGGGGTCGTCGAAGCCCATGCCGCCGGTGTCGACCAGATCGACCGTGCGGCCCTCCAGCGAGAGCCGCTGCACGAGCCGGTCACGTGTCACGCCTGCCGTCGGATCCTCGATGGCGATCCGCTTCTCGACGAGCCAGTTGAAGAGGGTCGATTTGCCGACATTGGGTCGGCCAACGATCGCGATCTTGGGGATGAACTTGAGAACCAAGGGTGCATCTCGGGCGTGTGGGGCGTGTGGGGCGTTGACCGGACTCGCCCGATCGGCGGGCGTGATCAGCACGCCAAGCCATCCCAGCTTACCCTGCCGACCGAGATTTGGTGGCTGGCACCATTTTGAGGACGTTGTCGCGGGTGACGGGCTTGATGACGCCGTGCTCCGTGATGATCCCGGTGATCAGCCGAGCCGGTGTGACATCGAAGGCAGGATTGTAGGCCCGGGCGTGTTCGGGCGCTGCCGGCACGCCCAGCGGCCGCAGTACCTCGGCGGCCGCCCGCTCTTCGATCGGAATGTCGACACCTGTTTCGAGGGACAGGTCGAAGGTGCTCGACGGGGCGGCCACGAAGAATGGCACCCCGTGGGCCTCGGCAAGCACGGCCAGCCCGTAGGTGCCGATCTTGTTGGCGGTGTCGCCGTTGGCCGTGATCCGATCGGCGCCGACGATGCACGCCCCCACCCTGCCGGTTCGCAACAGCTGGGCCGCCGCCGAATCGACGAGCACGGTCACGGGGATGCCGCGCTCCACCAGTTCCCAGGCCGTGAGCCGGGCGCCTTGAAACAGAGGCCGCGTCTCATCGGCAAACACATCGAACCGCCGCCCCTGTGCCCAAGCTGTCGTGATCACCGCAAGGGCCGTGCCGTCACCTCCCGTGGCAAGCGCCCCGGTGTTGCAGTGCGTGAGCACGCCGCCTTCGGGCAGGATGGCCGCGCCGTGCATGCCGATGGCTGCGCACAGCCGTCGATCCTCCTCGTGGATGCTTCTGGCCTCGGCCAGAGCCGCCGCCGCGAGTGCCGGCGCGGACGTATTTTCCGGCAGGACGGCGAGCACGCTGACGACCCTTTCCACCGCCCAGCGCAGGTTGACGGCGGTCGGCCGGGCACACGCGAGCAGTTCGGCACGCGCCAACAGATGAGCCCGCGCCGCCTCCGGAGACAGCCCATCACCAACAGCCTCGCCCGCCGCCACGGCCAGACCGTAGGCACCGGCGATGCCGATCGCCGGGGCCCCGCGGACCCGCAGCATTTTGATCGCTTCCACCAGCGTGTCGACATCGTGGCAGGCAATCCATTCATGCCGCGTGGGGAGCAGCGTCTGGTCGACGAGTTCGAGGTGGCCGGCGTCGGGGTGGCCGGCGGCGTTGCCATGCCAACGAAGGGATGTGGGGATCATGATGGGGAGACTTTCCCTTCCTTCGCGAAGTGCATTGGCTCGCAGAGCAGGCCAAAGGCATCGGCCACAGCCCGATAGACCAACTGGCCCCGATAGACGTTCACCGCCGAGAGGATGGCGGGGCTGCCGGCCGCCGCCTTCTCCACGCCCTGCGACGCTAACTGGAGGACATAAGGAAGCGTGGCGTTGCAGAGGGCATAGGTGCTCGTGCGGCCCACGGCGCCGGGCATGTTGGTCACGCAGTAGTGCACGACGTCGTCCACTACGAAGGTCGGGTTGGCATGCGTGGTCGGTCGGCTGGTGGCCACGCAGCCGCCCTGGTCGATCGCCACGTCGATGATCACGGCCCCCGGCTTCATGAGCTTGAGGTCGTCGCGCTCAACCAGATGGGGCGCCCTCGCGCCCGGAATGAGCACGCTGCCGATCACGAGGTCGGCGCGGGCGATCTGCTCGCGGATCGTGTGGCGGTCTGAATAGAGGCAGTCGATGTTTGGCGGCGTCACGTCATCGAGATACCGCAGCCGTTCGAGGTTGGTATCGAGCAGGCCAACGTTCGCACCGAAGCCCGCAGCCACCTTGGCGGCATTGGCCCCGACGCTGCCCGCCCCGAGCACCGTCACATGCGCCGGCGCCACGCCCGGCACGCCACCAAGCAGGATGCCGCGGCCCATCTGCGGCTTCTCCAGATACTTCGCCCCCTCCTGAATGCTCATCCGCCCCGCCACCTCGCTCATCGGAATCAAGAGCGGCAGTCGGCCGCGTTCGTCGCGGAGCGTTTCATAGGCCACGGCGGTGGCGCCGGTGGCGAGAAAACCCTCCGTGAGACCACGATCGGCGGCAAAGTGAAAGTAGGTGAACACCGTCTGGCCGGCGCGGATCAGCTTCAACTCAGGGGCTTGCGGCTCCTTCACCTTCACGATCATGTCGGCCCGGCCAAACACCTCCTCGGCCGTGTCGACGAGTTCTGCACCACATGTCGCATAGGCCTCGTCGGCGAGGCCCGAACCGGCCCCGGCCGACCGCTGCACGAGCACGCGATGGCCGGCACGGACCAACTCCTCCACGCCCACCGGGAGCATCGACACCCGATACTCGTCCTTCTTCGTTTCCTTCGGGATGCCGACGATCATGTGGGCCTCGGGTTGGGGGGCTGAAGTTATGCCGCATTGGTTCGCCGGCTGCGGCATGCTCGTCGCCGGCGGATTTTGCTACAGGATGCTCTTGGACGAATCGTGCATCGCTCGTGAGTCGCAAAATTCACCGGCTCCTGCGCGTGCCTCCGACCGGCTCCTCAGCATCGGGAGTTTGTCTGGCTCCCGAAGGCAGGGGACCGTTCCACGCACCCATCACGCGTTAAAGCGTTCTACGCGAGGCGTGATCACGCGATCTTGTAGCTCGACGGCATCGGGGGCGGGTAGTTGCCGTCCTTGTCGGGCATGACCGGCGGTGTGGCGTCCCACGACAGCTTCTCCGGCATCGTGCGGAAGTTAGTCTTCAGCAGGTCGCTGTAGCCGACCTGTTTGCCTGTGTAGGTGGCCGTCCTGCCCAGCACCGACGAAAAGCTCGACGTCGTGCCGTAGTAGGCATTGTTGAGCGGCTTGTCGTTGCGGATCGCATCCTGCAGTTCGTCGTGCTCGACCTGATAGGCATTCGCGGCCTTGCCGTCATACTTCCACAGCACCTTGCCCGAGTGATCGGTGATCTCGCCGATCTTCACGTAGCCCTTCGTGCCCTGGAATTCCTCGTTCACGCGGCCGTCGCCGCCGGGGAACTGCCGGCACTGGCTGGCGATCCGCACACCGCCCGGATAGGTGAAGTTGACCGCGTGATGGTCGTAGATCTCGCTCGGCTGGTTGGGGATGCGATTCTGCTTGCCGCCGACGCCATAGGCCGTTTCGGGGAGCTTGTCGAGGAACCAGTTGGCGATGTCGATGTTGTGGACGTGCTGCTCGCAGATGTGGTCTCCGCAGAGCCAGTTGAAGTGGTACCAGTTGTTGACCTGGAACTCCATTTCGGTCATCTCCGGCTTGCGGGGGCGATACCAGATGCCGCTGCCGTTCCAGTAGACCTGACCGCCGATGATGTCGCCGGCCAGACCCTCGCGAACGCGGGCCAGCGTCTGGCGATACCTGTCGTCGTAGTGACGCTGCAGGCCGACCACGACCTTGAGCTTCTTCTCGTCGGCGAGCTTCGCGGCCTGGAGGCAGAGATTGGCGCCGAACGCATCGACGCAGACCGGCTTCTCCATGAAGACGTGCTTCCCCGCCTTGATCGCCTCGTCGAAGTGGAACGGACGGAAGCCCGGCGGAGTGGCCAGAATGACCAAGTCGCAGTGCTCCAGCACCTGCTTGTAACCGTCGAGCCCCTTGAACTGCCGATCCTCGGGTACCTCGACCTTCTCTTTCATCGACTCGACCGCCTTCAGCGCGCCTTTGATGCGGTCGTCGAAGGCATCGGCGATCGCGGTCACCTTCACGTTCGATCCGGGCACGGAGAGCGCCTGCTGCAGGGCCCCGGTGCCGCGGCCGCCGGCCCCGATGAGCCCGACGCGGATGACGTCTGCCGAGGGGGACTGCGCGTGCACGGAACGCATGCTGGCCTGCATGCTGGCAAGCGTGGCGCCGGCAATGCCGGCAGCCTTTAGGGCATCACGACGGGACAGGGTGCTCGAGGCAGAAGGCTCGCGGGAAGCGGACATGCTAGGACACTCCAGAATGTGAGGCGGGCGGTCGAAAACCAGCCGGCGCGTACCGAGGGTGAGAACGGTCTGCCGGTGGGCCACCCCGTCCAGCCCACGAATCATACCGTCTGGGGCAAAGGCCTGGAAATCCGGAAATGCCGCCCGGTGCCGGGGCCGCGGGCATGCAGTACCATCGACGCCTGCGTCTCCCTCCCGAGTTTCTGCCGCCATGCCAGCCATCCCTTGCGATCCAGCCGCGGCCCGCGAGTTTGCCCTCGTGGTGGTCGGTCGCCTGCGGTCGGCGGGGCACGAGGCGGTCTGGGCGGGCGGTTGCGTTCGCGATGAACTGCTCGGCCGCACGCCGGCCGACTACGACGTGGCGACGTCGGCCCGCCCCGATCAGGTGCGGGCAGTGTTTGGCAACCGCCACACCCTCGCTGTGGGGGCCGCCTTCGGCGTGATCACCGTGCTCGGCCCCCGCGGCGCCGGGCAGGTGGAGGTGGCAACGTTCCGCAGCGACGCGGCCTACACCGACGGCCGGCACCCGGCCGGCGTGACCTTCACCAACGCCCGCGAGGATGCCCTGCGGCGCGACTTCACGATCAACGGACTGTTTCTCGATCCCATCACCGGCGAGGTGCACGACTATGTCGAGGGCCGGGCCGATCTCACCGCGGGTATCGTGCGGGCCATCGGAAACGCCGCGATGCGGTTCGGTGAAGATCACCTGCGCATGCTCCGCGCGGTGCGGTTTGCCGCGGGATTTGGCTTCGCGCTCGAGGAGCAGACGCAGGCGGCGATTGTCCGCATGTCGCACCTGGTGACCACCGTGAGCCCTGAGCGAGTCGCGGCGGAGCTGCGGGCCATCGTGGCGCGGCCGGGCCGGCGGCGGGCGCTTGAACTGCTCGTGCAGACAGGACTGGCCCGCGAGGTGTTGCCCGAGGTGGCGCCGGCGGACGGCACGGGGGCAGCACACGTCGCCTGGCACGACTCCGCCCGCATCATCGATGCACTCGACGAGCCGGAGATCGCGTCGGCATTGGCCGTCCTCACGGCGGCACTGCCGCCGGAGACACCCCGCCGCATCGCGGCCCGGCTGCGGCTCTCCACCCGCGAGCTGAAGACGGCCTGTTGGCTGCACGAGGCCGTCGCCTTCGTCGACGGCACCGGTGAAGTCGACCTCGAGCAGCGGCCATGGTCGCAGTTGCAGCCATGGCTGGCGCACGACGCGGCATTCCTGCTGGCCGATGTGCTGCGGGCCCGTGCCGCCTGCGGCCACGGCTCCGCTGCCGCCGCCGGTTGGGTGACCGCGAAGCTGCAGATGCCGCAGGAGCAGCTCGATCCACCGCCGCTCGTGACGGGCAACGACCTGCTCGCCGCCGGCGTGCCGGCCGGCCGCGCGATGGGGCAGGTGCTCGCTGCCCTCAGGGCCTTGCAACTCGACGGCAGGATCACCACACGCGACGCGGCGATGGAGTGGGCGACGACGCAGAAGAGCGAATGAGCGGCGTGCTCGTCTGCTACTTCGGTGGTTCGGTCGGTTCGGGAAGGTCGTCGATGCTCTCGAGCCGGAAGACCTCCAAAAACTTCCGCGTGGTGCGGTACGACGGCTCGGCGGGCGTGTCATGGCCGTCATGACCATCATGCGCGGCCTCGTCGTGGACGATTTCCAAGAGGCCACGCCGCACCAACTGCCGCCACACGGTCGGCCGGGCATCGCAGCCCAATTCCACAATCCGGTCGCGCTTGACCGGCTGGTTCCACGCCACCAGCGCCAGCACATCAAGAGCCTCGGCATCGAGCCGTACCGTGCGGGAACGGGCCTCCACGACGTTGCCAAACCGGGCGAACTCCGGCCGCAGCCGCATCACCCAGCCGGCATCCTTTGCCACGACCTCGTAGGGGCAGTTGTTGGCGCGATACCGCTGCCCGAGCGCCGTCGCCAGTTCATCGATCTCCTGTGGCCGCACGCCGCGCATCAGGCTGGCCACCTTACGGCTCGTGACCGGCTCGCCGTCGGGCAGGCCCACAAACAGGATCGCCTCCAGGATCGTCTCCGGACAGACGCGGCATGCGGCGTCGTCCGACCCCGGTGCGAAGCCGTCATCGTCGTCGAGCACGGGCGACGCATCCACTTTCACAACGTCCGCCTCGGCGGTCGGTTGCGCATAGGGATCGCCAGTGCCCATCATCGCGGCGAAGGCCTGTGCCAGCTTGTCGATGGAAAGCCCGCCGTCGGCCGGAGTCGCCTGGAAGCCGGCGGGCTGCGGTGCCGACGTCTCGGGTTCAGACTGCATCGACTTCCGCTTGGCCATGGTCGCGATCGCTCCGTTGGGCGGCAGGGCATGTCGCGCACGCGAGCCGCGAGGGCACGCGTGCGGTGGTTGTCAGGCACGTCGGGCCGCCGCTACTTCGCGCGGGATGGCCGCTTCTTGCCGCGGGCGCCCAGGCGGCGGCCATCCTTCGTGGCGGGGGCCGTCTTGAGCGGCTCGGCAGCGCCGTCGAGCGGGTCGCCCGCTGCGATGCCGGCCAGCCGCGCGCTCATCTTGTCGGCGTAGTCGTCCGACAGTTCCATGCCGAGGAACGAGCGGCCCAGCTTCTTGGCCACCGCCAGCGTCGTGCCGCTGCCGCCGAAGGGGTCGAGCACCGTCTCTCCCTCGTTGCTCGACGCACGGATGATCCGTCCCAGCAGCTGCTCCGGCATCTGGCAGCCATGCCAGCCCGACCGCTCTTTGAACGTGCCGCAGATCCTCGGAAAGTACCAGGTATCTTCCGCCGCGCCGAAGCCGTCGGGCAGGTCCTGCGGACGCAGCACCCAGGTGTCGTCGGGGAGCCTGCCCGTCGGATCGGCCCGCTTGTCACCGTAGACAAGTTCGCGGGCGGACGGCACGCGGATCAAATCGGTGTTGAACGTGAACGCCGCTGGATCGCGGACGAAGTGAAACAGGTGGACGTGCGACCTGCTGAACTTCTGCTTGCAGTTGACGCCGAACGTGTAATACCAGACGACCCAACTGCGGCAGGTGAGCCCCAGCTCCCGCGTGGCGATCACTTTCAGTTCCGCGGCATATTCGTCGCCGATGGCCAGCCAGAACGTGCCGTCGGGCCGCAGCACGCGGACGGTTTCCCGCATCCACTTTCGCGACCAGTCGAGGTAGGCGTCGGCCGACAGGCGGTCGTCGTAGGCGTCGTAGTCGTAGCCGATGTTGAACGGCGGGTCGGCGAACGCCAGATGCACGCTGCCCGAGGGCACCCTCGACATCAGATCGAGGCAATCGCCCCGATGCACCGCATCGATCGCAAGAGGCTCGCGTTTCATGACCATGACAGGAACTCCGTTTCGGCCGGCCGAGGCGAATTGCAAGGTAATGCCTTGATAACGCATCGTCCAGATGCCGCAGTCAGCCCGCCGTCCTCACGCCGTCGCGAGCCGCAGGGCGACCGTGCAGGCGGCCTCGAACGCGTCGAGGTCAAGCTGCTCCTTGGTCGTGTGGATCTCCATCTGGCCGCAGCCGAACGTCACGGTCGGCGTGCCGTTGGCCGCCATCCAGTTGGCATCGAGGCCCCCGTTCGACACATCCAGCCGGGGCGTGAGCCCGATGCCACGGACGGCCTCCTGCGCCGCCACCACGCAGGGCTCGTCATCCGCCAGTCGAAATGCCTCGTAGTCGAGATGCCCGTCGAACGTCACGCGGCCCGTCTTGCCATCGGCTGTCCGCACCTTCTTGACCGCGTCCGTGAAAGCTTTCTCGATCGCCTTCACGATCCTGCCACGGAAAGCCGGGTCGTGGCTCCGTGCCTCGGCCCGCAGCGTGGCCGACTCAGCCACGACGTTGGTCGCACAGCCGGACTGGATCACGCCCACGTTGCTCGTGCCCCGCTTGCCATCTTTCATCACGAGCCCGTGCCAACCGTCTTCGACGAGTGACGCGATGGCCAGCGAGGCGATCGCGATCGCCGACACGCCCTTCTCCGGGGCCACGCCCGCATGGCTTGGAATCCCTTCGATGGCGATGTCCATGCGGTAGCCGCCCGTCGCGCCGACCGTGATCTTCTCGACGGCGCCGCCGTCGAAGTTGAACGCCAGTTTCGGCTTGCCGAGGTCGGTGGCCTTGGCGAACCGTGCCCCGTAGAGGCCGACCTCCTCCTGGATCGCGAAGAAGAAGGTCAGCGGCGGATGCGGCAGCTTGCGTTTCAGGATTTCGATCGCGGTGGAGAGCACGACCGCACAGCCGGCGCGGTCATCGGCGCCGAGCCCCGTGGCCGGGTTGCCGCTCTTCACGAAGCGGCCGGCAACGACCGGCTTCGTGCCGATGCAGACGGGCACCGTGTCCATGTGGGCCATGAAGAGCCGCCTCGGACCTAGCACGGCACCTGGCACGCTGCCCTGCAGTTTCACGATCAGGTTGCCCACGTTGCCCTTGAGAGGCGTCTTCGTGTGGGCCGTATCAAACGTGATCGCGTCGGCCGGGCAGCCCGCCTCCCGCAGCCGCTTCACGATATGGTCGGCCACGTCCTTCTCGTTGCCCGATCCGCCTGGAATAGCGAGCAGATCGAGCACCGTGCGACGGGCCGCCGCCAGATCGGGCTTCGTCGCAGCGGCCGCTGTCGATCCCGATGCCTGCGTTCGTGCGTGCGTCTTTGCGGCCGCAGGCCGTACACTGCCGGAGGCAAGCCGGGCAGGTTTCGACGCTGATTGCACCGACGTTTTCAGGGAAGTTTTTTTCATGCGGATTTTTCTCGCGGGGATCATGCAGGGCTCGCACGTGGCGGCGCTGGTGCACGACCAGATGTATCGGGACACGCTTCGCGACCTCGTGCAGTTGCACTGGCCGGATGCGCAAGTCTACGACCCCTTCGCCAATCATGGCAATTCGATCGCGTACGACCGTCGCCGGGCGGGCGAGGTGTTTATGGGGCACATCGAGATGTGCCGGGAATTCGACCTCTTGGTGGCCTACGTGCCGGAGGCGTCGATGGGGACGGCCATCGAGATGTGGGAGGCACATCAGCACGGCCGCACCGTGATCACGATCACGCCGCTGGTGCACAACTGGGTGGTGCAGTTGACGAGCCGGGCGGTCTATCGCGACTTCGAGGACTTCGCCCACGCGGTCAACTCTGGCGAGATCGACCGGCTGCTCGCGCAAGCGTAGCTGCCGGCGGTTCGGGGCTGCTCATGCCCCCCCGGCTTGCGCCGGGGGCTTGTATGGGCGCATAGAAGCCCGGAGCGCGAGCGATGGGATGGCTTGGCGTGATCCCCCGGCTTGCGCCGGGGGCTTGTATGGGCGCATAGAAGCCCGGAGCGCAAGCGATGGGATGGCTTGGCGTGATCCCCCGGCTTGCGCCCGGGGCTTGTATGGGCGCATAGAAGCCCGGAGCGCGAGCGATGGGATGGAGGTTACCCGCGGCGGTGGGCGAGGGCTGTGCTGCAGGCGGCGGCGATCTGTTCCGCGCATGTTGGCCCGAGGGGCCAGACCTCGAGCGGCTCGGTGTCGTCGGGCTCGATCCAGCCAGCCCGGAGTGCGTCGGCCGCAGCGGTGTCGGCGGCGATCACCGCGTCGCAGGAGCCGAGTGCGCGGCCCACGAGCGTGCGCATCAACGGCTTCGTCGAGGCGGCGGCGAGATCGGTCTCGGTGACATGCACCACCACCGGCGCGCCCGTCTCCACCGCCAAGTCGGCGAGGATGCCGGCGTGCATCACGAAGATCACGTCGGGATCGGTAGCGTCCACCGCCTCGGCGATCAGCTGCCTCGCTGTCTCGCGAGCCAGCCCCAGCAGCCGCGGCGAGAGCGAGGGCACGACGCCGAGCAGCGACTCTGCCGTCCCATCACGCACGGCCGCGAGAAAGCGGTGCGATGCCGCCGCGATCGCATGGAGGTGAATGCCATACATGCCGTCGTGCTGCATCTCGAGTTGCGGGGTCGACGAGGGACCGCAGACAGCGGCGGCGATGCCCAGCCGGCCGAGGTCCGCGCGGCAGCGATGCACGCGGGTGTGGTCGTGGTCGCAGCTCCCGTGGTCGATCAGCAGCAGTCGCATGGTGTCGGGCGGCGGGAGTGCACGGGTGCGATGAGGCCGCTTCAAAGCCAGCCCAGCCAGCGGCCGATGGCGAGGCAGACGGCCACGTAGGCCGCCGCTCCCCAGTCGTCCGCCATGATACCGAGGCCGGCGGGCAGGTGTTCGAGTCGGCGGCAGGGAAATGGCTTCGTGATGTCGAACAACCGGTGCAGCACGAAGAGGGCCGCCAGCACCGTCGGCGACCGGGCTGCAGCGGGCATGACGAGCGCCGCCAGCGGCACGCTCGCGGCTTCGTCGTAGACGATCGACCCGGGGTCCTTGCCGCGGCCGAGCGCCCGCGCTGCCCGCGTGCAGACCGGGATGCCGACCAGATTGATGGCCACGAGCAGCCCGGCCTCGACCATCGGTGGCAGGGCCAGCCGGGCGAAGGCCAGTGCGATCAGCGCGCCCAACGCGGCGCCGAACGTGCCGGGCGCGAAGCCGATCCGACCCAGTCCGCCGCAGGTGGCCACGAGCACCGCGGGATCGAACCACCGCGGGCTGGCAGCGTCGGATCGTGTCGGTGCTGGGTCGGGAGGCGTCATACCTGCGGAATGTATCACGGCGGCGTATGATGGTGGGGGCTGGTTTGAGCAACGCAGAGACATCTGTCTTCCGACCACTGCACCCTTCCCTCCACATCGATCAATCTTTCCGACACGTCACCCTCCTCCCCGCATAGGCCTATGGCAGACAGTCCCCAGACTCCCGCGAGCGCGATCGGACCGCTCACACTCGTCGAATACCCCCATCCGGCGCTCCTGCGGCCCGCGAAGCCGCTCGTGCGGATCGACGAGGCCGTCTGCGATGCCGTCGAGCAAATGTTCGACATCATGTATGAAGCGGAGGGGATCGGCCTCGCCGCCAACCAGGTCGCGTTGCCCTACCGCATCTTCATCGTCAACACGAGCGGACGTCGGGGCCACGGAGAGGAACTGGTGTTTATCAATCCATCGCTCAGCCGTCCCCGCGGCATCGCGGTGCAGGAGGAGGGCTGCCTGAGCCTGCCCGGCCTGCGGATGGACGTGCGGCGGCCGGAGAAGATCGTCGTCGAGTCCTGGTCGCTCGAGGGCGAACCGATCCGCCTCGACCTCGACGGACTGCTCTCCCGCGTGGTGCAGCACGAGTTCGATCATCTCGAAGGCAAACTCTTCACTGACCGGCTGCCAGACGCGGCGGCAATCGAGGCGCGGCGGGCGCTTGAGACGTTTCGCGAGGTCTTCACGGGCCAGCAGTCGCGGGGTGAACTGCCCGGCCACGACGAGATCGTGGCCCGGCTCGATCGGCTCGAAGCGGATCGCTGCCAGGCATGAGCTCGTCACCGCCGAGTGCATCGAAGCAGTGCTTGCAGATCGTGGTGATGGGCACGGGCCCGTTCGCCGTGCCCATGTTTCATGCGATCCTGCAATCGCCGCACGCGGTCGCCGCTGTCGTCACGCGGCCTGCCCATGCGCCGGCGGGCCGGCGGCCTCCTCCCAACCCGATGCGCGACGCCGCTGCGGCGGCCGGCGTGCCGATTCTTGCTCCCGAGCGGATCAACGATCCCGAGGCGATCGCGGCGATTCACGCGATCGGCCCCGACTTGCTCGTGGTCTGCGACTACGGCCAGATTCTTTCGCCCGCGGCGCTGTCCGTCGCACCGTATGGTGGCATCAACCTCCATGGCTCGCTCCTGCCCCGGCATCGGGGGGCGGCGCCGGTGCAGTGGGCGATTCTCGCGGGGGATGCCTCGACCGGCGTGAGCGTGATTCACATGACGCCGGCACTCGATGCGGGCAACGTGATCGCGGCGCGGGAGACGCCGATCGGCGGCACTGAAACCGCACCGGAACTCGAGCATCGGCTGGCCGAGATGGGCGTGGACGCGGTGCTCGAAGCGATCGATCGGCTCACCACCGCCGGACCCGGCAGCACGCCGGGCGTGCCGCAGGATCCCGCCCGCGTCACCCGCGCGCCGCGGCTCGCGAAGGCGGACGGCATCGTGGACTGGTCGTTGCCTGCCTCGCGGATCGAGCGGATGCGGCGGGCGCTTGAGCCTTGGCCGCGGACGGCGGCGTTTCTTCACGCGGGGGCTGAACGGCCGCCAGTGCGAGTGGTGCTGGAAGACGTGGCGGTCGTCGACGAGTCGGCGGTTGGTCACGCTGCTGATCCGGCCGTCGCTCCGGGCTCGATCCTCTCCGCGGACGACGCCGGGCTCGTCGTGGCCTGCGGGGAGAACACGAGGCTCGTCGTCCGGCGGCTCGTGCCGGAGGGGAAGCGGAGCATGTCGGCCGCCGAGTTCCTGCGGGGCCACGCCCTCTTCAGCACCGCGCGCTTTGGCTAGGCGGGCCAGGTCAGCTTCTTCCCGGTGTTCTTTGTGAACCAATCTGGCCACAGGCCCACCATCGTGGGCCGCAGCAAGCATACGACCACCCAACTGCACCAGAAGACATGGATCGCCAGATAGCTGGGCCGGTCCATGTAATGCAGCAATCCATACACGATCGCCGTCACTGACAGCCCAATCAGCACCAGGTTGGGCGCCAGGGCGAGCATGCGGGCGAGGAGGTTGATGTCCCGGTCGACCTTCGTGTTCACCCGGTAGGTGGGCCGCTGCTGCGGATGGACCAGGGCCGTAAAGATGGCAACGAGATAGACGAACCAGAGGCCCGACTGAACCTGAAACGATTGCATGTCCTGTTTGTGGTTGGTCATGGACGAGTTCATCCAGCGCATCAGCGCGAGATACGGCATGCGGTATGCGAAAAAGAGCCAGATCGGCGCTGACAAAACGAACTTGCCAGTGAACAAACCCCAGATGGGCATTACGAAAAAGATCGGGTAGGCGATCCCGAACATGATGTAGTGATACCCAAAATGGAAGTAGCAGACCTTCTGATGCCAGCTGAGCCCCTTGCGGAAGAAGGGGTTGTCCCAGAACAAAATTCGCACCGAGTCGGTCGCCCACTGTCGCCGCTGCTGTTGCTGCGCGAAGATGTCGCTCGGCGCCGTCCCCTGCGTGAGGGCAAACGGGTAATAGACGGAATGCCACCCCTTGTCCTCGAGCAGCATGGAGCTGTGAAGATCCTCCACGAGGCTCCATTCGCAGAATCCTCCGATGTCCTCCACCGCCTTGCGGCGATAGATCACCCCGCTCCCGCATGAGATGGAGGCGTTGAACGCGTTCTTGCTGATCTGCATCGACTCGTAGAAAACGGTGTCGCGATTTCCCCAGGGGTCGTTTTCGGGAACACAAAACGACTGTCTGCTGCCGACGAAACCGATCTCAGGAATCTGAAAGTACCCAATCATCCGGCGGATGACGTCTGGGTGCGGCACCTGGTCCGCATCCAGGGTCATGACGAATGGGGCTGACGTGATCCGCATCCCGTGGTTCAGGTTTCCCCCCTTGGCGGAAATTCGTTCCGGGCGGGTTGTGTAGTGGAATCCCAGTTGTGCCGCGAGCGCTTTCACCTCCTCGGAGGGGCCATCATCGAGCACCGTGACCTGCAGATGGGGGTAATCGATTTTGGCGGCGGCTTCAAAGGCGGGGCGAACGACCTCCATCGGCTCCCGGCAGACCGTGATCAGCAGATCGACGTCCGGCGGTTCGCCCTTCCAATCCATGCCTTCCACAGGATGAAGCCGCTGCTCCGACAGCATGTCGCCCCACACGAGCACGCACACGAAGCAGATCAACTCGGCCACGAGAAACGTGCCGGCAGCCACGGGGTGCTTCCAGTCGGTCACCGTGATCAACCAGTGAAGGTAGACCAGTCCCGTCAGCACGGTGAGCACGTAGAGCACCCGATTGCGGCGAGCGGCCCACTGGAGTTCGGCGTCGTGATACCGTCTCGCCCGGCCTTCAGTAGCGGCGGTCATAGCTGAGCACGAAGTTGAGCGCGTCATACGACCCGGCCGACTTGCTCTGCCGGGTGAGGCCACGGTTTTGGGTGAAGTAACGGGCGTCGAACCGCAGCACGCTCAAGGGGCTTTCCAACTGCTGCCTGGCGAACAGGAAGAGGCCGACGCCGAGCCCGCTGTTTTCGAGGATCTGGTAGAGATGCCCCTCGCCGCCGACGTCGAGACGTTCCCGGGGCGTGCCCGACATTTCGAGGTTGTAGGAGATGACGTCGAGCGCCGCGGGCGAATAGTAGGCGGCCGTGGTCGGCCCGCCCGGCACCTGCTGATAGAGCTCCGCGTCCTCGGCGAGCGCGAGGAAGTAGTAGGCGACTCCCGCGCGGGTGCGGATGGGGCCGCCGGGCCTGAAGTCGTAGTTCGCCTCTGCGTAATTGTCCTGGAACAGATTGCCGTCGGAGAAGGAGGCCACCCGCGACCGCCCGTAGAGCGTCCAGCCCGCCCAGGGCCGAAGTCGCACGTCGAGGAAGCCCTGCGCGCTCGAGATCTTGTTCCCCACGCCGCCGATCGTGGTGACGACGTCGTAGATGCCGATACCGAAGGGGGGCTGGAAGTCGACGAGGTTGAAGTATTCCGCACCGAAGCCGATGTCGAGCCAGTGAGTCGGGAAGAATTGCATCGACAATCCGCCCACGGGGGTCACCCAATCATTCGTGTAGCCATTCACGCCGAGGCGGGCATGTGTCGCCACCCAGTCCTCCGGTCGGTGATTCACGTCGACGAGCGCTCCCTGCCGGTCGATGCTCGAGAATCCAGACTGCGTGAAGATGGAATTCACGAGTGCCGGCCGGACTTCCGTCTCCGGCGTCGGATGCCAATAGCCATCGAGTCCGAAGTCGTGTTCGAAGTAGCCGAGCGAATTCGAGTAGGTGGCATAGTCGGCGCCCATGCCGGGGTCGGTCAACTCCGCGAAAAGGTCGGTCCGCGACGTCCAGTCGAGGCTCCGCTCCAGCGGCATCCACGTGCCGAGTAGGGCGTCGCTACTGCCGAGTTCGCCACGCCGCATGCGGCACTCCGACAGGCCGTGGGCCGCCTCCTCGAGGTAGGGGGCTGAATTCAGCACGCAGATATAGGCGTCGCGTGCCGGGCCAAACTGGCCTCTGTAATGCTCCGCCCGCGCCCGCGCCAGAATGGCCAGCGTTGAGGCCTGATCCCGGGGGAGCATCCGGCTCACGGCATCGAGGGCCGCCCGCCGATTGACGAGCCGCGCCTCCACTCGCGACCGATCGAGCAGGATTCGCGCGTCGCGCAGGCGGCCCTGCTCTGCCGCGATCAGCATTCCGCGGGCGCGATGGAGCATGTTGCGGTCGGCCGCCACCCGGCTGCGTTCCACAAGGAGCACCGGGTTGCCGGGATGCTTTTGCAGCAGCCGGCCAAACGCCGCATCTGCTTCTGCCGATCGCTGCGCCCAGACGTAGGCCCGTGCCAGCCGCAACTCCAGCGGACCGTTTGTTGGATCAGCGGCCAGCGCCTGCTCCAGACGCGGGATGCCCTCCGCGAATTCGCCGGCATCGACCAGGGCGCCGCCGAGCTGCTCATCGGTGCCACTGGCAGCCTTGGCGATCTGACTCTCGTCGAACGCTCGCTTGGCGTCCTTTTCTTCCTGATCGGCGGGGCCCCGCAGGCCAAGCTCCCGCTCGACGTGCCGGGCTGCCCGCTCCATGGCAGCAGGTTGCTGCGACTTCGGCGCCGTCAGTCGGAGCACTTTGAGGCATTCCTCGTCGTGGAATCCGTTCAAGAAAAGAAACCATGCGGTGTGTTCGGCGACCCCCGACACATCGGGGGTTTCCTTGAGCGCCTGTCGAAAGAGATCGCGGGCCTCATAGATCCGCAGTTGCTTTTCAGCCTTCTCGCCACGCGCAAAGGCGGTGTCTGCCGCCGGTGACGGCTTGGGGGCCGGGAGTGCTTCAGGCTGTGCTGCGGCCGGTTTCTCTGGCTGGCCCTCCGGCGGTTTCTCTGCCAGTTTCTCGGGTGGTGCCGCAGCCATTTTTTCTGGCGGGGTAGCGGCCGGTTTCTGCTTGGCGGCTGCGGCCAGTTCGGCGCGCTTTGCCTCCACGCCTGCCCGCTCGCGGAGGATCCGCGGGTCTTCGGGCCGGGCCTTTTCGGCCGCGGCGAGGAGCGCCTCGGCCCGCTCGACATTCCCCCGGCCCGTAGCCACCTGACTGCTTTCCAGGAGCAGGGTGGGGTTGTCGGGATGCTGTTCGATAAGTTTTTCGTAGGCGGCATCCGCCTCCGGCAGTTGCTGCGCCCAGACGTAGGCCCGCGCCAGGCGGAGCGTGAGCGGGCCGTTCATGGGATCGGCGGCCTGCGCTTTTTCGAGGAGGGGAATGCCCCGCTCGAAGTCGCCGGCATCGACCAGAGCCCCGCCTCGTTGCTCGTCGCTGCCCTCGGCCGCCCGCTTGATCATGAGATCGTGAAACGTCCTCGTCGCTTCCTGTTCCTCGTCGTCAGCCGGCCCCCGCTGGCCGAGTTTTCGCTCGATGAAGCGGGCGGCTCGCTCCATCGCCGCGGGCTCTTGCGCAGTCGGCGCCGCCCGCCGCATCAGATCGCGACACTCCTCGTCTTGGAATCCGTTCAGAAACAGAAACCAGGCCGTATGCTCGGCGACTCCGGGCGCGTCGGGGGTCTCCTGGAGCGCCTGGCGGAAGAGATCGCGGGCTTCGTCGATGCGTAATTCGTTTTCGGCCTGTCGCCCGCGTTCGAAGGTCTCGGCCGCCTCCGCTGCTGCGTCGCTGAGCGCGAACCACAGCATGCCCAGCCAGAGGATGGCGATTAGGCTGCGCGTCATGCGTGTGCCTTTGCCGGTGTGCTTGGTGGTTGTGCTTGCGGGAGGACCTCGTTCGGGGGCATGGGCATGCCGAGGAGTTCGCCTTGGAAGAAATCGACGCCGTCCTCGGCCAGCCGCTGCATCTGCTCGATCGTCCGCGTCCATTCCGCGACGGTGCGGATGCCACGGGCTCGGCAGAGGTTGACCACCATGCGGACGAAATTCCGCTGCAGCGGATCGTCGGCGATGTAACTGGTGACGAGTTCGTCGAGCTTGACCATCGCGATCGGGAAGTCGGTCAGGTGCCGCAGGGAGCAGACGCCGCTGCCAAAGTCGTCGAGCGCGACCGCGATGCCGGCATCTTCCAATCGCTGCAGTCGTGGTCTGACATGCTCTTCCGGCAGCGTCAGGCAGACCGGGGAAATCTCGATGATGATCCGACTGGGATCGACCTGCGAGTCTCGCACCATGGCGATCGCCGCCGCCGGAAATGATTCCGTCGTGAAGGTCTCGCGGGTCACATTCACCGACAGCCGCAACTGTGGATGGGCCGTGAGCAGTTCGAGGGACCGCAGCAACACCATCCGGTCGAAGCGTTCGAGGAGCCCTGACAGCTGGCCGGCGGTGAAGAAATCGGGGCGGGTGATCTTCGGTTCCGGGGCGGTGCCGAATCGTGCCAGGGCCTCGTGAAACTCCGGCTTGCCGTCTGTGCCACGGACCACGGGCTGCAGCCAGAGCTCCCAGGAATCGAGGTCCATGTTTTCCTGGAGGTCGCCGATCCTAAGATGGACCAGCGTGTCCGCTCCGGCGATGACCACGCGATTGCCGCCGGCGGTGTGGGCCTCGCGAACGGCTGTCTCCGCGAGCCGCACCGCGAGGTCGTGATCGCCGTCGGTCACATCGGCGATGCCGATCGACATCCCGAACCGAAGCTCGTTGAACACCCCCTCGCCACCGATGCGATTCACCAACAGGATCAGTCGCTGGGCCCTCGCCCGGAGTCGTTCTGCGGCCGTGTCGGTGATGAGGCAGAGGAAGGCCCCGCCTGTCAGTCGGCTGGGCTGTGTCGGCCAGGGAAACATCCGGGTGATCGCCGAGGCCACGCGATCGAAGACCTCGTCCACCCGCTGGAAATTCATCGTGGTGGCAATCGACTCAAAGGCGTCGAGCTTGGCGAAGAGCACGCAGGCCGGCCCGCTGTTCGCTTCCCGAGTCTCCATTTGTCGCCACAGTTCCCAGCGGTCGATCAGTCCGGTGAGAGGATCGCGCGTGCCGCGACGTCGGCCGACGATCGGCGCGCAGTCGATGAGCGGCTGAAGGATCAGGTCGACCCGGCCTTCCCCGGCGAACCGCAGGCCCGCGTGCATCGGGTGAGATGCACCGGCGTCGTCGAGAATGCGCACCGGAAAGAACGACACCGCCCCTTCCGCGGCCAATTCCAGATAGTGGGTGAAGAGGCCGCGATCTTCCGGCTGCAAGAGCATCAGAAGAGACTCGCCGGCCCGGGGATACGGGCCGGGAAAAAACCAGATGCCACGCAGATCGAACGTCCCGCCGACAATGCCCGAGCGATCGAGTTCGATCCGCATCGGCCCAAGGCGGCGCTCCGGGGTCTGGAACGTGCGGATCGTCCGGCTCAAGAGTTCGGCCACCTGCCAGCAGATTTCCGAAATGGGCTGGTTGGCGGAATGCTCTTCGAACACCACGCCAACCGGCCTGTCTGCTGCCGCGAGGGCCGCCGGCGAACTGGTGTAGAGCAGGATCGGCACCCCCGGAAAAATCATCGCCGCCGCGGCGATTCGGCCGGAGACATCCTGAGGGGCTACCAGCACCACCAGCAGTGGCGGTCGGCTGGTGGCTGCCCGCTCCGCCTCGACCAACCCGCGGATTTCCGAGACTTCGACGGGGTGGGCAGCCAGCGCCGCGACCAGGTCGGTCCCGAGCCCCGGGCCGGTGGTCCAGACGACGACATGGGGAAGCGCAAGTTCCATCTGGAGATGCCGCCTGCACGAAGGCTTGAGAAGGCTTGAGGATCGGAAAGCGTGCGGAACTTTACGGAGGCCCGACCGACGGCGAAACATCAAATCCTACTTGAGAGGGGGTCGCCAGCCCGGGCCGAGGGTGCCAAGTGTCCCGCGCTCTGCGGCCGGTGTGGTCCTGTGCGGCATGCGGGGAATCCACGCGATTTGGGCAGGACACACCGTGGCCCCTGCGATTCCGTTGGTGCGGTGGATCGCGGCAACGGTTTCGCGGATTGCCGTTGTTTCCCTCGGGCAGCCGGTGGGCCTAGGGTTCGCCATGCTCACGTCGCACCTATCTCTGGCGACGATCACGTCTCAGGACTGGGATCGCTGGTGGCCGCTCGCGGCGATCGTGGCCACTGCCTTCGCTCTGGTGGGGTATATGGGGTACCGCTATGCGTTTGTCTGGCAACAGTGGCGGCAAACCTCGGCGGCTTTGGTCGCTGAACAGCGGCGGCTCAATGCCACTCTGGAGATGCTCTTCGATCCTTATGTGATCGCGGAGCCGGTGCGAGATGCCGGTGGACGCGTCGTGGATTTCATCTACGCCGAAGCGAACCCAGCGGCGTGTGCCTGGATCGGTGTGGACCGCCATCATCTGTTGGGTCGGCGGATGCTCGAGGTCTATCCATCCGTCGAGACCACTGGCCTGCTCAAGATCTTCATCGATACGGCGGAGTACGGACTGCCCGCCACGGTTGAGGCGTTTCCGTTTCCTCACGACAAGGAAGGGAAGCGTTGGTTGGACATCCGTGCCGTGAGGGTCGAAAATCAGGTCGGTTTGGCGTGGCGCGACGTGACCGAGCGACACGAGGCAGACGCGAAACGGGTGGCCTCCGAGGAGCAGTTCCGACTTCTGGCGGAGAACTCCTCTGACGTCGTCATTCGCATCGGCCGTGACGGCACGGTGCTGTGGGTGTCACCTTCGGTCACATCCGTGCTCGGCTGGTCGCAGACGGATTGTATCGGTCGCCTTGCCGATGACCTCTTTGCCACGAGCGAGGGTCGGGAGCAGTTTCAACGTGAACTGCAGAAGGCGTTGATGGGGCAAGCAGTCATGCTCCGTAGCCAGTTAGCGGCCAAGGGAGGCGACGTCCACTGGGTGGAAATCCACGCCGGTCCCTTTCGTACCGAGGATGGGCAGATCGACAGCATCGTGGCGTCGTTTCGGGGCATCGATGCCGAGGTGCGTGCCGAGGCAATCCTCGAGCGTCGCGCCAGCACGGACGAACTGACGAACCTCCTCAACCGGAAGGAAGCGCTCGAACGGGTTGAAATTCTCAACAAACGCGGAGGTCAACAACTGGCCGCGTTGTGGTGCGACATCGACCGCTTCAAGATCGTGAACGACACTTACGGGCACGCCGCAGGGGATGCCGTGCTCAAAGCCCTTGCCGACAGGATTCGCGGGTGCCTGCGGTCGACCGACGACATGGGGGCCAGGATCGGCGGGGACGAGTTGCTGGTGCTCCTCCACGGCGTCCGCGATCTGAAAGACGCGATGGACATCGCCGAGAAGCTGCGTCGCGCCGCCGCGGAGCCGATTCCGACCCCGGCCGGGCCGATTACGATCACGCTCAGCATCGGCGTGACGATCGCCCGCCCCGACGAGCGGACCGACGCCCTCATGGCTCGGGCTGATGACGCGATGTATCAGGCCAAGAACCGCGGGCGAAACCAGGTGGTGGCGCTCGAGGAGCCGGTCGCCGCGGTCGAACGGCAGGCAGGCGGGGTGTGAGTCGTGAATGTGGGGACGGCCGTTCTGGCCTGCCGGCGGATCGGGTGCAATAGTTGCCGAGAGACTTCCCAGAGAAGCCTCAGACAGGCACCCCCATGCACATCAAGCGCGCCCTCATCACCGCCGCCGGCAGGGAGCAGCAGCGGCTGCCGCTCCAGCGGCTCGTGGACCGTGACGGCGTCCCGAAGACGGCGCTCGAAATCATCGTCGAGGAGGCCGTGGCGGCAGGGGCCCATGAGGTGGGCATCGTCGTGCGTCCCGGCGACGAGGCGGCCTTCCGCGCCGCTGCCGGCAGCGTGGCCTCGCGGCTCGAACTGATTCCCCAGCTGGAGCCGCTCGGCTACGGCAACGCCGTCAGCGTGGCCCGCGACTTCATCGACGACGAGCCATTCCTGCATTGCGTGGGGGACCACCTCTACGTGAGCGACAGCGATCGCCGCTGCGGGCAGCAGCTCGTGGCAGTCGCCGAAGCGGAACAATGCAGCGTGTCGGCCGTGCAGCCGACGCGGGAGAGCATGCTGCCCTACTTCGGCGCGATCGGCGGCCGGCGCGTGCCGCAGACGAAGAATCTCTACGAGGTCGACACCGTCCTCGAAAAGCCGACGCCCACGCAGGCGGAGCAGGAGCTGATCGTGCCGGGGCTCCGCGCAGGCCATTATCTCTGCTTCTTCGGCATGCACGTGCTCACGCCCGTGATCTTCGACCTGCTCGATGCGCTCGGCGACTCAGGCCGCCGTCAGGTGTCGCCCGCCCTGGCCATGCTGTCCGGCCGCGAGCGCTACCTGGCCTACGAGGTCGCTGGCAACCGCTCGAACCTCGGCGTCACCTACGGCCTGCTCGTCGCGCAGCTCGCGCTCGCCCTCTCGGGGAAGGATCGCGCCGACATCCTCAGCCAGCTCGTCGACCTGCTGGCCCGCCAGCCTCACGCCACATGAGCCGCCCCGTGGTTGCCAGTCGTTTGGTCGCGATCATCGAGTCTGACGAGCCGGCGATCCGCAACCAGTCGCTCGAGAGCGTCTGCGACGCGGCGACTGCCGACGAACTGCTTGCCGAGGCGGCGGCGCTCGAGGCTTTCCGCCATACGAGCACGAGCCTCTACCACCGCGTGCGGGCGCTGTTTTTCCTGGCCGGCATCCATCGCTTCCACCTTCCCACGCGGCTGTCGGCCGGTGGCCGCGCCGCCGCCCTCATTCCCCATGCGGGCTACGACCATCTGCTCCATCGGCGGTTCGAGGAGGCGATCGCCGAGTTTCTGGAGAGCCAGAGGGATCATGGACCGTCCGATGCGATCTCGAGCGCCCTCGCGGTCAGCTACCGTGAACTCGGCCTGCAGACGCTCGCCAATCAGGTCCGCAAGAGCGTGCGGTCGCTGAGGGGCAACCAGTGGATGTTTCGCGTGGGGCATCCGGCCGACCATGCCCTCCGCATCCGCCCCGAACTGCTCGCCCGCAGTGAGAACGGCACCTTTCCGTTGCTCCGCGAATCGACGCCCGTGCGAATGGACCTCTCGCACTCCTGCTGGAGCGACGTCTTCTTCCTCGGTATGGACTATCCCGAGGGGGCGCGGGTGCTCAACGTGTCGATCGATCTGGGCGTGCACGGCCGTGATGCCGCCCCCAAGCCACCGGTCGAGGCCTACCTGCGGGTGATCGACAGCCCGGTGCTGCGGCTCACGAGCGTTGACCTCGCCACGACAGCCGAGATCTCGGACCTCGGCGAGGTGTTCGACTTCGCCCGCGATTACCTCGGGCTCCTGAAGGCGGCGGTGATCGCCGCGGGCATCGT
>JBILKZ010000089.1:0-16143 GCA_044376405.1 Pirellulales bacterium
ATGGAGAGCCTGCACCATGACAGGCATGACCACCCAGCCACTCGATTCACGCCTCGCCGGCGACGTATCAAGCAGGCTCGAAACCGCCCTTGCCGCAGTGCGTCTGGCGGCACCAACGACGCTCCGCTGGTTCAACGCCGCCGATCTCGCCGTCATCGAGAAGGACGACCGCTCACCGGTCACGGAGGCCGACCGCGCCGCCGAGGCTCAGCTCCGCAACTGCCTGCTGGCCGCCTTTCCTCAGGACGCGTTTCTCGGCGAGGAGACCGGTGTGTCGTCCGGCACGTCGGGCTTCGAGTGGGTGGTCGATCCGATCGACGGCACAAAGTCGTTCATTCGGGGCGTGCCGCTCTACGCGATGCTCGTGGGCTGTCGGCACGAGGGCAGGGGAGTGGTCGGCGTGATCGCGATCCCGGCGCTCGACGAACTGGTCTATGCCGGTGCGGGCGGCGGGGCATGGCACGTGGCCGGTGGGGCCGAACCGGTGAAGGCCGGGGTCTCACGCCGCAGCCGACTCGCCGAGTCACTCCTCTGCACCAGCGACTTCACATCCTTTCGTCGCCGACCCGACGGCGCCACTCGTGGACAGGAAGCCCGTCGTCGGCTCGAGGAGGCCTGCCTGCTAAACCGGACCTGGGGCGACGGCTACGGCTATCTCTTGGTGGCCACGGGCCGTGCCGAAGTGATGATCGACCCAATCATGAACGCTTGGGACGCCGCGGCGGTGGAAACGGTCGTCACCGAGGCAGGCGGGCGATTCTCCGATTGGGAGGGCCGGCCACGGATCGATTCCGGCGACGGCATGGCCACCAACGGCCTTGTGCACGAGGAAGTGCTTGGCATTTTGAAGGGATAGCCTTCTTGAGCCGCTCATCTTGCGAAAAACGGCCAAATGGCTATCCTTTGGCCTTCGGTTCCACAGAGTTTTCCCTTCTTTCAACGAGTTGTTCCCGTGGCACGTTCCTGTCAGGTCTGCGGCAAGGGTTTTTCGGTCGGCAACCAGGTCACCATTCGCGGTAAGGCGAAGTACCTCGGCGGCGTCGGCACGAAGGTCACGGGCATCACCCGTCGGAAGTTCAAGCCGAATCTGCAGCGTCTCCGCGTCACCCTCGCTGGCACCAACACGAGCATGCTGGTGTGCACGCAGTGCATCAAGGGCGGCAAGGTTGCGAAACTCGTCCGCCAGAAGCCCTTCCGGCTTCCGACCGTCGAGAAGGCGAAGCCCGCTGCCGAGGAAGCGGTGCCGTCGGGTCCGCGGGCACGGCCCTGATCGAGCACGGCCTGAACCGTGGATGGCAACCGCGCCGTCCTGACGGGCCTTGGCAATCTCCACCAGCCACGTTCCACGAGACTGCAAAAGAACCGAGCGCACAGGTGACCACTCCACCGCAGACGCTGACGGCGAAGGATGTCGCAAAGGTCGGCCTGCTTGCGCGGCTGGCGCTCTCTGAATCCGATCTCGAGCGGATGACCGGCGAACTCTCGAAGATCGTCGGCTTTGTGTCGATGCTCGGCGAACTCGACACGTCTGACGTGGCACCGCTGGCCCACCCGCTCGACACGCAGAACGTGTTCCGTGACGACGTGCCGGCCGCCTCGCTCTCCACAGCAGAGGCCCTGCAATCGGCGCCGCGGCACGACGGCGCATGCTTTCTCGTGCCGGCCGTCTTGGGCGACTCGGGAGCGGCGTAGTCGCCGACCGTTCCGCCCGTCACCGTCGCCCACTGCCACAGTCCCTCGCAACGTCTCCTTCGCCGCCGCACGAGCATCCATGCAACCTCTCGAAATGTCCGCCGTCGATCTGGTCGCCGCCCTGCGGCAGGGCGACATCACGGCGGTGCAGTGCGCGGCGGCGTTTCTCGACCGGATCGAGGCCACCAATGGCACGATCAACGCATTCCTCGCGGTTGATCGCGATGGAGCCCTGACGCGGGCGGCCGACATCGACGCCCGAAGGAAGGCGGGCAAGCCGCTAGGAGCCCTCGCTGGCCTGCCGGTGGCGCTCAAGGACGTGCTCTGCACAACCGACATGCCCACCACCTGCGCGTCGAAGATGCTGCAAGGCTTTCGGCCGCCCTACGATGCCGATGTGGTCGCCCGACTGCGGCAGGCTGATGCGGTCTTCTTGGGCAAGACCAACATGGACGAGTTCGCGATGGGCGGCTCGAACGAGAATTCCGCATTCGGGCCGGTTCGCAACCCGTGGGACCTGTCGCGGGCCCCAGGTGGATCGAGCGGCGGTTCGGCGGCCTGCGTCGCGGGCGACATGGCCCCCGTGGCGATCGGCTCCGACACCGGCGGCTCGATCCGGCAGCCTGCCGGCCTCTGCGGCATCACCGGACTCAAGCCCACCTACGGCCGCGTCAGCCGCCGTGGTCTGGTAGCCTTCGCGTCGAGCCTCGACCAGATCGGCCCGATGGCCCGCAGCGCCGCCGACTGCGCCCTGATCATGGAGACGATCGCGGGGCACGATCCGGGCGACTCCACCTCGTTGGCCGTCGACGTGCCGCGATACACCGACCTGCTCGACAAGCCGCTGGCCGGCGTGCGGATCGGCCGCGTGCCTGAGCACTACGCCGAGGGACTCGATCCGGAAGTGGCAAAGGGGGTCGACGAGGCGTTTGCCGTGCTCAAGGCGGCCGGTGCGACTGTCCACGACGTGAAACTGCCGCACGCGAAGTACGGCATCCCCACCTACTATCTGATCGCGCCCTGCGAGGCGTCGAGCAATCTCGCCCGCTATGACGGAGCACACTATGGACACCGGGCCGAGCCCGGGAAGGGACACCGGGCCGAGCCCGGGGGCCATGGCACGAAAGCCGGTGGCTTTGAATCGCCGCTCGTTGAGATGTATTGCCGCAGCCGTGCGGAAGGATTTGGGCCCGAAGTGAAGCGGCGAATCATGCTCGGCACCTACGCCCTCTCGGCCGGCTACTACGACGCCTACTACGCCAAGGCTCTGCGGGTGCGGCGTCTGATCCGGCAGGACTACCTCGACGCCTTCCAGTCGGTCGATCTCATCGGCGGTCCCGTCTCGGCCACGCCCGCCTTCAAACTCGGCGAAAAGACCGACGACCCGCTGGCGATGTATCTCGTCGACCTCTACACGGTGGGCACGAATCTGGCTGGCGTGGGCGGCATCTCATTCCCGTGCGGCTTCACGAAGTCGGGCCTGCCGATCGGCTTCCAACTGCAGGCGCCGCCACTGGCCGAGCCGCTGCTGCTCCAGGCGGCCGACCGGTTCCAACGGCTTACCGACTGGCACCGCCGCCGGCCCAAGACCGCGGGGGAGGTGAAGGCATGACGAGCGCCGCACCCTACACCACGATCATCGGCCTGGAAGTGCACGTGCAGCTGATGACCCGCACGAAGCTTTTCTGCGGCTGCTCCACGAAGTTTGGCGGTGCACCCAACACGCAGGTCTGCCCAACCTGCCTCGGCCTGCCGGGATCGCTGCCGGTGATGAACCGGCAGGCCTTCGATCTGGCCCTGCGGGCGGCACTCGCGCTCGAGTGCACGATCGCGCCATTCACAAAGTGGGACCGCAAGAACTACTTCTATCCCGACCTGCCCAAGGGCTATCAGATCAGCCAGTTCGATCTGCCGTTTTCGAGCGACGGAATGCTCGAGGTGGTCGATCCGAAGGGGGCCTTCGAGCCGCGTCGCGTGGGCATCATCCGGGTGCACTTGGAAGAAGACGCCGGCAAGAGCATGCACGACGAGGCGGCCGGCACAGGCGACACCCGCATCGACTTGAACCGCGCCGGCACGCCGCTGTGCGAGATCGTCACGCAGCCCGACCTGCGGAGCCCACAGGAAGCGAGGGCCTGGCTCAACGAGCTGAAACTCCTGCTTGTCTATCTCGGCGTGAGCGACTGCAACATGCAGGAGGGGAGTCTGCGGGTCGACGCCAACGTCAACCTGCATATTCCGCAGGCCGATGGCCGCGTTGCCAAGACGCCGATCGTCGAAATCAAGAACATGAACAGCTTCCGCTCGGTCGAGCGGGCCCTCGTCTACGAGGCCGCCCGGCAGTGGGAGGAGTGGCAGGCGACGAAGGCCGAGATGGGCAAGACGCCGAAGCAGACCCGCGGCTGGGACGATCCGGCCGGCATCACGCGGGCCCAGCGGCACAAGGAGGAATCGAGCGACTACCGCTACTTCCCCGAGCCCGACCTCGTGCCGGTGACGGTCTCTCAACACCAAATAGCCTCGCTCCGTGGTGAAATGCCCGAGCCGCCCGTGTCGCTCCGCAAGACGCTCGCGTCGAAGTGGACGATCTCGCCCTACGATGCCGATGTGCTCGTGAATCAGGGCCGTGAGCTGGTCGACTACTTCGAGGATCTCGCCACCCGCGTGGGCGAGGGCAAGGTGGCCAGCAACTGGATGCAGCAGGACGTGCTCCGCATCTTGAATGAGACCAACGGCTCCGTCGCCGCCTTCCCGATCCGGCCGGCGGGTCTGGCCGACCTGATCGGCCGCGTGATCAAGGGCGACTTCGACACCAGCCGCGGCCGCGAGATCTTCGCGGAGATGGTGACCAGCGGCCGGCCGGTGGACGAGGTGGTGGCGAGCATGGGCATCTCGGCCGTCAGCGACGACGACGTGATCGCCCTCTGCCGCGAACTGCTCGCGGCCAACCCGAAGATCGTGGCCGACGTGAAGAGCGGCAAGGAGCAGGCAGCCGCCGGGCTGATCGGCCAGGCGAAGAAGAAAAACCCGAACGTCAATCCGGGGAAGGTGCGGGCCACCTGCATCGACCTGATCCGCGGGATGGACTGACGGCCGTAGTGGTACGACTTCGGAGCATGGTCACAGCGGCATGACTCGCGTCGTCACGCTTACCACCGACTTTGGCTCCGGCAGCGGGTATGTGGCTGAGCTGAAGGGCCGGCTCCTGCACGCCAGGTCTCCGTTCACGCTCGTCGACATCGCCCACGACGTGCCGCCGCACGACATTCGCGCCGCGGCATGGCTCGTGGGGCAGGGCTGCCCCGCGTTCCCATCCGGCACGCTCCACATCGTGGTGGTCGATCCCGGCGTCGGCACAGACCGCGGTCTCATCTGGGCCCGGCTGGGCACTCCCGAGGCGCACCAGGACTTTCTCTGTCCCGACAACGGCGTGCTCTCGCTCGCACTCGCGAGGCTGCCGATGATGGCAGCACGCAGGCTCGACGTGCCGCTCGACGCGGCGGCGACATTCCACGGCCGCGACGTGCTCGCGCCGGCAGCGGTGCGGCTGCTGGATGGACTCGATCCCAATGTACTGGGCGGACCGCTCGCCACACTCGAGGGGCTGCCGTGGCCCATGCCGCAGGAAACGACCACAGGCATCCACGGTGAAATCATCCACATCGATGCCTTCGGTAATCTCGTGACGAACCTCCCTGCCTCGCTCGTACCGCAGCTCCTCTCGGCCGGCCGGCTCCGCGTGGGCACGCATGAGATCACGACGATCGTGCGCACCTACGGCGAAGCTGTCCCGGGCACGGCCGTGGCGCTTGTCGGCTCACAGGGCTTCATCGAGGCGGCGATCGTGGAGGGCCGTGCCGACGAACGGTTGAACGCCCGCCTCGGCACGCTGGTGGCCCTCGACGCAGAAGCCCGCCGATAGTTCCAGAACGAGGGCAGGAGCGAGCCGACCGCGAGCCTGCCATCCACTGACCGGAAGTGCTTTCCCGAAAGGGCATACTCGCCGGCCACTCTCCAAAGGGCGACGCGTGGATGGCATTCAATGCATCTCGATGGCGCAGGTGCCGAGGCCCGCCGCGTAGTAGTTGAACTGCACATTCGGATGATCGCCAAGCAGCGACATGGGAACGGCCGAGTCAACGATGCGTTTCGAAATCATCAGGGCGGTGAGACGCTGTCCAAGCGGATTGTCGTGCACGCCCGCCTGCCAGATCGAGACTTTCTCCGCCTTCCACGTCTGCACCGGCCCCACCGTGATCGCCTTCTGCGGAACCATCGTGATGTTGCCGCCGCCGCTCGTGCGGGCATTCTGCGCCAGCGTCACCGGATGCAAATCGACGACCCGCGTGCTCAGCCGGCGATACTCTTCGGCGGACGGCGGGTGTTCCCTGTATTCTCCATCACGGCGAACGGGGTCATTGAACGCCCAATGCTTGATGTCCCCCTGGCCGCCTTGCATCACGGCACAGCGGGCCGTCTCCCAGCTTGCCACATACGACTCCACGTCGCCCTTTGGAAAATGCAGGTTGGCCTCGGGCATCCTCAGCTCTGGCCGTATCCGATCGAAACACAATTCGCGGTCGGCACGTTCAAACGAAAGCGGATGCGTGACCGGCACCTCGCGGCCATCGTCATACCACTCGTCCATGCCCCAGAAATGGGCGTGCCGCAGGTCAATGCCGAGTTCATTGACGAGCCGGGCCACCAGCGGCAACTGCTCGGTCGGTCCGATCGGCCCACAGATGCCGACGGGATCATCGGCCTTCGCCTGTTTCCAGGCGGTGATGTATTCGAGGGCTTCGGCGAGATAGAAGTCTTCGAGGGTGTCGTAGAAGACCACACGAAATCCAGGCCGCGAGAGCCTGCTGAGGCTGTCTGCCGTGAGGGCCGCCGCATCGCGGATGATCTCGGCATCGAGGGTCGTGTAATCCCACCAGTCAGGGGCGATGCGACTCAGCGGACGGGACATGGAGCATTTCCTTTGGAGAGGTTGGTGACCGTCACAGAGGGTACCGCAGACAGACGGTTTCGAGAGCCATGGTGATCGGTGCTTCGTCAGGTTTCTTTGGTGATCGGAACTTGCCCACGGCCCGCATCGCGGCGCATGGCGGCAGGCGTCGTGCCGCGATGGCGGCGGAAGAGCGTAGTCATGTAGGAGACCGAAAGAAAGCCGGCCCTAGGCGCGATCACTTTCAAGGGAAGGTCGGTCATGGTCACGAGCCGCTGCGCCTCCGCGAGCCGCACCCGCAGGATCTCATCGTGGATCGAGTGCCCGATCGCCCGACGGAAGCGGTCTTCGAGCACCCAACGAGAGAGGCCACTTTCGCGGACGACATCTCGAATCCCGACTCGTCCGCACGCCCTTTCACCGACGAAACGGATCACCGAGGCAATCAGCGGATCGGCAACGGCGACGGTCTGCGTCGAACGGCGAGCGATCACGCCGATCGGAGGCACCTTGATTCGCTCGGGGCGGCTTCGCGATCCAGGGCGGCTTCTGCCGCCAGACCGCCTCATCAGTCGATCGAGCACGCGGGCCGCCTCGAGCCCGATGCGTCGCGCCGCTTGCCGCACGCTCGACAGCGTCGGGTCGGAAAACTCACAGAGCAGGTCGTCGTCGTCCACTCCGATCACGGCCACGTCGTGGGGCACGCGCAGGCCTGCCGTTCGGCAGGCTTCCAGGACATGCCTTGCGCGAATGTCGTCGCATGCCATGATTCCGACCGGCCTGGGGAGCGAGGCAATCCACTGGACCAGTTCATTCTGAAGCGCCTGCCACTGCGTGGCCTCGTTCCCCGCGATGAGCGTCTGACATGACTTTCCCGCAGCACTCACCCTAGCCATGAACGAGCGGGCTCGTGCCTGCGACCAGACCGCTGTCGGCGACGGAGGCAGGCCGTAAAAGCCACACGATTGCAGTCCCCGGTCCAACAGATGCTCGGCTGCGATCTCCGCGACCCGTGCATTATCGGTTTCAACGTAGGGGATTCGGGAGGCCGGGTCGTAGTATCCGGCTCCGCCGCCAACGGCAACGACGGGCACACCAGCGGCCTCAACCGCGCGGGCCACTCGCTGGTCGTCGAATGAGGCGATCAGGCCGTGCCCCGCCCATGTCTGGAAGTCGGGCAACCGCCGAGGCTCTTCCTCCTCGATGTAGAGCCGCCAGTCGCCAGCTTCGCGGGCGTACTGCGCCACACCTCGGGCGATTTCGCGATCGTAGGGCAGCGACGGATCGACGATCACACCCACCAAGAGGTCGCTGCCAGTCGTCTGGCCTGGTCGCTTCCGTGATACCCGCACAGCCTTTCCCATGAGGGTATTGTGGTTCACAGGTTGGGGGGCCGCAACGTGAGAGGCCGACGCCCTTCACACGCCCTCACGGAATCAAAAGCATCGCCACACACGTCAAAACAGAGTGGCAGCACCGTCGACTTCCTGTTCCACAAGACTGTCACTATCGTTACGGGGAACTTCAGGGGTCGTGCGGACGAACACTTATTCCCTCGCCTATTTTATCGCGTGGGCTGACGCCGAGGGAGATGAGCCATGACAATTCGAAACGTGACCGCTCGTGAGTATCGGTGGAAGACGGCTGGCAAGAATCGACACGGATTCACCCTCGTTGAACTCCTCGTCGTCATCGCCATCATTGGCGTGGTCGTCGGCCTGCTTCTGCCGGCCGTGCAGGCAGCCCGCGAGACAGGGCGACGGAGTGACTGCCAAAACAAACTGCGGCAACTCGGCCTGGGCTTGGCCAATCACGAGTCGGTACGCCGACAACTTCCCAACGGTGCCGATGGCTATGAATGGACGAGCGCTACGACCAACGCCAGCATGCTGGTCAAAATCCTTCCGTTTATCGAACATCAGGACTTGTATCAGAGGTGGGACTTTACATTGCCGGTGAGTTCGTCACCAAACAATGCGGTCGCCAACACGCTCATTCCCCAGTTTTTCTGCCCGTCGTACACCGGCGCGAAGCAAGGTGGCGCGGGGTACATCACCGGCAATCCGACCTGTTACGCAACCTGCTACGTGGGCGTCTTCGGCTGGCATGGGACTGATGGCCGGGCGCTCACGAGAACTAGCCTCGGCAGTCAACGTGGCGCGTTTTATGTCGACAGCAACACGAAGACGAAGGACATCACGGACGGCCTGAGCAAGACGCTGGTTTTTGGTGAGTTCCGCCCCGACTTTCTGCGGGTGCTGAGTCCGACGTTCTACAAAGAGACCGGGTCGGAGGCGATTGGTCCCAACGGCCGGTGGAGTCCTTGGGCGGCAAGTATCTTCTTGGAACATATCGGCTCGGTGAAAGGCATGAAGTATTCGCCGAATCAGGTGTTCGCCCCCTATAACGCGCGAACGAGTGATGTGTGGCCGCTGCCCTTCAGTTCCGGGCATCCTGGCGGCACGTCGATGCTGTACGGGGATGGTGCCGTCACATTCGTCACGGATAACGTCGACATTACCGTGTGGCGGAATCTCTCCACGATCGCCGGCGGCGAGGGCGACACGAACCTCTGATCGGCGGGCGGTGCCCAGCCGCCAGGGCGGCCCCTGCCACGCGTCTTCACGGAATCAAAAGCGTCGCCACACAAATCAAAACAAAGTGGCAGCACCGCCGACTTCCCGCCCCACGAAACTGTCCGTATAGTGAAGGACGAGGTGAGGGGAAGTGCGGACCGAGCTTGTTCGTCCCTCGCTGGAGCGTATCGCGTGGACTGACGCCAAAGGAGACAAACCATGACCATTCACAGTGCGACGGCTTTTCGGTATCGGTGGATGACGGCCGGCAAGGATCGACATGGATTCACCCTCGTTGAACTCCTCGTCGTCATCGCCATCATCGGCACGCTTGTAGGCCTGCTTCTGCCGGCGGTGCAGGCGGCTCGGGAAGCGGCGCGGCGGTCGATCTGCGCGAACAACCTCAAGCAACTGGGGCTTGCGCTGCACAACTATCACGATGCCCAAAAGAGATTCCCGCTTGGATCGTGGTCCTCGCTCATCTCCGGCGCGTACAACTACGACGGACACACGATCAACACCTGGCTCCTCCCCTACGTCGAAGAGGCAGCCGTCTACAGTAAGCTGAATCTCGACGTGCAGGCAAACGTTTCGCCGAATTACGCGTTGCTGATGGGCCGCAGCTGGGCGTTTCAGGCCTGTCCCAGCAACCCGAGTGCGACGCGGCTGGGAGGAGACTATCAAGGCGGGTGGATGTCGCAGGGCGCCTCCTACATGCCATGCGCCGGACCGCGGTCCTACGGCAACTACAGCACCACCGACTGCGGTGCGGCCGGCAGCCCCACGTACTGTATCGAAGGATCAATGGTCGACAAACAATCGGGCATGTTCGGCTTCGGCAATAACGTGCCGGGCTGGAACACCACGAACCCGTGGTATGTCCGCGTCAAGGACGTCACCGACGGCACCTCCAAGACGATCGCCCTGGGAGAGGTGCTGCCGCAGAACAACGCGTACTTCGGCATGTGGGCGACCCAGGCGCATGCCTTCGCGACGTCATACAAGATCAACAGCACGCTGCGTCAGGTCACGGCCACGTCCAGCTTTCCCACGGACGGCTGGCCCAACGGCTTGGTCTACAACTCGGGGATGGCGAGTTCGCACCCGCAGGGTGCGCACGTGGCGCTGGCCGACGGGGCGGTCGCGTTCCTCAACGACAACATCGATTTCGTGACGTTCAATTATCTTGGCAATCGCAAGGACGGGGCGACCGTCGGCGGCTACTGATTCCCTCTTTCTTAGGATTCGCGATGCAGGTGCGTGTTCAGGGCCGGGTTTCGCTGGCGTTGCTGGCCGGGGTGCTGACGTTCATGGCGGGCTGTGGCTCGGGCGTAAGGCCGATCGCCGGCAGCGTGGGTGTGTCGGGCACCGTGACATTCAATGGCCAACCGCTCGAGCAGGGCATGGTGCGCTTCGCACCGGAGAGCGGCAGCAAGTCCCAGCCGGCGACAGGCCAGATCAAGAACGGAAAGTTCACGATGGTGACAACCGCATCGTCACCCGGAGTAGTGGTCGGCAAATACAAGGTGAGCATCATCAGCAACAAGCCGTTCACCCCGCCGGCGCTCAAGCCCGGAACGCCTCCCGACCCCAAAGCCAAATTCGAGCCGGAGAGCATCATCCCCACGAAGTACAACGACATCAAGACTTCGGGGCTCGAGGCCGACGTGACAGCCGCCGTCGCGTCGCTGACCTTTGCCCTGCGGAGCGAGTGATCGCCGGGGGACAACCACTCCTCCCAACGCGGGCAGTTGCGCATGCCACCCCGCCTCCCAAAACGCACGGTCGACAGACACATCTCGTCAGACCGGCACTTCTTCCGTTATTCCTTTTCTTTTCTGCTTATTTCGGAGGGCAGTCCATGTCTTACGAAATACCACATACGCCATCGCCGCCCCGGCTCGGCCATCGGGCCAGGCCCGCGTTTACCTTGGTGGAACTCCTCGTCGTCATCGCCATCATCGGCACGCTCGTCGGCCTGCTTCTGCCGGCCGTGCAGACAGCGCGCGAGAGCGGCCGCAGGTCCATGTGCACGAACAATCAGAAGCAACTCGCTTTGGCGTTTCAAGTTTATGCCGATGCGAATAAGTCGTTTCCCCCCGGGTCTGGCTACGCTTCGAGCCAAGGCTCCATTGGCTGGACGAAACCTTTCTCCGGCTTACGGTCCACCTGGTGGCATTACCCCATGCCCTTCCTCGAGTTGCAAAGCGAATACGACACCATGGTCCGCAGAGGAGGTCCGTGGAACGCGGTCCAGACGAATTCAGCCGGCGACTTCACGAAAAACGCGCCGCCCTCGGCCCGCTGTCCGTCCGATCCGGTCGGTGGCAAAAACAAGACGTGGGGCGCCGCTGGGGGCGGAACAGCCAGCGATGTCGCGTCCGGCCAAGGCTTTCATGGCAACTACGTGGTCAATGCGGGCTCGACCAAGTTTTACAACGGCGCCGCAAATGCGACGGACTCTCAAAATCTGAACGGCGTCTGCTTCTCCATGTCGAAGATCATGCCGAAGGACATCATTGACGGGCTGTCGAAAACCGTGGTCGTCTCCGAAATCCGACTGGTAGAAGACGCCACCAAGGACGACATGCGTGGGCGTTATTGGAACGGCTGGGATCCGTCCTTGTCATGGTTCAGCACGCTCTATCCGCCAAACACGAGCAATCCAGATCGATATCAGTGGAGCAGTGATGCGACATTCGCGCCCGCGGTGGCAAACAGCTCTGATGGTGTCATTTCGGCGCGGAGCGCTCATCCCGGCGGTGTGAACGCGGCTTTTGTCGATGGCTCGGTGACGTTCATCTCCGATAGTATCGAATCGGCGGTCTACAACGCCTACGGCTCGCGCAACGGAGGCAACTGAGCGTGAAAGGCACATCTCCAGCGCTGTCATGGGTGGGAAAGCTTGCCATTGCACTCCTCGCGGTGCCCTTTCTAGCTACTCTTTTAGCGTCTGGCTGTTCCAAACCCGGTCGGCCCGGATACCACACCGTCACGGGTCGCGTCACGTTCGACGGCCAGCCTCTGGCAAACGGGTTCGTGCAATTCGTGCCCGTGGATTCGAAAACCTCGCCTGAGTCGGGTCGAATCGCGAACGGGCTGTACCGATTGGAGTCGAAGGCGGGAAAGGTGACCGTTCACGTGCTTTCCACCAGGCTGACCGGAAAGACGGATCCCGTCATGGGCACTGCTATCGAGGAGATGTTCATCCCCGACCGGTACAACTCGAAGTCTGAACTCACGGCTGACGTCGCCGCCGACAAGGCCAACGCGATCGATTTCAGCCTGACATCGAAATAGCAGATGCTATCCACAGGCAACCAACTGCCGGTGGGCCACAAACCTGGAACTGGACCATGAACTCACGCCGCGGCTTCCTGCGCGTCGGTGTCGGCTTCGCCGGCTGCCTTGGACTCTCGCTTGGAGACTATCTCGCGTTGCGGACGGAGGCAGCGGGCGACACTGCCGCCGGCGACCCGCTCAACCCAGGGCTCGTTCCGCCCCCGGTCAAGGCGAAGTCGATCATCCATATCTTCCTGCCCGGGGCGCTCTCGACCCACGAGTCGTGGGACCCCAAGCCCGAGGCTGAGTCGGCCGTCCGCGGCGAGTTTGGCGCCGTGCAGACCGCGATCCCCGGCGTGCAGTTCTCTGAAACCCTCTCCAAGACCGCCAAGGTCGCAGACCGGCTCACGCTGCTCCGGGGCATGTGGCACAGTGAGTCGGCGCACGAACGTGGCGTGGAGACGATGCTCACCGGTTGGCAGCCGAGCCCGGCGATCACTTACCCCTGCATGGGCAGCATCGTGGCCCACGAACTCGGTGGCCGGAACAGCCTGCCCCCCTACGTCTGCATTCCCCGAGCGTTCGGCACGGCGGGCTACCTCAGCGATATGTATGGCCCGTTCGCGGTGGGAGGCGACCCAGCCCAGCCCGGGTTCCGGGTGCAAAATCTGGCGCTTCCAAAAGGCATCGACACCGGCCGTTTTGCCCAGCGTCAGAAACTGCGTGCGGCGGTCGAGGAACGGTTTGCGGCGATGAGCCATGATCCTGCTGTGGCCGCGATGGAACAATTCTACGCCGATGCCTACAGCATGATCGCGGCGCCTGCGGCCCGCGATGCATTCGATCTCGACAAGGAATCTGCGGCAGTCCGCGATGGGTTTGGCCGCAACACTGCTGGCCAGGGACTTCTCCTGGCCCGCCGGCTCGTGGAGGCCGGTGTGCGTTTCGTCACCGCGCAGTACGGCAGTTGGGATCACCACGGCAACCTCCGCACGGGCATCAGTGGCCAGCTGCCGCAGTTCGATCAGGCATTCGCCGCCCTCATCGCCGACCTCACCGCAAGCGGCCTCCTCGCCGAGACGCTCGTCGTCGTCTCCTCCGACTTCGGCCGCACACCGCGGATGAACGCCGAGGGGGGCCGTGACCATTGGACCAAGTGTTTTTCGATCGCGCTCGCCGGGGCAGGGCTGAAGCCCGGCTATGTGCACGGCGCTTCCGACGCCACCGGAGCCGAGCCACTTGAAGGCGACGTGCACGCCAAGGACTACGCGGCCACGCTCTTTCATCTGCTCGGCATCGCCCCTGAAAAACGAATCCTCGCCCAGGGAACTCGGCCGATCTCGATCAGCGACGGCGAGCCGATCAAAGCCATCCTCTCCTGAGCCTCTCTCCTGGGCCCCGCTGCTCTCGAGCCCCGCCTCCTATGAGCCACCTGAGAATTGTGTTCGGAGCGATCTGCCTGCTGGTCGCTGCCAACGCGCGAGCCGACACGCCCATCCTGCTGGCCGTCGAACCCCCGTGCGCCCAGCTTGGCACGACGCAGCAGATCACCCTCCGCGGCTTCCGGCTCGACGACGCCGCAGAGGTGATCTGTCACGAGCCTGGCGTGCGGATCACGCTGTCGGGCACCGCCGAGCCGTGGCCTCAGGACAAGGCGAAGTGGCAGATCGCTGCCACGCTCGAGGTTCCCGCCACGATGCCGTTGGGAAACATCCACCTGCGGGTCCGCACGCGGTCGGGGATCTCCAACCCGCGGTCGCTCCACCTCAACCGGCTGCCCATTCTGGCCGAGGCCGAGAAGCCGCGGGACCGCAGCCATCCCCAGCCGATTCCGCTCGAGACCACGCTCTGGGCGCACCTGCCGGCGTACGAAACCGATTGGTATTCGCTCACGCTCGTCAAGGGGCAACGGGTGAGCCTGGAACTGCTCGGCCTGCGAATTTCGCCCACCTACATCGACGCGACGCTGCGGATTTTCTCTCCCGACGGGAAGCTCCTGCGCGAAGCCGACACGTCGCCGCTCGCCTACCACGACCCAGCCACCTCCTTCGTGGCCTCGCAGGATGGCCAGTACCTGCTCTCGATCCACGACAGCCGCAACGGCATCGATCAGAACGACGCCCGTTACGGCATGGGGAGCGACTGTCTCTACGTCTTGCACGTCGGAGACTTTCCGCAGCCAACCACCCTCTTCCCGCTCGGTGGCCGCTGCGGCACGACGGTGGAGGGCACCCTCTCCGGGGATCCGCTCGGGCCGTTCACGCAGTCGTTCGATGTGCCCGCGAAGCCGACATTCCGCACCGGTCCGCTGGGGGCATTACACAACGCGTGGCCGTTCCGCGCCACTGAGACGCTCTATCCGATGCGGGCAGGATCTGACGGCAAGCCGGTGCAGGGCATGGCGCCTCTTTTTTTCATGGCGAGCCAGCACCAGAGCGTTGCCGAGGCGGCCGAGCATGCCACGCCCGAGACGGCACAGCAACTGCCAGTCGGGCCCTGCGCCGTCGAGGCGCGGATCGCGAAGGAAGGCGAGGTTGACTGGTATCGCATTGAAGGAAAGCCCGACTGCGAATACACGCTCGAGGTCTACGCCCGCCGGCTCCGCTCGCCGCTCGACCCCAAGATCAAGGCGTTTCCGAATGGCCTCAAGGCACTGGCTGTCGAAAACGATGACACAGGCTACGCCGTTGACTCGACGATCAAAGTGCGGATCAAGTCGGAGGGCTGCCTCGTGTCGGTCACCGACTCACGTGAGTATGGCGACGACTCTTTCGGCTATCGCCTCACGGTGCAGGAGACGACTCCCCACGCCGTGCTCACGACAGCCCCGATTGAAATCATGACTTTGTTGCCGCTCTTCAAGACCGGCCAGCAGGTGGCTGTGCCGCGGGGCAACCGGATGGTTGTGCTCCTCCGGACACTCACCGAGGACGGCTTCAACACCCCCTTGAAGATCGGCAGCAGGCAGGGCAGCCGCCGGCTATCGAAGGGAGTCACGGCGGAGGTGCCTCAGATAGCTCTGCCTGCGACGCTCTATCCCGTCGTGCTCACGGCGGCTCCCGACGCGCCGCTGGCGGCATCGTTCATCGAGCCCATCGGCACTACACCCGACGCGCAGACGATCGAGTTTCACCAGGAGATCGGTATGGTGCACGGCCATCCGGCACAGACTGCCTGGCATCTGAAAATTTTCCGTGAGTTGGCTGTTGCGACCGTGGAACCGCTCCCCTTCGCGCTCGACATGGCGTGCGAGTCTGCCAGAGCCGTGGCGGGCACGAAGACGAATCTGCTCCTGAAAATTCGTCGCGACGCCGGCTGGGCAAAGCCCGTCACGGTCATGTTTCCCTGTCCACCGCCGCATTGCCTGCTGCCCATGATCGAGATTCCGCCCGATAAGGCCGAGGTGACTGCCACGCTCGAGATCGATGCGAAATGTCCTCCGGGCCGTTGGCCGATCGTCGCCGTCGCCACCGACAGCGACATCAGCCACCTTCGCAACCATCACTGGCCTTATTTCTCCAACAACAACGCTGCCAAGGAGACCCACGGACTCAACTGGGTCTCTTCCGGCATCGTCTCCCTCGACGTGGAGGCCAAACAATGAACCATGCCAGCAGCAAAACCATGAGCCGGGTCCCCGGCCTG
>JBILKZ010000190.1:0-5492 GCA_044376405.1 Pirellulales bacterium
CCGGCGGTAGGCCTCCTGGGTCTTTTCGGAGAGGGCCCGTTCGTGGCGCACATACTCGAGGAACCGCCGCACGAGGGTGCCGGTCGATCCCCCCTCCTCCGCCGCAGCGGGGCCGGTGTCGAGAATGACCCGGCGGACTCGGCGGCCAGGCTTCTCGTTCGCGGTCATGGGTGCGTTCGGGGGCGTTCGCGGCTTACGCGTCGTAGCCAAGGTTGGGCGACAGCCACCGTTCGACCTCGGACACCGCCATGCCCTTGCGGGCTGCGTATGACTCCACCTGGTCGCGGGTGATGCGGTCCACTGCAAAGTATCGGCTCTCCGGATGGCCGAAGTAGAGCCCGCTCACGCTGGCCGCCGGAAACATGGCAAAGCTTTCCGTCAGCGTCATGCCGGCAGCCTTGCCGACGTCGAGCCAGCTGAAGATCGCCTGCTTTTCCGTGTGGTCTGGGCAGGCTGGATAGCCCGGTGCCGGGCGGATGCCCCGGTATTTCTCCTCGATCAGATCATCCGTCGAGAGGGACTCGTCGCGGCCGTAGCTCCATTCCCGGCGGACCTTCGCGTGTAGCCATTCGGCACAGGCCTCGGCAAGCCGATCGGCGATGGCTTTCACCAGAATCGACGAATAGTCGTCTTGGTCGCGTTCGTACCGCGCGCAGAGTTCGTCGCAGCCATGCCCGGTGGTGCAGGCGAACGCGCCGATGTAGTCCTTGCGGCCGCTCTCCACCGGCGCCACGAAGTCGGCGAGGGCGTGAAATACGTCTTGCCCCTTGCGTTCCCACTGCTGACGGAGCGTGTGAACGCGGCCAACTTCGGCGGAACGCGTGTCGTCGGTAAAGAGCACGATGTCGTCGCCGGCTGAGTTGGCGGGAAAGAAACCGTAGACGGCCTTCGAAACGAGGGCATCGTCTCGAATAATCATCTCGAGCAGGTGCTGGGCGTCGTCAAAGAGCTTTTTGGCCTCCGTACCCACCACCGGATCGGTGAAGATCTGCGGATACTTCCCCTTCAGTTCCCACGACATGAAGAACGGCGACCAGTCGATGAAGGGCACCAGATCGGCCAGCGGGACTCGATTGACCTGCCGCACGCCGACGAACTCCGGTGTGTCGATGGTGGTGGTCGCCCAGTCGGTTGTCCACCGCTTGGCGCAGGCCGTCTCGTAGGGCACGAGTTTTGTCTGCTGCCGCTGCTTGAAGTTTTCGACGTCGCGTTTCTGCGCCTCGCGGTTGGCCAGCGTGAAGGCCGTCCGTGAATTCGGATTCAGCAGTTTCTCGACGACGCCGGCGGCCCGTGAGGCGTCGGTGACGTGAATGACGTTCCCGGTGTATTTGGGGGCGATCTTCACCGCCGTGTGCCGGGCCGAGGTGGTCGCGCCGCCGATGAGCAGAGGCAGTTTCAGTCCCTCGTGCTCGAACTCCTGAGCCACCTGCACCATCTCGTCGAGGCTGGGGGTGATCAGACCGCTGAGGCCCACGATGTCGACCTGCTGGGCCTTGGCCTCTTCGATGATCTTTGCGCAGGGCACCATCACGCCCAGGTCGATCACCTCGTAGCCGTTGCATCCCAGCACCACGCCGACGATGTTCTTGCCGATGTCATGCACGTCGCCCTTGACGGTGGCCATCAGGACGCGGCCGCGTTTTGCCGCCGCCGCTCCCTGCGCCTTCCGCTCCTCCTCCATGTAGGGCAGGAGATGGTTGACCGCCCGTTTCATGACGCGGGCGCTCTTCACCACCTGCGGCAGGAACATCTTTCCTTCGCCGAACAGGTCGCCCACCGTCTGCATGCCGCGCATCAGCGGGCCTTCGATGATCTCGAGGCTCGTGGCGTAGTGCTTCCGGGCATCCTCGACGTCCTCCTCCACATGGTCGGCCATGCCCTTCACCAGAGCGTGTGCCAGCCGGGCCTCGACGTCGAGGCTCCGCCAAGCGTCGGCCTTCGCCGTGTCGGCCGGATCGCGCTTCTTCACCGTCTCGGCATATTCGATGAGTCGGTCGGTGGCTTCGGGACGACGGTCAAACAGCACGTCCTCGATCCGTTCCAGCAGGTCCTTGTCGATGTCTTGATACACCGCCAGCTGGCCCGCGTTGACGATGCCCATGTCCATGCCGGCCTGGATGGCGTGGTAGAGGAATGCCGAGTGCATCGCCTCGCGGACCGTCTCGTTGCCGCGGAAGGAGAAGGAGATGTTGCTGACGCCCCCCGACACCTTCACCAGTGGCATCGCCTGCTTGATCAGACGGGTCGCCTCGATGAAGTTCAGTGCATAGCGATTGTGTTCCTCGATCCCGGTGGCCACCGTGAGAATGTTGGGGTCGAAGATGATGTCTTCAGGGAGAAACCCAGCCTGTTCGGTGAGGAGCTTGTAGGCGCGTTTGCAGATGGCCACCCGGCGTTCGACGTCGGTGGCCTGTCCCTCCTCGTCGAAGGCCATGACGACCACGGCGGCACCGTAGCGGCGGATCGTCCTCGCGTGCCGCAGGAACGTCTCCTCCCCCTCCTTGAGGCTGATCGAGTTGACGATGCCCTTGCCCTGGATGCACTTGAGCCCCGCCTCGAGCACCTCGAATCGTGAGCTGTCGACCATCACGGGCACGCGGGCGACGTCGGGCTCGCTGGAGAGGAGTGTGAGGAACTTCGTCATCACAGCGGGGCCGTCGAGCATCCCCTCATCGACATTGACGTCGATGATGTTGGCTCCGTTCTCGACCTGCTGCCGGGCGACGCTCAACGCCTCCTCGTAGCGTTCCTCCTTGATGAGCCGGGCAAAGGCCCGCGAGCCGGTGACGTTGGTCCGTTCGCCGATCACGGTGAAGCTGCTCTCCGGACGGAGTTCGAGCATTTCGAGGCCGGAATAACGGCTCCGTCGCTCGGGCGTGGCTGGCTTCCGTGGTGGATACTTCGAGACCGCCTCGGCGATGGCCTTGATGTGGGCCGGCGTCGTGCCGCAGCAGCCGCCGATGATGTTGAGCCATCCCTCCTTCGCGAATTCGCCCAGCACGCTCGCCATCGCCTCGGGCGTTTCGTCGAAGCCGCCCAGGGCGTTGGGCAGGCCGGCGTTGGGATAGCAGCTGACCAGTCGCGGGGTGGCCCTCGACAGGTCGGCCAGATGCGTTCGGAGCTTTTCTGGGCCGAGCGCGCAGTTGACGCCCACGCTCAGGAGGTCGACGTGGCTGAGGCTCGTCCAGCAGGCTTCCACCGTCTGCGCGGAGAGGGTGCGGCCACCCTCGAACACAGTGAACGACGCCATCACCGGCAGGCGGACACCGGTGTCCTCGAAGACCTGCTCAATGGCATAGAGACAGCTTTTCAGCACGAGCGTGTCGAAGGCGGTCTCTGCCAAGAGCAGATCAACGCCTCCCTCGATCAGTGCCTCGATCTGTTCGCGGTAGGTGGCCACCATCTGGTCGAACGTGACGTCTCGGTGGCCGGGATCGGCGACGTTGCCGGCGATCGAGAGCTGCTTGTTGGTGGGGCCGATCGAGCCGGCCACGAACCGCGGCCGGTCGGGCGTTTTGGCCGTCGCGGCGTCGGCCGCCTCCCGGGCGAGGCGGGCCGCAGCGAGGTTCATTTCGCGGGTGCGGTCGGCCAGGCCGAAGTCGGCAAGGGCCAGGCTCGTGGCCCCAAAGGTGTTGGTCTCGACGATGTCGGCGCCCGCCTCGAGGTAGGCCGCATGGATGCCCCGAATCGCGTCTCCCTGCGAGAGCACGAGCACGTCGATGCAGTTCTTCAGATCCTTGGGGTGATCACGGAACGGGGTGCCGCGAAATCCCTGTTCGTCGAGCCCCAGGGCATGCACCATGGTGCCCATCGCCCCGTCGAGAACGGCAATGCGTTTGGCCAGGAGAGCGTGGAGCGAATCGGCACGGGCGGACGGATTGGAAGAGGGCATCAGATGTCTTTATGACTCGGGTGTGGACGGAATAGGGGTGGGCGAAGGCCGCGAGACTGTCATCGAATTGGTGAGGATCGGCATATCCTGCCCAATCGGATGATACTTTGCCCCTCAAGAATAGACGATTGGGTGAAAGAGGCGCACTGCGCAGGGACGGGTGGGCGGCAGCCCCGCAGACCTTGCCGCAGTGGGGGCGGCGTCCGGCGGCCTGGCCCGGCGTTCAAGGGCCCCGCATCGTGGCGACGATGCTCAGACGGGGAATTCGGGGAAGTCGAGGGTGAGCGACGTTCATGGAGGTTTTAGCCTGCATTCCGGAGCTTTCATGCCCTGCTGGCTTCGTGGCAGCGGCGGTTCCGCAGCCATTACGGCCGGCGGATATGGGCGCAGTGGTCGCTGGGCAGGTGTCGACCAAGGAGCTTGCAGCCCCGGCGGCTGACACGGATGCGGATGCCGCGGAGTGTGTTGCCCCTGCCCCACGCCGCACCGTGGTCCGCCGTTCGCAGACCACTCGGTTTCCCGCGCCATCCATCATCGCCTTGGTGGCTGTGGCGGCCGCTTTCTGGGCCGCTGCCTGGCGCAACGATCGGCTGAGGCTGGAGGCGGCCAGGCAGCAGCGGCCGGAACGGCTGGCCCAGGAACTCCCTGCGGCTGCCGGTGCGGCGAGGAGTGTCACGCCATGACGCCCGCCACCGCCACACTTGACGCGGTCGATCGCGCCTTTCTCTGGCATGCCGACCGGGCGCGTCGGCACCCATCGCGGCCGTCGCAGGTGCTTTCCAACGGTGCTGCGGCCAACGCCGCGGTGGCCGTGAGCGAAGTGATCGCTCCACAGCCGGCAGCGGCTGCGCTGGTGCCCGCCGCCGCTATCCATCCGCAGCCGATCACCGACGACGGCATGGGCACGCTGGTTGACAGGCTGCTGCGGGTCGTTCCCCACGCCTGGTCGCATCTCGCCAAGCGGGTGGAGGATGCCCACCGGGACGGTGCCGAGGTGATCGCCATCACCGGCGCCCGCCGTGGCGAAGGCCGGACGACGCTGGTCGAGTGCCTGGCCCGGGCGCTCATGGCCCTTGGCCGTCGTGTGGAGTGTCACGACCGCGTGCCCCTGGAACTGGCATCGGCAGGCCGGGAGGGCGGCACCATCGTGCTGATCGATGCGGGTGTCTGGTTTCCGGGAGGTCCGCTCCGCCGGGCGTGGCTGGAGCGGCAGAGCCTGGGCTGCCATGCCGTCATCCTCGTCCGCAGTGCGGATCAGCCGGCGTGTCCGGCCCGCGGCGCGGCACTCGAGGCCGTCGGGCTGAAAGTTCTCGGGGAAGTTCTCACCATGACGCCGCCGGCGACGACCGGCATTCGGGTCCACTGAAGAGGTGCCGACCATGTCTCGAATGACCGCGACACACCAGCCCTCCCCTGAGTTTCTGCCGCCCACCGGGCCCCAGGAGGCCGCCGTGGCAAAACTGGCCTATGTGGCCGGTCAGCCGGGCGCGATCGCACTGCTGTGTGGGCCCGCGGGCGTGGGCAAGACGACGGTGCTTCGTTTGATGGCTGCGAATGGTCTGCCGAAGTCGCAGACCATCCGGCTCATGTCGTGGGCGGA
>JBILKZ010000017.1:0-43209 GCA_044376405.1 Pirellulales bacterium
CGGCGGACGCGGTGCTCACGGTCTCCGAAGCGGAGCGGCGGCTCCTGGAAACGTTCCTCGGTAGCGCGGCGACGGTCCGCGCCGTCTTCGACTGCGAGGACGCGGCTCCCAGCCCGCTGCCGCTCGCCGAGCGATCGGGGCTGCTTCTGCTCGGCAGCTTTCAGCATCCGCCGAACGTCGAGGCGTTCGAGTTCTTCTGCGCTGACATCCTTCCGCGGATCGATCCGGCACTGCTGGCGAAGCATCCCGTGTATGTCGTTGGCACCGGGCTCGATGAGCGGATCGCCGCACTTGCCGGAGGACACGAGCACGTCCGACTGGTGGGCTGGGTGCCCGAAGTCGCTCCCTATTTCCACCGCGTGCGGGCATCCGTGGCCCCGCTGCTGCATGGCGCGGGCACGAAGCGAAAGATGGTGCAGGCCCTGATGCACGGCACGCCGACCATCACCACCGACATCGGCGCGGAGGGGCTCGATCTGGTCACGGAGGTGCACACGCTCATCGCCAACGACGCCGCCGCCATCGCGGCCGGCATCGAACGGCTGCTCACTGATGACGAACTGTGCCGCGGACTCGCCGACCGGGGGCTCGCGCACATCCGCGACAGCCGCAGTCGTGAGGTCGCCAGGAGAGGGTTCCTCGACGCTATCGAGACTGTGCTGGCCGCGCCGCCGAAGCCGCCGATGCTGCCGGAACGTCGGATGGAGACCTACCAGGCCCGCGTGATTCGCAAGCACGAGGAGACAGTGGCGCGGGCGAACCGGGCCAGTCGGAAGTCGTCGTCGATTGCCGCAGTACCTGAGACGGCCGACGTGTTGGCTGGCCGCTCGACCGCCAGGCTGATCGCCTTCTATCTGCCGCAGTTTCATCCTATCCCTGAGAACGACGCCTGGTGGGGTCGCGGGTTCACCGAATGGCGAAACGTCTGCAAGGCCAAGCCCCTGTTTCATCGGCATCACCAGCCGCAACTGCCCGCCGATCTCGGTTTCTGCGACCTCCGGCTCGCCGAAACGAGAAAGGCACAGGCCGACCTCGCTCGCGAATACGGCATCCATGGCTTCTGTTACTACCACTACTGGTTTCAGGGCAAGCGGCTGCTGGAAAGACCATTCGCCGAAGTGCTGGCCAGCGGCCAGCCCGACTTCCCGTTCTGCCTCTGCTGGGCCAACGAGCCATGGTCACGCCGCTGGGACGGATCCGATCACGAGGTGCTCCAGCCGCAGGGCTATTCCGCCGATGACGACCTCGCCCATATCCGCTGGCTGCTCGCGCCGCTGGCCGATCCCCGTGCCATACGCATCGACGGGAGGCCCGTATTCATCGTCTATCGAGCCGACCAACTGCCCGAGCCGGCTCGCACCACAGACTGCTGGCGGCGGGAGGCAGAGCGGGCCGGCCTGCCGGGGCTCTATCTGATGGCCGTGGAGACAGGCTGGGATGCCGGCTGGGATGCGACGCGTGTTGGCTTCGATGCCAAGGTGCTCTTCCAGCCGCAGTTCAGCCTGCTCGACACGGCGCCGCGGTGGGATGTCTGCGATTTCAAGACCAGGGTCTTCGATTACGTTTCCGCCTGGCCGGTCCTCGCGAACCCGCCGCCCGTCTCGTATACCCGATTCGACACCGTCTTCCCCGGCTGGGACAATTCGGCCCGTCGTGGTGAGAACGCCTGGGTGGTCCACGGCAACACGCCGGCGAGCTACGAGGAGTGGCTGCGCATCGCGGTCGATCGCACGCTCACCCGGCCGCAGGATGAGCGGATTGTGTTCATCAACGCCTGGAACGAATGGGCAGAGGGAGCCCACCTGGAACCGGACAGGAAGCACGGCCGCGGCTTCCTCGAGGCGACCTGTCGGGTGGTGGCCCCGACGAGGATTCACACGCCATGAACGAACGCCTCGCCCGGCTGGTGGCGCTCTACCTGCCGCAGTTTCATCCGATTCCGGAGAACGACGAGTGGTGGGGCAAGGGCTTCACCGAGTGGACGAATGTCAGCAGGGCTCGGCCGCTCTTTCCGGGGCACTATCAGCCGCACATTCCTGCCGATCTTGGCTACTACGACCTCCGGCTGCCGGAGACGCGGCAGGCGCAGGCCGACCTCGCCCGCAGCCACGGCATCGAGGCCTTCTGCTACTGGCACTACTGGTTCGAGGGCCACCAGCTCCTGGAGCGGCCGTTCGACGAGGTGCTCCGTTCGGGCGAGCCCGACTTTCCCTTCTGTCTTGCGTGGGCCAACGAGACCTGGTCGCGTCGCTGGCTCGGCGAGGAGAAGGAGATCCTCCGCCAGCAGACCTATTCGGCGGCCGACAACGAGCGGCATGCCCGCTGGCTTGTCGATGCCTTCCACGACCGCCGCTACCTGCGGGTCAACGGCCGGCCGGTGTTCCTCGTGTACCGGCCGACCTCGCTTCCCGATGGCCACGCTTTCACCGACGCGGTCCGCCATGAGTGCGGGCGGGCAGGACTGCCCAACCCGTATCTGCTTGGCATCTCGTCGCATGTCGTCGATGACTACCGTCCGCTGGGCTTCGACGGCAACATGGAGTTCGAGCCGCAGCTCGGCGTGCTCCCCGACCCGCTGGGCGACGGACTCAAGGTCCACAACTACACCGAGTCGCGCCGCACGATGCTGCACGGCAAGGGGGATTTTCCGTCCCATCCCTGCATCATGGTCTCCTGGGACAATACCCCGCGGCGCGGCGAGCATGGCATCGTGTTCACGGACGCCACCCCCGAGGCCTTCGAAGAGGGGCTCCGCGAGATGATCGCGAGCGTGCAGCACCAGCCCATGGAAGAGCGGCTTGTCTTTGTGAACGCCTGGAACGAATGGGCCGAAGGCAACCACCTCGAGCCCTGCCTGCGTCATGGTCTCGGTTATCTCGAGGCCGTGAAGCGAGCCAATGCCTCTGGCTGACCGACGTTGTATGGATGCGGGTGCACCTTCGGACGGATGAGAACTTCATCGCCGGCAGGCGGTCGGAGTCATTTTCGCCGTGTCGTGTAGTTCTCCAGTGTGAACCCCGGCACCTTTGCGGCATCGGCGGGTCCCCGCTCCACGACCGCTATGTCCGACATGATCGTGACGCGGTTGATCAGCGGAGCCAGCGTATGGCACGGGCCCTTGCCGATGATGAATCCATCCATCCGGCCGGCGGCGACTGCGATCTCGCCAATCAGCCTGTCCGGCTCAGAGCCCTTTGCCAATTCAAAATCCGCGGGCAGATTCGGCCAGCAACCCCACGACCAATCCTCGATCACATAGAGTCCACCTGGCCGAATCAGCGGGAAGAGCGTCTCGAAGCTCGCCTTCGTCGGAATGTATTGATGCGACGCGTCGTCGATCACGAGATCAAGCTGCCCTTGCAGGTCGTCGGCGACGATTGACCGGAGCTTCGCCGCATCGGCCTGATCCGTGCCCCAGTGGCACGTGACGCGGTCGCCCAGCCCCCGCGATGTGATGAAGCGATCGAAGTAGGGCGTACTCCCCCAGGGCATGATGTCCACCGCGGCACAGCGGGCCGGCTGCAGGAGCTCGCACCAAAACGCGATGCTGCCGCCGTCGTATATGCCAAGTTCGAGCATGTGCCCACCTGCGGGCGGTGGGCATGCACCCCAGAGAGCGGCATACTGATCGAGCATGCGACGCTCTTTCAGGAAGATGAACGAGTCGTCGCCGTCACCGACCCGAGCCTCACGAAGCCTGCCGAGATCGAAGATCAGGTCGTCGAGAATGATGCGGTCAGGATTCTGCTGCCAGACAAGTCGCTCGAATAGATTCATAGAATCACCGTGTGGTATCGAAAAGCCATGCTGTCATTTTCCAGATGAGGTCTGTCGGGTTCATCCGGTGCCCCGGCGAACATTTTTATGCCGTATCTTGTTCCTGGGGGAGGCTGGTGGTCGGTCGGGGGCAGTTCGATCACTGTGGTGCCGGCCGTCAACGGAATGGCTGCACGCTCGGTGGATAGCGTGCATCACGGTACGCGGTGCCGACTCCAGAGAGCATCAAGCCCAGCAGCGTTCGCATACATCCCCCCTGTGGAATCGGAAAAGCAAATCCAAGACGGACGTGCGGCGGAGGGAGCAACCGTCGCAACTCCTGGGGTTCGAGAATGCTCTCCAACTCTGTGCGGCCGGGTTCAGCGAGGAGTCGCACACCCATCCAGCCGGGGCCGTCTGGGGCGAACGATCTGCGATAAAACCGTCGCTCGGCCTGCCTGCCGGCAAGCCAGTCGAAAAACCTCGAAGTGGCAACTTGGATCGCAAGGCGGCCGACGCGATTGTCGAGGATGAGATCGGGCACCGGTGTATTGGTGTCCAAGGGCAGTCGTGCAAGTCGTGGGAAACGCCGCACGAGGAGTCGTCTTTGCAAGGCCCTTCCCGAATGGAACCGCAATGGCATACCGCCCATCACTTGGATGAGGTCGCGGTCGCAGTAGGGCAGCAGAGGCCACGCCGAGAAGGCAAGCCGCCACGCCAGCGGCGCGACGTGGAATCGCTGGCGAGTCTGCAGGCTGAAATGCCAGACTCGCTGGAAAGGCTCCCCCGGAAGATTCTCGTAGGCAGATCGCTGGGCTTCGACCACCTCCGATACCGCGTCGCCCGCAAAGTCGGTCCGCATCAAGGACCGAACGACTTCTGGAGCCAGGCCGAATCGGGTTTCGAGAGCAAATGCACGCTCGAACGGATAGGCGTTCGTGACTGGATCGAATACTCGACGCACCGCATCGCCATCGAACGTCACCACGTTGCCAACCAATCCAGCCATCACAGGTCGGCCAAGACGCCCTAACTCGTCGCATGATGCCGTAAAAAACATGTCGCCGAGCGTGGTCGCCATCTGCTCGAGTTCGACCGTCCTCGAGGCGAAGGCCGGATAGCGATCCGGATGCTCCCGAGGCCTCGTGAGCGACCATCCCAACGACCACGCGGTGAGAGCAGCATAGATCGCCTCGTAATCGGTACGACGACCGAATGTCACCGCCCGCGTGTCGCGGGCGCCGCCGGCATGGAGGTAGCCCGCCAGGATCCTTGAATCGAGGCCCCCGGAGAGCATCAGCGACACCGGCCGATCGCGGACCCGCCGCCCGATCGCCTGCTCCAGCGTCGCATCGATCACATCGAGGCACTCTTCGTCCGATGCCCCAAAGTATCGATCTGATACTGGCATCCCGCCTTCCTGCCGCGTTTCCACGCCGACCTCGGCAGAACAGTGCAGGCTCTGGAACGGCGCCAATCGGCGAATCCCCTTCCAGATCGTCTGTCCGCCGAGCATGTTGCCGGCGAGCAGCAGGCCGGCGATCCCCGTCGGCGACGGATCGAAAGACTGATCTGCCACGTCCCGGATGAGCCCCGGTGCGGTGGAAAACAGCAGCCGATCCGGCCGCGCCGCATGGTAGAGCGGAAAGTAGCCCAGCGGATCGGTGGAGAGCATGACGCTGCCGTGCGCGGCGACGCGGCAGCGGAGGTGGTAGTCGAGCTCAGGATCCCCCAGATCGAAGATCGCTTCGGTCTCGACATCGTCGCCACGCGTGCATGCTCCAGCCGACCAGGCAACCGGCGTCGTATCGGCGGCCGCCCAAACAATCGTGACGTTGGCATGGGTCCAAACCCCGCTCCGTGGCAGTCCGAAGGCGGCGATGCTCACGCCGGCGCGGCTGGCGACTTCACGTCTCCTCGTCGGGTCCGGATCGACGATCCCCAGCAGGAGCGGCATCGACAACCTCGTCAACCATGCGTCGGAAGGGATCGAGTCTCAAGGCTTTGGTGCCGGAGATCTCAGCCTTTGTCGCGACGCACGAACATGAAACATCCGAAATACTGCGAGGGCTAAGTCTACCCTCGATGGCGACCCACTGGCACCGCTGCATTTCTTATGAGTCCATGCCGGTAATCGCGGCGACGAGATCACCAATATCGACCGTGAAGTCGACGGTGCTCGGCCTGCGTCCTCCGTCGGGCCGTTCTTCGAGACTCCGGCAGGCGAGGCAGCGGTAATCGAGCCCCGCGGCCAAGGAGAGCGTGTAGTAGTAAGGACCAGCGTGGTCGGTCGGTAGAAGTTCCAGCACTTTGGTGCCGGGATTGCAGAAAACGAGGTCGGCCAAGACGCCGCCGTGTGGGCTGACCACCACCGCGGCCGCGGCGAAATCCTCGGCCGGATTCGTGGCCGCCGCGACGTCGTAGGCCTCGAACCCATGCTCCTGCATCACGCTGTCCACCTTGGCGGCATTGGTGATGCCGCGGCGTCGGCCCGTGCGGCCGATCCAGAGCCGGCGGTTGGCACTCGCACGGGCTGGCGCATGCGCCTGCTTCAGGAAGGCAGCCACCCAACTGGGATAGTTCATCCTCGTGCCAGGAAAGCTCGGAGCGAGAAGTCGTTCCGGCCTCCATGCCGCCTTCTCAGCGAGCCAGACGCATTTCTCCGGCGGCACGCCCAGCCGCGAGAAGTGGAGCGCAGCCTCGGCCGTGGGTGGCCGGTGACACAAGACATGGTCGATCGCATCGAGCGTGAAGCCGGCGGCCAGAAAGAGGTGCATTCTCGAGAGGCTGTCAAGCAGGTAGTGGCCGTAGCTGCCGCCGGCGAAGTCGCTGGCGAGCGAAAGGCTCGTGCCCGGCAGTGATGAGCCCGTCGGCAGGTGTTGTGGGAGACTCATGCTACTCACTGCCGTGCCGTACCAGGATTGCTCCGGCAGTAGGAAGCCATCATGGCTGAAGATCCAGCCGTGGTTGCCATAGACCAACGGCTGCGACAGCTCCAGAACGCCGAGGTCGGGAATGTGCGGATCGAGATAGCGAAACATATCGACTCGTATGCTGCCGGCGAACTCGGGGGGCGGAGGCACCTGCTCCATCGCCGGGTAGACGACGTGCAGCCTGGCTTCACCGCGGTCGGCGTACTCGCGAGACGGGAGCCACGGAAATCCGGCGATAGAGCGATTCATGCGGGTGTTCTCGTGTCGCCCGGTGGCTCGTATCCGAAGGCGTCCATGTCTTCGCGGTAGTGTTCCTCGACGAGCCGGATCGTCGCGGCATCGTAGCGTTCGCTCCAGTGAGGCTGCCGATCGCCGGGTTCCTGCGGCGCGGACTGGAGCCGGGGCAGTCCATGCTCTGCTATCCAGAGCCGGCGGCAGACATCGCGGAAATCATCGTCCAACCGCTCGAACCGGCCGATGAAACCGCAGGCCACCTCCGGCAGGAGCGGCACACCGAACAGCGTCCTCCGGGATGGCCCGGGAATGAACGTGACCTGCGGCAGCAGGTGGTAGCGGTCGAATGCGCTCTGCTCCGCGACCCGGCCCTCGGCCACGATCCGCACGTATTCGGCGAACGGGAGATCACGGACAGGCCGGTCGCAGTAGGGGCCAGCACCGCGGAGCGAGTGCCTCCACGTCGACACGAGTCGGTCGAAGGGATGGCGGACGAACGTAAAGACAAAGTAATCCGGATACCGGTTCAGCACCTCTGCGAGGCCCTCGCGGCGGATCGTCACGTCGAGCCCGGGCTCTGGCAGGTGACCAAGCGCCCCGGCATGCTCGCGGAGATACACCTCGATCGATGTCCCGCCGCATTTCGGGACGTGGATAAAAATGCACTTATGCACATGCGAAATCATGCGGCACCGCTCCCTTCGCGATGAACGGTCACTCCGAAAAAGCACCCATGTCACGAAGTGTCCGCACCTTGTCCCCGCAGCCCTGCGGCGTGAGAAAGTGCCGGACGACCACGCGGTCGAACGACTCCGGCAATCGCTGAAACTCGCGGTGCGGCAGCATCGCAACCGTGAGCGATGATGAATCGAGCATCGCACGGATCGGCTCGTGCCAGCAGCGGATCATTCGCTCGCCGCATGGTAATTCGTAATCGCCCTCGCTGCGACTCCATCGGGCCCCCGCCTCGGCGAGGAGTCGATTAAGCGATGCCTGGTCATGGCCCGTCGTGCGGGCATCGTCCTCGACGGCGCGAAAAAATGCCTGCGACTCACCGGAGGGGCGGGCCCAGAACCAGCCGCAGCAGAGGACGAAGCCCAGCCGATCGTGGATGTCGGGGGGCCAATAGGTTCCCTGGCTGAAAACGAGGTCGTCGCGCAATGCGTGGGCGGAACCTTCCTCGAGTGGATTCCGGACCCAAATCGCATCGGTGTCGGAATGAATGAACTCCACGCCGTCCGCGAGCAGTTGGCAGAAAACCCGGAAGCGAGCCTTCCAGAGGTCTGCCCGGGTGCCGCTCCACGGCAGGGAGAGTGCCTCGACGCCATGGTCTTCGCACCAACCAAGGGTGGCCGCGTCCAGGCCGTACACGCGGATGCGGTCCAGCCCGAGTCTTCTCAGCCCGGCGAGCCAGAGATCCAGCAACGGCAGGAATGGCTCGTTGGCGAACGTGATGATCAATGGTTCGCTCGGCACGGACGCTCCAGAACTAGAAGTGATAGTCAAAGGCTTCGATGTCGCGTGCGTAGATGTCCGCCACCATGTCGCGGGTCTCGGCGTCGTAATATTCGCGATACGGCCGATGCACCGATTGCATCCTCGTTGGCAGGTCGGCATCGACTCCCAGCCGATCGCGGATGCCCTGCCAGTCCTGCTCGAGTGTCTCGGTGCGGCCAATGCAATCCACGAGGGATCGCCCGGCCTCGTCGAAGATGAAGGATACCTGCGGGATGACGTGTGGATGAAGCGGCATGGGGTGTGAGACACCATGTACCGCTGCGAAGGACGCATGGGTCCTTCTGACGAAGGCATCGAATTCCTCGCGTTCGAGGATCTGCCCCTTGGCCCACTTCCGTCCCGACCATGCGCAGGTCGAGACCAGCCGGTCCCACGGGTTTCGCACCACGGTGAATTTGAAGTAGGACGAGAAGACAGCCTCGTCGTTCAGTTCGGCCCGCAGGCGTTCGGCGGTCATGTGCTGCAATTGGCGGCCGTAGAAGTGCTGCCGATCGGCCACCTGATCAGGGTACGGCACCACACCGACGTCTTCCCGGTCTCCGTGCATGCCGAGCACGGCCTCGATGGAGGTGCCGCCAGTCTTGGGGATGTGGATGAAGATCGTCTTGTATCGATGCGAGAGTGGCATGGATCGAGCCAAACGCAGGGGCGTGTTCTCGGCGGACCCCGTTCGCCTCGGACAGCCCGGAGTGGTGGCCTTTCGGAAGAGAAGTTATACAACCGGCTTCTTAGGCAGAGGAGGCGAGCGGGCGAGTGATTGGCAACTCGGCGAGACCGTTCCCCGTGGACGTGCGCCGGTTGCCTGACCGTCGATGCCCTGCTCGCCGACCTTCCCGACGAGGAGTGGATCTATTGGGGCCTGCACGACAAGTACCTGATAGATAGACCGCCGAAGAAGTGGGTGCCCTTGGTGTGTGCCATGTGCACCGACGGATGCTGCGACAGTAGTTTCTGGAGCGTCGTCGTTCCGCTCTTTTGCGTGCCGGCTATGACAAAATTGACCTTCATCTAGTCGCCTCCGCTGAGCGTCCCCTAGCCGTCAGGCCCGAAGATACCCAAACTTTTCCAGAAACGGTTTGAACTGTTCGGTGAGAGCCGCGACCGTCTCCGGGGCGAGCTTGCGGCGGTGATCGCCAGTCGCACCGGAGCGTTTGTGAGCCCCGGGCTGCTCCACTGCATTCGGCCGGCTCTCCTGCTCGAGGTCGCGAATCGCCTCTGGCGAGAGATCGAACACGGACTGCAGCCGCTCTTTGAACCCGTTCCAATCATCCACCATGTCTTCATACCGCAGCACGCGGGTCGTGGGCCGGTCCGCGACCAGCTGAACCGCCCGTTCGTAGCCTGCGAAAAAACGGGTCGCCTTCTCCAGCACATAGCGGTCGATGCCGAGCCGAACCGCGGCGGACCGCTCCTCTTCCTTCCAGGCAGCGGCGGCGAGTTCCGGCCGCAGGGGCTTGCCATCGCGGCTGTGGAAGAACTGCGAGACGAGCATGTCGCGGGGGTCGCGGACCATCAGACAGGCCCGGAGAGCGTGTTGTCGAACGGCGGCCAAGGCCGGTAGGACGAGCCGGTCGAGGACTTCGCCTTGCGCGGAGAGCCTCAGGGGCCCGTAGAGTTGGCCTTGCGGCGCGAACGCGTCCGGCGGCGTGGCTTCGCCGACGGACATGCGACCGGCGTAGTCGACGTGCACCAGCCCCCGGGCCCGCTGGAGGACGAAGCGGCTGAAGAATACGGAGGCGCACTTGTGGAACGTAAAGAAAAAGAGGGACGGTGCTGCCGAGTCATCCATCGTACGATTCCTGTCTGAAATGACGTTCTCCGAACCTCGGTTCACACTCGCTTGCGCGACGCCATCCTGTCAAAAACACCTTCCCGGCGTGAAATGCGACCGGACCCACGTGCCATCCGGCCGTGGCGTCAAGCACCTGCTCCTGAGCTGGGTTGGTTAGTCACCAGACCATCTCGATGGACGAGTCTGCTGGCCGCGGCCCGGTCCTTGTGCAGATGCATCGCCAGCCGTGAAAAACCGCCGGGCTGTCGCCCGTCTTCACGTTGGCAGAGGAACAGCCTGTCGGACAACGCAAGGAGCAGGAGGTCGACGAATGCCTGTTGGTTGAGCCGGTGACGATCAGAGCGGTTCAGGCAACGGAGCCTGTGCACTGGCTGACCCGCTTGCTCGGGCAGATCCGAAAAGCTGTAGATGATGGTGCCCCTCAGGCGGGATCTGAAGTCCTTGACGACGTCACCATTGTCGGTCGCGAGGAACAGGCGGTCGAATTGACATCGCTGGAGTTCCCGCAAAACGGATTCGTACTCGGATCGCATGTCGGTGTGGCGGACATGAACCGCTGGATATCCCGCCCCCATCTCGCCGACTCGAGCGACGATCTCATCGGCAACGGCGTCGTGCAATCGTACTCGGGCCAGGGCGAACAACGCATCGTCGCCGCCGCCGAATAGGTTGTGCACCAATACGTCTTCTGCGTGGTCCTTCATGAAATCAAAGGAGATCAGATCCCCCGACACCCTGTCCCGGAGCCCGATGCCACGAGCCGGCAGAAAATCAGTTTCAGAAAGCCGTCCCTGGAGCGAGCGAGGTTGCACCGACAGGCCTTCGAAAAAACCCTCGCCAAGAGGTTTGCCAAGAGCTTCGGCAAAGACCAGTCTTTGCTGCATCGAGATGAGATACTGGCCGAGACAGAGTTGAAAAGACGGATGGAACCCGCCGTCCGTCTGCACGACGACACGCCGCCCGTACGTCTCCGCATACCTGCAGCACTTCTCGATCTGGCAGAGCATGTCGTTGAGGCCGCCAATTGGCCTGCACAGAACGAACCTCACAAACGCTCCTCGCTGCCGCCATTGGACGGGGACGAATAAGCCCCGATTGGATGCGAAACCCTCACGCTTCAAGAACCTAACTCGGCCTACGGCACTTCCGCAAACGGCGGACGCCCGACGGGCGGCTAGGGCGGTACGTGCGGGCGTGCGTTTGGTTGCCGCGGCCCCTTTCGCTGCGTGGGCATGGGGCTTTGGTCGGGCTATGCTCTTGGTTTCAGCGGTCTGTCGATCGAGGCCTCCACCATGCACCACATCACAACGAAGACGCGTCCGGCCGGGGTGATCGGCCTCGGTTTCCACAAGACCGGCACCAAGACGCTGGGAGCGTGCCTCGAAACGCTGGGGTTTCGACACCACTCGCTCGACCGCGAGGCGTTTGCGCTCTGGCGGCTCGGTGAGATCGACGCCGTGCTCGACATGATGCAACAAGCCGACAGCTTTGAGGACTGGCCGTGGCCTTTCCTCTACCGGGAGGCGCGGGAGCGATTTCCCGACGCCCGCTTCGTGCTCACGACACGGCGCGACGAGGCCACGTGGCTCGAGAGCCTCACCCTGCACGTGGCCCGCCACGGCCGCACGTCGTTCAACTACCGGAAATACATCTACGGCGTCGATGATCCAGTGGCCCATCCGCAACGGTTTCTCGAGGTCTACCGGGCCCACAACGCCGCCGTGCGCGAGTTCTTCGCCGATCAGCCTGACCGGCTCCTCGAAATCTGCTGGGAAGACGGCCACGGCTGGGAACGCCTCTGCGGCTTTCTCGGGCTGCCGGTGCCCGACGCCCCGCTGCCACACATGAACCGCCGGCGATCGGGCGCCCCTCTTCCGTCGGAGTCCTTCCAACCTACTGAACGGCGATGATCATCTCCAACAGCCACAAGTTTATCTTTGTCCACATCCTCAAGACCGCGGGGACGAGCATCTGTGCGGCCCTCGATCCTACCCTGCGCTGGAACGACGTGATTCTCGGCGGCACGGGGTTCGGCGAGAAGGTCAACGCTCCCTATAAAGAACGCTTCGGGCTTCGGAAGCATTCCTCTGCGAGCCAGATCCGGGCGGTGGTCGGCGACGACGTCTGGTCGCAGTATTTCAAGTTTGCATTCATCAGGCACCCGTACACCCGCGTCGTTTCGTTCTACACATGGCTTGGGGAGGTGATCCGCCGCAACGCTGATCCGGCCGCCCCGGTCTGGACCTGGACTTCCACGCAGGCTTTCGTCGAGTCGCCGACCTTTTCTGATTTCATTCGCAACGAAAAGTTTCTCCAGACGGAGGCCGCACGACCGCAGACTGAATGGCTCTGCGACGAGGAGGGCCGATGCATGGTTGATTTCGTGGGCCGGTTTGAAAATCTCGACGCGGGCATGCTGACGGTGGTGGAACGTCTCGGGCTGTCGGTCCAGCCACTCGGTCGGCACAATTCATCTGCCGCGGAGCGGCCGCCCACGGAATGTCTCTGTCTCGAAGCGGATTATGAACACCTGGAGCATCTCTTTCGCCTTGACTTCGACCGATTTGGTTACGACCCGGCGTTGCGTTTCCCGCCGTCTGTGTGACCATAGGTGGCGAGCAGTCCCGCGGCGAGATCCACGGCCTCGGCTGGAGATCCCGCGAACCGCACGAACGGCGCGTCGCAGCCCCACGTGTCGCGGTAGGCGAACACCTTGCCGTTTGCGACGTCGCAGGCGACGTGCGGCTGACCCATGAGCAGGCACATCAGGTGGGCATGAAGACGATTCGTGATCGTCACCCGGCCGCGTGAGAGCATGCGGCAGCCCCGCAGGCAGCGGTCCAGAGCCAGTTGATCCCAGAGCCATGGCTGGTGCCGCCAGGCCAGCCGGCGGCGGACGGGGCAGGGCTCGCCGAGCTCCGGCCGCCCGACCCACTGATGGAACTCGAGACCCGCGATGCTCATCTGCCGGGCCTGCTCGGGAGGCAGCACGCCGCCTGGCAGGAGCCAATCGCAGGCGATCGAGCCCGCTGGCATCGGCGGCGGCGGATCGGCCGACTCGCGGTCGTCACGCCAGACGGCCACCATCGGCACGTCGGCCTGCCGCGGCACAGTCGACAGGTCGAGTGCGATCGCCGCATCGGGGCAGAGCCTCGCCGGAGATGAAAAATGCCGCTGCGCGAATGCAAGACTCGGTGCGTCGCGGAGCAGGAGCGTGGCATTGGCGTGCTTGCGGAGGGCCTCCGCCGTGGCGGCCACGCCCTCGGTGCCGCGGAACCAGATGCTCTGCGGAAGCTGGATCACCGGTCGGCCAGGATAATCCTCGAGGATTTGCAGTCGGAGGGCGTGTTCGGGCACATAGACGTCCCCGAAGTTGCCGCCGCCGGCGATCAGGATCGGTCCTTCGGGAAGGGCGTGCGTCAGGGCCCGCTTGTCGTAGCTCGTCGTGTCGCAGCCGTAGGCGATCTCCACGCCCAGTTCGCGGAGCAGCTGCCTTGTGCCGCACCAGATGGCCGCATCGCCGGCATTCCAATGGTCGGGGTAGAGGACAATCCCGCACCGCGTGCCGGCCGGCAGGAGTTCGCGCAGCGTCTCGCGAAGGAGCAGGCGGGAATGGTCGCACGTGGGCATGAAAACAGATCACCCGGGAGAGGCTTGCAATCGCGGCCGAACCGGGGTTCGAACCAGCCGGCGATCCATGAATCCTCAGGTGTCCGATGGTAGCATGACGGATCGTCGGATGACGGTCGTCGATCACTCTTTTCGACAGCCGAATTCCGGCAGTCATGCGTTCATCATCGAGACCGAGGCTCATCCCGTGCGACTCACGCCACTCGACCGTGTTCCCGGGCTGCTGCCGGGAACGACCCGGCTGGCTGGACGGGTCACGGGCCCGGGCCTGGCGGCCGAGGAACTGCTCTGGGCCGACGTTCCTGACGAGGTTCTCGAGGATGTGACGACGCGGCTCGATGCCTGGCTCCTCTGGCTCCTGCCCCACGCCTTTGAGACGGGCGAGGAACTCTTCCTCGACGGCCCTGTCGATGCCGAACTGCTGCGGCATGCGCACGAACTGATGGAGGTGTGGTCGTGCTGGCGGCCCGGCAAGCATCCCATCCGCGTGATAGCCGAGGCGTCAGACCCATCCGAACAGCAGGGAACGCGAACGGGCCTGTTCTTCACGGCGGGCGTCGATTCGTTTTACTCGCTCTTGCATCACGACGAATTGGCCCACCTGCATCCGGAGTGGAAGATGCGACCGGTGGACGACCTGATCTACGTGGAGGGGTATGACATTCCGCTGCGGCATCGGCCTGCGCTCGACCGCAAGCGGGTGGCGCTCCAGACCGTCGCCGCTGAGACCGGCAAGACGCTCGTCACGCTCACCACGAACTACCGTGACACGGGCGTGAGCCTGCGGCCAAAAGCCTGGGGGCCGATCGTTCATGGCCCGGCAGTCGCGGCCAGCGGGCTCCTTCTCGGACGGCGGTGGGACAGGCTCCTCCTCTCCGCGTCGTTTGGTTACGACGAGCTCAATCCGTGGGGGTCGACCGCGGTGACCGACCCGCTGTGCTCGACCTCCGCCACGCGGCTGTGGCACTACGGCGCGGATGCGAGTTCCGACCGACTGCGAAAGATGGAATGTCTGTCGCGGTTCGACGTCGCCATGAACCATCTGCACGTCTGCTGGCAGGATTTCTCAGACCGGAACTGTGGCACCTGTGAGAAGTGCTTCCGGACGCTCCTCGCGCTCGATCTTGTTGGGGCCCGCGACCGAGCATCCTCGTTCCCCGCCGGCGTTTTCAGCCCCGACCGGCTCCGCGAGGTCTGGACGGAAAAAGAACTCGTCATTCGCGTGTACCGAAAACTGCGTGACCATGCAGCTCAGGTCGGGCGATCAGACGTCGTGGCGGTGATCGACGAATGCCTCGCGCGGCCGGCGACAGCCAATCAACCTTAGTTGCCATGGGCTTTCGGCGCGACCGGCAGGGGCACGAAGTCTCGCTCGAGAATCATCCACTCCTGCAATGCGGACTTCAGTTTCTTTTCGACCGCCTCGACGGTAGGCGTGCCAGCGAGATTATTGAGCTCCGCCGGATCAGTCTGCAGGTCGTACAGTTCAAACATGGATCGCGTCGGGGAGAAATAGAGACTCGCCCATCGGCTGTCGAGCTTGCCGTCATGATGTAACTGCTGCAGTTCGGCCCAAAAGGGGTCTCCAGTAAAGTCAACCGGCTGGTACGGAAGCTGCCAGGTCACGTTGTAAATGAGCTTGTGAGTCGGCGACACGACGACGCGGCCAAGGTCGAACGACGCACTTCCTTCCGGCAGATTGCTGCCGTGCGCACCGCGTTCGGCGAATATGTACTCCCGGCACTCGTGAGCACCACCGCGCAAAAGTGCGAAGAAGCTCTCCCCAGTCATCTCGGGGGGCACGACGAGGCCGGCGGCCTCGAGCACCGTCGGCGCGATGTCTTCGCCGCTGATCAGTTCGGAGGAGAAGGAGCCGGGCTTGATCTTCGCTGGCCACCGAATTAACAACGGCACTCGAATGCCAAACTCGTAAAGCGTGCCCTTGCCGCGCAACTGCGAGCAGCCGTTGTCCCCCATGAAAATCACGATGGTGTTGTGGGCCAAGCCGCGTCTTTCCAGCTCAGCCATGACCTCGCCAAAAAAGACGTCGAGATGGGCGACTTCGTCGAAATACCGTGCCAGATCCTCACGAACGAGCCGCGTGTCGGGGTAGTGTGCCGGCAACGTGAGTGCTGCTGGATCGTGCCTTTCCGGGCCGGACTCCGTAAGCGGACGATGCGGGTCGCCGGAGCAAAGCTGGAGAAAGAATGGGATTCCCCGCGGCTTTGAGTCCAGAAATTCATTGAACTGGGCCACTGATTTCGCGTTGTCGCCAGCATTCTTCACGAAGTCGAGGCGGTCCTTGAAGGTGGCCATTCCGTACTTCTCGAATACGGCCCGCGATTCCGGTGGCTTCTTCGCTCCGTCCAAATGATACGTACGCCCCGCCACTCCGGTGAACCAGCCTGCCGCACGCAGAACCTCGGGAAACGTTTGAACGTCGCGGGGCAAGGGGGCAGAAAACCGCGTCATGGCGATCGATATCGGTGACCGGCCGGTGAGGATGCTGGCCCGTGACGGCACGCACTGTGGACAGGTCACGTAAGCCCGTTCGCAACGCAAGCCACTCGCCGCAAATGCGTCTAGATTCGGCGTTTTTATGTCAGGATTGCCGTAGCAGCCGAGGTGCGCTGCACTGTGATCGTCGGACAGAATGATGAGGATGTTTGGCTTCTCAGCCTCTGCTTCGGCGGCCCGCAAGGACGGCATCGCCGACAAGAGGAGGAAGGCGATGAGCGACGTGTTTCGTGGCATCTGATTCTCCTCAGAAAAGGCAAGGTTGGTACCGAGAGTACACTCCCTTTACAGCCCATGGGAACGGGGCTCCACCTATGCCATGAGGCAAGCACGCTCGTGCGAGCATAATCGACCACGGAACGGTCCGAGATTGGCTGATCGAAAGAGGTGCGACGCTGCGGGGGCGTCATCCACTCAACCGTCGTACTCGACCCTGAGAGCGTTTCTGGGTACCCTCTGAAATGCCCCCTGCACCAGCCGACATTGTCGCGAAGGGGCACCGTAACGTGGTGGCTGTCAAACGTGCCACCGCCACACCGTCGTCGCGCCCATGACCGTAAACCGCGTCCTGATTTGCTCCCACTACATGCCGCAGCCCGACCTCGACAGCTACTCGAGGCGGCTGTTTCATTTCGTCGGCTTTCTGCGGGATGCCGGCTGGGAGGTGGCGTGCGTCGCCCGCAGTCCCAAGGGGGTTGAAGAGTTCAGGAACCTGCTGACTGATCAGGGTGTGACCGTGGCGTTCGGCTTCGCCGAGCACGAGGAAAACGTTCGGAGTGCGGCAACATCGGCCCAGTGTGACATCGCCATCCTGGGCTGCTGGGTCTTCGCCGAGCCGCTGATCCCGATCCTGCAGGCCGTGTCGCCCACCACTCGAATCATCGTGGACTCGGGCGACCTTCACTTCCTGCGGAATGCGCGGCGGATCCTGCGAGACGCCCCCGCGAGTCTCGACCTGCTCGGCGCAGACTTCGCCGCCGAGACGGCCCGGGAAATCAGCGTCTATGCCGCGGCCAACGCCGTGCTCGCGGTTTCCGCAAAGGAAAGGAATCTGATCGGCGACCTGATCGCCGCGCCGGAGAGAGTGCACGTCGTGCCCGATTGCGAGGAGCTGCCGGCATCGCCGCTCCCGTTCGCCGAACGCCGTGGGATGTTCTTCGTGGGCAACTTCGAGCATCCGCCTAATGAGGAGGCGGTTCGATTCCTCTGCGATGAGGTGCTGCCGCACCTCGATCCAGACCTGCTTGCGGCCCATCCGGTGACGATCGTTGGCAGCAACATGACCGACGAGGTCCGCGGGGTCGCGGCCGACTGGCCCGCGGTGCGGATGCTCGGCTGGGTGCCGTCGGTGGTGCCCTATCTCGAGCAGGCACGCGTGTCGCTGCTGCCGCTGCTGCATGGCGCCGGCACGAAACGGAAAATGATCCAGTCGCTTTCGATCGGCACGCCGACCGTGTCGACGACGATCGGAACCGAGGGGTTGGATATCCGTGACGGCGAAGACGTCTTCGTCGCGGACGATGGCTTCCGGTTCGCCGTCGGCATCACGAGGCTGCTCACCGAGGGGGCACTCTGGACCCGGCTGGCGAGGCAGGGCCGCGAGCGAATCCGAGTGGAGCACTCGGCGAGCGTGGCGAAGGAGCGGCTGTTCGCTGCGATCGAAGCGGCCCGACGCCCCCGGTGGCAGGGCGCTACGGCACCGGCTGAAGGTGCATCCGTGGTGGCCGCCGATCCCACGATCCCGTTTGTCGGGTTCACGGACGCGTGCCGCGTGCGCCGCTCGTGCGGCTTGACAGCGCCAGAGATCAGCGTGGTCATCCCCACCCGCAATCGTGCCGCGCTGCTCGACGAGTCGCTAGCCAGCCTAGCCATGCAGACCGCCTCCGGCCGGTTTGAGACCATCGTCGTGAGCGACGGCTCGACCGACGACACGTTGGCGGTGTGCGATCGGTGGGCCAGACGGATGCCGCTGACGGTCATCGAATCGCCGGCCGCCGGCATCTCGGTCGCCAAGAACATCGGCGTCGATGTCGCCACGGCACCGCTGCTGCTCTTCTTTGACGACGACGACGTGGCTGACCCCGATCTCGTTTCGAGGCATCTGGTAGTGCATCACCTCCATCCGCTCGAGCATGTCGCCGTGCTCGGCTATACCGATTGGTCGCCGCGGCTGGAGGTGACCGAGGTGATGCGGTTCGTCACGGAGGTCGGCTGTTATCTCTTCGGCTATCCCTATGTGCAGCACGGCCAGAACTACGATTATCGGTTTTTCTGGGGTGGCCGGTCGTCATGCAAGCGTTCGCTGCTCGTGCGGGCGGGGGGATTCCGGCCGGAGTTTACGTTTGGCTCCGAGGACATCGAGGCGGCCTTCAGGATCTCTCGCATGCTCGGCCGCGAGCGTCAGCCGCGACCTGTGGGAAATGCCGCCGCGTCTCCCGCTGTCGAACGGGTTGGAATGGTCGTGGTCTACGACAGCCTGGCAAGACAGCACGTCATCCGGCCGCTCACGTATGACGAATTCTGCCAGCGTTGCGAGCGACAGGGCCGCTCGCAGTGGCAGTTTGCCTCCTTCTACGACGACCCACGCGCGGCCGAGTGGTGTGGCACGGTCGACGCCCGCCGGCGATGGGGCGAGGTCCGCGACCTGCTGCCAGCCCAGGTCGCCCGCGTGCGGGATCTGGAAGCAGCCCTGCGGCAGGGGGCCGGGGACCGCGACACGCTGATCGCGGAACTGCATCAGCTCTACTACAAGACATTCGATGCCTTCAAGCTCAAGGGGATCGTCGAGGCTGCGAGCATTCAGGAGGCCGGGACATGACCGATCCTGCACCTTCCACGGCTTCCAGCCTGCCGCAGACCCCCGCGTGTTGCCCGAACCCTGTCTTCGTGTTCGGCGTGCCACGGTCGGGTACGACCGCGATGGCCCATGCGCTCGGAATGCACAGCGACTTCTATGTCGGTGACGAGACCTTTTTTCTCTGGGAACTCTACCAACAGCAGCGGGCCGAGAAGGTGTTCGAGCAGTGGGCGAGCCGGCCGAGCAGTTCCTGGCTGCGCCGCGAGGGGGTTTCGTCGGACGAGTTCCTGGCCGCGATCGGCCTCGGTTTCAACGCCATGTTCACCCGGTCGGCCGGCAGCAAACGCTGGGTGGACCACACGCCCCACTACTGCCTCATGGCCGACACGCTCTCCGGCATGTTTCCCGGCGCACGGTTCATTCACCTGCTCCGCGACGGTCGCGAGGTGGTCAACTCGATGATTCACATCGTGGCCACCGTGCCCGCGGAGGAACGCGAGGAGATGGTGAGCCGCGGTTTCCTCCCGCGTTGGAGCCACGACTTCCGCGAGGCCTGCACCACGTGGCAGGCCTATGCGCATACGGCCATGGATTTCTGCCGGAGGCATCCATCGCGGGCGCTCACGGTGATCCACAGCGACCTGGAACGCGACCCCGAGACGACGCTGGCCGCCGTGCTCCGCTTTCTCGATGCTCCCGTCGAAGGCGGTCCCGCGGCGTTCCTGCGGCGTGACCGGATCAACTCGAGCTTCACGCGACAGGGTGGGGTGCCTGCCGCTGAATACCGCCGGCCCGATCCCTGGACGACGTGGTCCGCGGCCCAGCGGGCGGAGTTTGTTGAAATCGCCGGCCGTGATCTGGTGCGGTACGGGCTCGCATCGCCAGAAGACCTCGTTTTGCCTGCGGCCGGCAAAACGTCAAGCATGTGACACTCGTCCACAAGCGTTTGATGGGAGGCGTTTCATACGAGCTGTAGCCGAGGGTGAAACGTGAACCGGACCGCCTCGCCGTCGACCTCATGGTGAACTTCGAGTCGATAGGTGCCCTTCTGCAGCCTCCTGACGTCGGCATAGGCGGCGAACCCGCTGAAGGCCGTGCTGGATGTCGGTATCGAGGGATGGTAGGCCACCACGTCATCGCGCTTACTCCTGCCCGGCAGGGTCGCTTCGTAGCGTTCGAGGGTCTCCTCGTTTTCCATGATCAACACGGCCGGTGTGGCTGGTCTCAGGTGCACGCCCTCGGTGAACGACCAGCCGTCCAGATAGAGCGGTGTTCCCCGGTCGACCTCGACGAGAGCCGGTTCCGTCTGGTCATTGACGTGCTCCAGATTGCCGTGCCCGCCTGGTTGCAGCCTGATCGACGGCGAGTGGTGGGAATCGGCCTTCGAAAATACGATCGTGTCCGCGTGTCCGGTGCCCAGCCTCTCCTGCTGGAGCCCGACGAGATGACGCCACGACAACTCCTGGCCCTTGAGGAGTGCCGCGACATCGCTGATCCAGTTGGCGAGCATGGCCCCAGACATCTCCTCGCGGCGCGTGGCGTATTCCACGAGCGTCTGCCAGTTGGATGTTCCCCGGAGTGCCCTGCGGGTCGCTTCCAGGTAGGCTCGCCCGAACTTCTGGTCGGGCTCCAGGTGGGCGCCTTCGGCCCAGTTATTCCAGGCGTTGATGAAGAGCAATCGTTCTCCGGCTGGAAGATCCCGCCTGGTGGCATCAACGACCCCGCGGAGCCAGACTTCGTAGGCCTCCGGAGTAGCGTTCACGAAGATGTGTGAAGCCGAGCCTCTGCGGGCGGTGTTGTCCCAGGCGGTCATGACGCCCCGGAATCGCCGGTATCTCGCCTGCGGAGCGTTGATCTCATCGGCCACCGTCCACTGGTAGTCGTAGATGTGTCCCTGGAACTGCGGGTTCAGGTCCTTCACCGTATCCTCGGCTCTGCGTAACGGGATGCGATGCGGAGGGAACTGGACCGCGGAGTCGAAGCCGAAGGCATACGGATCGCTGGTACCGGCAGTCTCCACGGCGCACAGGTGGATCGCCTCCAATCCGGCCTCCTTGCAGGCCTGACGCCACACGGCACTGGTGTGAACGGGATCCGGCAGAAGATCGACGCGGGAGACCAACAGCAGGGGTGCTCCCTTGAACCTGATGTAGCGAGGGTCCCTCAGGATCGGCAGCACGTCTTCGATGAAGGCCAGATCGCTCGTCTGGTCGTACGTCTGCTCGATCAGCAGCTCTTGATCGAGGCCATCCCTGCGACGCGTCCAATTCTCATTCGCCCAGCAGATGCAGAACGGGAAGTCCGGCGTGCCGGCCTCGAGCATCATTTCGAGCGGTCTCTCGAGGATGCGGCGGCCATTGAACCAGGCGTAAGAGTAGCAGAACCCATGGATGCCATGCTCTCGCGCGAGGCGTGCCTGCCGTTCGCGGACGTCGTCGGAGCGGAGATCGTAAAACCCAAGCTCTCCAGGCAGGTGCGGTTGATGTTGGCCGGCAAACTGGGGCGTGGCCCGGGTCACATGGTTCCACTCGGTGAAGCCCTTGCCCCACCACTCGTCATTTTCCGGAATGGGATGGTATTGGGGGAGGTAGAAGGCAATCGCCTTCACGTCGCCATCGACCTCAGGAGCCTGCTGCCGGACTTCCCGCGGGAGAGCAGTGGCCGCCGTGGCAGCGTCATCGAGGAGTTGGCCGGCGGTCCGAATGAGGCCATCGATGGCATGGAGTTCCCGGCCGGATTCCGCGGCGACCACTCGGATCTGCAGCTTCGCGGCCGAGTCCATCTCCTTGAGTTCCCGGGGAAGCTTCATGGCTGCCCAGGGGATCAGGAATTCGCAACTGATCGGGCGGCCCATGATCTCGGAGATATCGGGCCGAGGACGGTCCGCATAGCCGCTGCCGAGGACGTTCCCGTCGAGGCAGGCATCGACCTTCAGGTGCTTCTCGGACGCTGCGCAGTCCAAGAGCCAGCCCCGGATGCCGGCAGGGCCGATGTCCTCAAGGCAGCCATAGAGGCCGTGACTGGCGTCCGGTGAGATCGAGGGAGGCACCAAGCGGCCAAGTTGTCCGGAAAGTTTCGAGTTCGAGTCGTTGCGCATGGGAGCAGATGCGAATGGCTTCGCAGCGGGGCGAAGTGACGGCGACAGGCTGTAGCGATCGGGTGGGAATCGACGAGAACCGACGTTATGGTAATTAGCGTCCGACGGGAAGCACAGCCAACCGTCCGTGCCCTAGACTCCCATGCAGTGAAACTCGCTCCCGACCCCTCTTTTCCTATTTCCGCCATGCCACACGCTCACCGCCTCGACGACGCACAGATCGAGCGGCTCCAGTCGCTGCGAACAGATTTTTTCCGACTGTCTACGTTGCGGGATTTCCACGTCTTCAGTCGGTCATTGGCTGCGGAATCCCCAGTCGATCTGGCCTTCGCGTTTCTGCTCGGGTCCTGGACAAGGCACGAGGAAGCCGACCCTGACTCGCCTTTTCTACCCCATCTCGCACTCGCCGAAGACCTCTCCGCAGGCATGCTTGGCGAGCGACCGGTCATCTTCATGGGTACGAACTATTGGGCGGCAAAGCCATACTTGAGCCTGGAGTATCACATGGAGAAGGTGACCCTCTATGCCAACCACCTGAAACGTATTCGCGAGGTCTTTCGGAAAAACAGGGTTGTTTTGTCGATCATTCCCGAGAAGGACTACGTCATCGACAAGCACTTTCTTCAGACGGGTCGGTTTCAACTGGTGGATGAGGCCATGTCACATCTGGCAAGACTCTGCTCGGACATGGAGATACCCGTGCTGTTCAATGAGTACCTTGCGCCACTCCGTGAATACGAGACGGAGGCTGATTTTTCCTATTTTGATTCGCACCTGCCGGGGAAGCACTACATCCAAATCTTTTCGCGACTACTTGGCCAGTGTGGCCATAGCTGGCAGGACATCGTCGACGCTTTTACTATGATCGACAACACAGGGTATGGGGATCTTCAAACGAGATTTGGTGACGGAGCGATGCGTCCTCCACTGCCCAGGCTGCCAGCACTCAAAGCAGAACGGCTCGCCGTCGTAGCCGGCACACCATCATTTGGCGAGCCGCTGGGGTCGACATGGCAGTCGATTTGCAATGAAGCACCGTTACTGCCGGGAAAGCTGCTTGTTCTCGGCGATTCCCACTCGTCGATACTGGCCCAGAAGCGGCTGACCTATTTGTGTGCGGCAACCTTCGAGAAGTGTCTCTTTTACTGGAACCCCGTGGGTGTACGAGAAGCGCCGGACCCCACTGATGCCGACTTTGTGATTCTGGAAACATCGCTGCGATTCTTCTTGTAAGACTGTCACTTCGGAAGGGGACGATGAAACTCTTCGTGCACGTCGGTTACGCCAAATGCGCCTCGACATCCCTGCAGGAAGCCCTCAGAGACGGCACTGGAATTCTTTATCCGCGTGCAGGAAGGCTTTCTCCGCAAGCGGAGCATCTCTCGCTCCCGCTGCACCTCAAAGGGATTGACGATTACACGCGTCAGTGGGTGTCAAACGAATGGGTACAGACGCAGCATGCGGCTCTGATGCAGGAGATTTCAGAGTCTGACAAGCCTGTTGTCGTAAGCTCTGAACGGTTGGCATCTCTTCAGCCCGATCAAATCACGCGGATGGCGCAGCTGTTCGAGCCTTATGACACGCGGGTCGTTGTGTTGTACCGGGATCGGGAGACATATCTCGATTCAACGTGGAGGCATGCTGTCTACAACCACGACTACGCTGTGGACTACGCCTCGTTTCAGAAGTTCTCGGCTGAATTCCAGTTTGGCGAGATCCTTCCGTTGTTCGAGAAGCATTTCCCTGTTTCCGTGTTCAACATCGAGGAGATTGGCTTTGATCGACAGATCATGGAACTGACAGGGGCAACCTTTTCCCTTGGCAGAGTGAATGCGGGCGTCCCTTTCGAATTTGCAGAGATCCTGCAACGGCAACACGTGGCGCTCGGAAGCAAGACGTTCAAGGCGATCTTCACCACTGACGTGAAGGCCACAATGTTGGCCAGTTGGCAGTCGCAAACGCCGCCAGAAATCGACTCATTCACCGACCCCCTTTTCTAGAAGGTGGTCGCTTCAAGAAGGCGACACGGGGTTCCCCCAACATCCTCCGCGGTTTGCCGTATTAGACCGCCTCGAAGCCGCCGCCGCTCGGCGTGGTCAGCATTTCGGGGTGTTCATGCAGAAGCCAGTTGTAGTAGGAATGTCCATCCGTCGCGAACGGGTTGTCGAATGCGGCGTAGAGGTCGTCGCGACTTCTGAGCAGCACGCGGGCCGCTTTCGGGATCTTTTCGCCATTGTCGAAACGCCCGTAGTGCCAGTAGCCGGAGGGAATACTCTCGACATGAGCATCCTTGATGGCCCGCTTGTACCAGTTCCAGACTTCCATGACCTCGACATTGTCGCCCGCGTACTTCTCCGTCATGAGATCACCAACGGAGTTGATCTTGGTGTAGTGATAAAACTTGAGCGGCGAGCCGTTGACGAGAATGGTGCCGTCACCGGTGAAGGAGATGTGGCGAGTGGAGATATTCCAACTGGCGACATTGCAGCCCGGGTCTCGCTCGATCCAGACGCGGGGAAATAAAGCTGGCACGAGGTCGCACCATTTCTGGTCGGTGAAGATGCCGTTTTCCACGTCGTCGTAGCAGGCGATCTGCAGGCTGCGTGCCCACCAGTCGGCAAATCCCCTGCCAATATCGTCGTTCCGCACCGCGCAGAAGCCGAGGTTGTAGACGCCGTATTTTAGCGAGGTCATCTCGTTGTCTCGAACATGACTGACCGTGGTGTTGGGAGCGACCTGATGAGGCGTCAGGATCACGGAGTGGTCGTCGAGCTTCTCGAGGACGGTGTCCAGCGAGTGGAAGACCGCGATGTCGGGGTCGAAGTAGACCACCGCATCGGCGTCGCTCTCGAGCAGGAATCGCAGCGATTGGCCCTTCACCGCGGTGCAGGCCTCGACAATGTCGTGCTTGAAGAGCCAGGCATGAAATCGGTCGAAGCGGAGTTGCTCTGGATAGAGCACGCGGTCGAAGGTAGCAAGTGACTCTGAGACGTCGATACCCGGAGGCGGCACGTCGACGATCATCGCCCATAGTTCCCAGTCGGGATGCGCTTCGCGGAGCGTCCGGGCCAGAACGGTGGCGCGGGTCAGGTAGCTGAACGTAAAGCTTGTGAAGCACCGGACCTTGGTCATGTGGCGGCGTTTTCCTGAAAAAAATGCTTCACGGTGGCCGTGGTACCCGAATGGATGAGGCAGAAGCGGTGCGGGTGGGCGCGGGCTTCGCGAGCGACGGTAACGGCTTTGTCACCGGCAAAAAATGAACGAAGGGTGGCAGTGTCGTCAAATACCGTGCCCAGCCTCGTGCGGCGAACCAACGCGGCGACGTTACCACTGTCGCTGAAGCAGAGCAGGCGGCAGCCGGCGGCGATCGCCTCATGGGCCACGAAGGAAAAAGTCTCCGGCCACGGCGAGAGCATGGCGAGGAAGTCGATCCTGTGCTCGTGCAGCAGCCGCGTGGCGGCGTCGCGGTCGTCAGGAGTCGACTCCGTGACGACGAGTTCGCATTCCGGGGTGCTGGAGACGCCGCGGGCCGTGAAGTGAATGAAACGGTATCGCGGATCCGAGTGGAACTCATCGACGAGCGAGGAGAAGATCGGCCAGCCCTTGCTTGACGCGGAGAAGCCGACAAAGCCGATCCGGACTTGCTGATCCTCGGCATCGTGGGTGGCCGGTGGCTCTTCGACAGCAACGCTCACGAGCTGTGAGTGCGGATGAACGGCCGCCGAGGCATATGGCAATTGGGTGCGGCTGCTCCACAGGTCGAGCGTCGAGGCCGAGGGCGACAGCACGTCGAAGTCACACCCTTCGAATAACCGCTGCATGCGGTCCAGGTGGCGTGCGCGGCTGGCGCCGTAGACGCAGATGCGGCACGCCATGCTGCTCGCGGGCGGCGCGTTGCAGAAGGCGAGGTCGTCTCGCAGCAGGTTGAAGCCCTCGCAGAGCGAGGTGTAGTCGTGCAGCCAGAACACCGACCTTGCCGGATCGAGTGCGGTGCGCAGCGTCGCAATCTGTTCCTCGTTGAAGCCCAGCACGGAGTGCACGATGAACATTCGTGGCTTGCCGAACCCCACGGCACGCTCGCCCAGGATGGCGATGAAAGACTCGAGGGTAGCGATGCCGGCAAACTCACCATTGATCACAACCTGCAACTCGCACGCGGCGTCGAGCGGAGCCAGGGTCATCTGGGCCCGACGTGGCGACAGGTGGATGTAGGCATACTGGCGATCGGCAAATCGCCGCTGTTCGTCGGCGATGAAGATCTGGGTGCCGCCGATGACGCGAATGTAGCAGTCGTGGCTCAGTGAGATGACCAGGCCGACAGACGGTGCAAGCGCTGCATCGATCCGACCAGCGAGAACATGGGCGTCAATCAGTTCACCCGGCGGCAAGACATAGTCCTTGGATCGTTTTTCCGGGACGCGTGCCGAGTCGATGATGCTGCGGCGATAGCCACCCGGACGAATGGCAACACGTTCCTCCTTTCGCCCGGCGACGAGGTAGTGCCAGAAGGGGTTGAGGCCAGCTTTCAGCACATCGTCGTTCGCTTCGAGATAGTAGCGGGTGTCGAAATCGCTGTTTGGATTGCGGCCCTCCCGCCAGCCGGAGTGGTAGTAGTGTTCAGCTGGATCGATCCCTGCGGCTGCCACATCAGGATTTTTCGACAGATAGTAGCTCTCGGAGAACTCGGTGCGGATCAGCGCGATTCTGTCTTCGTCTTCGCCGACGACCTGCACCGGGGCGTTAGGTGGACTGTGCGAAAGTCGCCCCTCCCGCCAACCATGGGAGCAATAGTGCTCAAACGGGTCCGCGCCAGACGCGGCAACGTCCGGGTTGGTAGCCAGATAAAACGCGGCGTCGAATTCTTCGGCGAGCACAGCAGCGGCCGTGTTAACGGCGTAGTCGAGGAGCTGTGCTGCGGTCCGAACACCGTCATCAGTGGCAGCGATTTCTCGGCCTGATGCCGCATCTAATACTCTGATTCGCAGTTTTTTGGTTGGCTTGAGCCCGTTGAGTTCTCGAAGAAGCGCGGCTGCCTCCCACGGAATCAGGAATTCGCAATCGGCGGGCCGGCCAATCACCTGGGAAATGTCGGGTCGATAACGGCCGGTATGGCCGCTGACTAGGAATTGCTCCTCAAGGTAGACATCGACCTTCAATTGCGTGGCAGAATCAGCGCCGTCCAGCAGCCAGCCACGAATTCCTGCGGGGCCGATGTCCTCGACGTAGCCGTGAAGGCCGTCTCGCGCTGCCGGTGTGATCGACGGATACACCCTGTTGTCGGAACGACGGAAGAGGTTACGGAACGCGTGTCTGCGCACAGGAGCTCAGTGCTAGGCAAGGGGCCTGATGTGGGGCGAAGGGAAGTCGACTTACTGCAACAAGCACCACTTGATAGGGCGGGGGTGCTGCTCACCGAAAAAGAATCGCCGCTTCTCTTGAAGCTTACTCCGCGGCCAGCGGACAGCAAACTAAGGGAAAATACTGACGTGGCCATGTGGGCCAACGGGCAGTTGTCTCGCATGTCAAATGCTTGTGGTGCACTATTCGCTTGAGTCCAAGCCAACCAATCTGGCCAGATCCTCTTCGCGGATCATGTTGTCGACCGCGGGGATCTCCACGACATCCAGGTGATAGCCGTTTATCACCTTTTGCCACAGCGACATGTTTTCGTCTAAGTAGGACTGGGACTTCAGGATGAAAACGCGTGCGTTGTTTTTGAGGTACACCATGTTCGTCATCGCCGAGCCCCAATACATGGCGACCATGCTCGCATTCCGGGCCTGCCTGACCAGTTCTTCGTAGGTGATGTCTTCTGGATTGATCAGCGTGAAGCCGGCGCGCACAAAATAGGCTTCAGTGGCGGCTTTGTTGGCGATGTCGCGATATGAGCTCGACCGCGTCAAGAAAATCCGCTCGGGCCCGTTAGGAGTATTGTCATCGATGACCTGACGGCGTATACGGTCGCTGATTGATTCGGGAAACCGATGAAATATTTTTGATTTGAAGCCGTTCATAATCAAGGTCAAATTTCTCATTTTCAATACCTTATCGCCGTATCGATAAGGATTCAGCGACCGGTCTCCGAATATGAGGCGATCGATCTTCTGGTAGTTCGCGTTGGATCGGAATGCCGCCGTGTTCATCCGATCATCCACCGGATAGTCGAGCAGGGCCGTCTTGTCGCTCATGTGAGGGTGGCTGTGGAGGAAATGCCCAAGCGAGTATGCCTCGTCTTTGAAATGGCCATAGGTAATAAACCATTTCTCTATCGCGACATAGTCGCTGCCAATATCCTCGAAGCGTGTGAAATCAATACGTGATAAGTCATGCAGGCAGTGGTCGATGTGACGGATAAACTGTGCCAAGTGGGTCAAGTAGTACCGGCTGGGGAAGAGGATCTTTTTTTCTTCATCAACAAATACCGCAAGATGTGTTTTCGGAAAAATACCGGCATAGTAGATGTTTACGCCATGAAGATCGGCGTATGTGTAATTCTCCCACTCTTTGCGCGTTGGCAGTGTGCTGAATATCGAAAGGTCCGGAAGGCTTCGTTCCGCGTGCCCGTAGCCCAAACAGGCGTGCGAACGAAGCAAGTCCTTGTCTTCTGGTGTCAATCGTTGGATGGCATTGATTTGTGCGAGAAGTTCTCGCACTTCCTCAGAAGTGTGAGTGTTGACGGCAGGCCGTGGCTCAGTCGCTGCTTCGGCAGTCTGGCCCGAATGTCTTAATTGATTCGCGCGGTCCAGATGGTGCGATAGGGTGTCAGGCATCGCGATCCTCGCTGCATCACGCTCGGCCGCTGGGGGTCGGAGGTAGCAGTCCACCGCAAACGAGGCGGCCTTGCGCACCGCCTCGAGCGGGGAGTCCTTCTGCTCGAGCATCTCCACCGCGACCCAGCCATCGTAAGCAATATCGCGGAGGGCCGCCGCTGCAGTTGCATGAGGGCAAGCCGGCGCATGAAAGGGCCCGAGCTTCGGTTCGGCGATGTGGAAATGGCAGAGGAGATTGCCCGCGGCCATCACGGCCGCGTCGATCGCGCCGCCGCCAAGGAGCACACAGCCGGTGTCGAGATGCACGCGCAGGCCCGGATGGCCGACTTCGGCGACCATCCTGATCACGTCGTCTGCCACGGTAAGGAAGTCGCCGCCATAGACCGGCGGCACCGGCTCGAGTCCGAGAGTAAATCCGAACTCGGCAACGGAATCGGCCATTCGGGCGAAGCGGGTGCGGGCGAGTTCCCATGCCGCCTCGGCAGGCAACTCGCCACGCAGACGGTTTCGTGGTGAGCCGAAGACACCGATTCTCGCTCCAAGTGCCGCACCAATCTCAGCCACTCGCCGCATGTGAGATAACATCGCCTCGAAGGCCGGCTCCCCGCCGAGCAGGTGCAACCCCTCCGTGCCGAACAATATCGCCTGGAGCGATGACACGAGGAGGTCCGCATCGGCAAGCCTCATGCGATAGTCAGCAAGCCGCGACGGCGACCAGTCGTTCCAGGGTGCAAGCCGGGTCGGCGCGACCTCCAGGCCCTCGACACCGAGTGCCCTTAGGCCTTCGAGGTCGGCCGTAGTGGCGCTGATGGGGATGGCGAGGGTGGATACCGCGAGCCGCATCACTGCCGGTTCCTCTCAGCAGCGACGAAGCGGCTGAGTTCTTCCATCACGGTTTCGGATCGCATGTGGTAGACGCCGCTACTGCCGAGTGCTTCTGGGTAGTTGGTACGCATGTCGTAGCAAGGCGTCGGAAGATCCGGGCCACCGAGGGCAATTCCGGGGAAAAATCGTTCGCAGATCACCCGGGTCGGCACCGGCTCGACCGCCACGTTGATCAGCGGTACGCTCGCGGCGGCGATGCGGGCAAGGTCGGCGGGGAAGCGACGCATCGGATACCACTGCAGCACACCAGCGGGACTGATGCGGTCGGTCTGGTTGGCCTGCAGGAGATCGAAGATCAGGTTCTTCCGCAGTCCGGGGCCGAATAGCCCCGGCAGACGAATGATCGTCGCGTGAGGAAATCGCTCGGCGATTGATCGCTCCAGCATCAGCCGGTGCAGCCCGTAGGGGTGCAGCCCGTCGGTTGGCGGAATGTCGTCCTCGGTCACTCCCACTGGGTCGCGGTACACATCGATCGTCGAAATGAGGATGAAGTGACCTGCCCGCACGGTCGCCAGGCGTTCCATGAGAACGCGGATGGCACGCAGGTCGGCCTCGGGTTCCTTGTTGGCCATCCATTTGACAGCACTGACGCCGGCGCAGACGACCGTATCGAAGCTACGGCCATCGATCTCGCCGATGTTCTTCGAGTTGAAGCAGGCCTGGAAGGCGCGGGCACGGGCGAGCGTGGAGCCTACAAATCCGGTGTAGCCGATCAACGCATCGTTCATGCACTGCCGTCCAGGCCGGCCCCAGGGGCCGGCATCTTTCCGGGCCGTACCCATCCCGATAACAGGATATCCTGCTTGATGCTACCGCCGTCGAAGGCGGGTAGGTCAGACCGTTCGGTCTCGATCATCGAGAGGATGCGCTCAGTCGCGAAGAAGATCGTGTCGATCTTACCAGACATCACGACGAAGCTGCGGCCGTTGCGATAAACATGGCAGCTGCGGTCATCGAAGCCCCCGATTGGCTTCGTCTTGATGGCGAGTTGCACGCCCATGAAGCGGAAGCGTTCTCGGAAGCTGGGCATGTTGGTCGTTATCTGCGCCTCCATCGCATGCCGCTTTATCGTAACCAGCTCACTCGTGACGCTGTCGCGGCAGGCCGTTGCGGTGGCAGGATCGTCGAACCGGCCGAGCGGCGTGTGCGGAACGCTGGAAAGAGTATAGATGTTGGAATCCTCGGTCGGATAAACCGAGCACAGGGGGCCGTCGACGAGGGTGATGGCCGGCACCTGCTCACTAGTCTCGTAGTAGAGCAGCAGCGTGGGTTCGTAGACCACGGGGATTGGTAGTTTGCTGAAATGGCCCCATGTGGCATCGATTGCGTAGTCGTAGCGACGCCCGTTCACCAGCACCCCGCCGTCCGTATCGATGATCCGATCGACTATGGCATCGAGGTGAAGGACGCCCTTCAGTCGTTCGCTGAAATAGCGGCGGGCGCGGTCAATCAGCAGCACTCGCTCGTGGGTGCGAATCATGCCCTCGGTGTTCGTCAGCAAGTCGCTGCCCTGCGGCATCTCCACGAAGTTCAGCCCTGAGGAAACCATGATCAGCTTGTAGGTGTCGAAGTCGATCAGGCTTGTGTCGTGAGGCACGGCATAGATGTTGTCGGGGACGTCTACGCAGAGCGTGGGGTATCGCTCATTGAAGCGGATGAACCCGTCACGCGATTGAATTCGCGTGGCATGGTGCCGGGCGTAGTGGAATCCCTGATGCAGACGAAACTGGTTGTTCCCTGAGGCAAGGTGGAGTGGGCGATGCGCCTTGTCGAAAATCTCCACGTCCATGCCGAGCGACATGAGCGAAAGGCCGATATGGCACCCGTACCATCCGGCGCCGACGATCGCGATACGAAATGCCATGGAACAATCTCCCGAAGCGCGCCATCCTGCGGCGAAGCCGGTCAACGGCCATGGTACCTTGCGTCGGTCGGTCGGCAAAAGTTCTCTGCAGCCGGCATTCAATCACCGCGATCGAAAGGAACGCTCGGTCTCCTCCCAGACGGTGCAGCTCGGCGTGTAGCCGATATCACGCCGGGCGGCGCTGATGTCGAAATAGTGGTCGGTCGCCATCTCCTCGGCGAGAAATCGCGTCAGCGGTGGATCCGACGTGAGTCGGCACGTCCGCCACACCGTCTCGGCCATGGTAGCCAGCATCAGGGCCGTGTTGGTGGAGATGCGCCGGCGAACCGGCGGCAGATCGTGGAGGGCCAGCACCCTGCCAATCCAGTCCCAGAGCGGAACCGGGTCGCCCTGGCTGATGAAGAACGCACGCCCGCCGGCAGCGGGACGGTCGTCGAGCGCGGCGGCCGCCAGCAGATGGGCCGACACGCAGTCGTCGATGAACGTCAGGTCGACCAAATTCTTGCCGTCGCCCACCTGCACGAGCCGGCCGGCTCGGGCCCGCTTCAAGATCGTTGGCACGAGATTCGTGTCGCCGGGACCGAAGATCAAATGCGGCCGTAGCGAGATCGTTCGCAACGACGCGCCGTGGGCTGCGAGCACCGCCCGCTCCGCGGCCGCCTTTGTTTCCGGATAGAACGCCCGATACTTCGCCGGATAGGGCTGCGATTCGTCGATGCCCCGCAGGTCGTGATCGGTCGCGACGACGCTCGGCGAACTGGTGAAGATGAGTTTGCCTACACGCGCCGTGCGGCAGGCCGCGATCACGTTCTCCGTCGCGCCAATGTTGCCACGCACGAACGCCTCACGCGGCCCCCACATCTTCACGTGGGCCGCCGTGTGAAAGACGCAGTCGGCTCCGGCGAAGATAATGGAGAGCGCGGCCGCGGCATCGGCCGCGGTGAGATCATGGCTCTCGGTGCGGATGCCCGCGGCCGCCATTTCCGGATTGGGCCGCCGTCCGAGGGCCGTGACGTCGTGGCCGAGGGCATGCAATCGCCGGCAGATCGCACCACCGACGAAACCGCCTCCGCCGGTGACGACCGCTTTCATGCGTGGCCCGCGGCGAGTGGGCCCGCGGCGGGCGTTCCCGGCTCGTCGACCTCGATGGCCTCCTGCGTGGCGGCCCAGGTGGCGAGTCGATCGCGGAAGATCTTGGCGTTGTGACGGGCGTCAACCGGAAACGAGTGGTGAAAATAAAACCGTCGGATCGGCGCCGTGACCGGATCGGAGGCACCGATCGCCCGGAGTTCAGCGGCGAGACGGCGGCGGGCATCCGGTGTGAGCGACCGCGACCGCGGCTCGACGACGAGCGCCGGCCCTCCGTCGATGCCGATCAGGGCCGTGCGACTCACCTGGGGATGACGGTTGAAGACGTTCTCCACGGGCACGCTGTGGAACGTGCGGTCAGTCGTGGTCACCACATGCACCCGCCGGCCGCAGAAGTAGAGCTGGCCATCGGCGTCGAGGTAGCCCATGTCGCCCATGCGATGCCAGACGCGGCCACCCTCGCTCACCTTGCTCGCCGCGGTCGCCTCGGGTCGCGAGAGATACTCGCGGCTCACCGTGTCGCCACTGACGACGATCTCGCCAATTTCGCGGGGGCCGCAGTCGATGAGCGGACTGTTGGCCGGCTCGACAGCAGGCCGAACGACGCGGAGCGTCACGCCGTCGATGGCACGGCCGACGGGCGTGCCCTGTTCGCCGCTCACTGCCAGCACTGGCGGATGCTGTCGCAATTCCGCGGCAGCCGCGACCGTCACAGGGAGCGCCTCAGTGGCACCATACGGCGTAAAACTTTCCGCCTGTGGGCAGGCGGCTTTCACGAGATCAAGCGTCGCCTGCGATACCGGCGCCCCGGCCATGAACACCCGCCGAAGCTGTGGCAGCGACTCGCCGGTCTGACGGCAGTATTCGGCGAGCTTCGTCCAGAGCGTCGGCGAACCGAAGGACGTCTGGTTGCCGAGGTCACGCATTACGCGAATGATCTGCTTGGGCACGAGCGACAGCGGTCGGCTCGGGTCGAGCGGCGGAAAGATGCTCCCCACCCCGAGCGCCGCGGTGAAGAGGCTGAAGACGGGCAGCAGCGGCAGATCCTGCTCGCCGCCGCGGAAGCCGAACTGCCCGCGAAACACCGCGAGTTGCTCCGTGAGCATGCGGTTGGTGAAGATCACGCCCTTCGGCCGGCCGGTTCCCCCCGATGTGAAGGCAACGAGGGCCGGGTCGTCGGCCTGCCGCGGAATCGGCATCGGCGGATCGCCTGCTGGCTTGAGCAGGTCGCGCAGCCGCGTTGCCCCAAACAGCGGCACCCGTCCGGCGACCACGCAGAACCGCAACGAGCGAAACAGCTCCGCGGCCTTGAGACGAAGCAGATGGGCCTTGGGCACGCCGATGAAGCCGGTGGGCTGGGCTTCCCGCATGCAGGCCACCACCGCATCGACGCCCATGCCCGGATCGATGAACACGGGCACGGCACCGCGGCCCATCACGGCGTAGCTCAGCGCGAGGAAGTCGGCCCCCGGCGTGACGAGCATGATCACCCGCTCGGCGGCCCGCAGACCGGCCGCTGCGAGGCCGTTTTCATAGGCGTTGATGCGGGCCGAGAGCGCCGCGAAGTCGATCGCGTCGTACTGCGGGCGATCGCTCCAGCGGGGAAACGAGACCTTCGTCACCGCCGACACCCACGGCGCTGCCGCGGCGGCCGACTGCAGCGCCGCGTAGAGCCCGTTCACCGGGGAGCGGGCTTCCGCGGCGGTATCGAATCGCACGTCGAGCGGGGCGTTGTTTGCCAGGCGTGGGGCGACGACCGTCTCGCGGTCGGAGCCCGACACGAGCGGCCGCAGGAACGCCTGCACCTCGGAGAGTGACTGCTTCGCCGCATCCTCGAGCACAAGATGCGAGGCGGCCGGGATCTTGACGACGTCGGCCTGGGGAAAGCGCGCGGCGACGTGGCGGAGAATCTCCGGATGAAAGCAGGGGTCGTTCATCCCCCAGATGATCTTCACGGGCTTGGCGGCGAGCGACGGCAGCCGGGCCACCATGTCGTCCATGAGGGCGGCCGTCGGATGGGATTGGGTGAACGGGATATCGCGGACGAAGCCCCAGATAGCCCGGCGGCTTGCGCGGGTGCGGTAGGGGCGGTGGTAGCCCTGCTTGATCTCGGGCGACAGCCGGTGGACGGCGCCGAACGAGGTCAGCAGCTTCACGAACCGCATTGTGTGCTGCGTGAGCAGTCTGCCGATCAGCGGCGACGCGGCCCGCCGGATCATTCCGGGGAGCAGGGCCATCTCAGCGAGGATGGTGTTGAAGTAGACAAGCCGCTCGATGTCGGCAGGACGCCGCACCGCGAGACCGGTGCCGATCGGGCCGCCCCAGTCGTGCATCACCAGCGAAAACCGGACGACCCCCAGCTGCTCGAGCAGATCCTCGAGATGCGCGATGCGGTCGGCCGCCGTGAAGAACACATCCTTGGGCTGGTCGGAGAGGCCGCAGCCGACATGATCGGGCACGATCACCCGGAAGTCCTGCCGCAGGCTCGCGATCAAGTTGCGAAATTGAAAACCCCAGGTGGGATTGCCGTGCAGGCAGACGACGACGGGGCCGCTCCCCTCGTCGACGTAGTGCATGCGGTGGCCCTGCGATGCTCCCGCCCCCGTTCGGCCGACCGTGGCGAACCGTGACGGAAACGGATAGAGGGGGCCAAAAGGGAAAGTTGACGCAAAAGCTGGCGGGTAGGCCGGCGGCAGGCGTTCGATGGCGGCATCTTCGCTCATGGGGCGTTCATGCATTGGGTTCGGCAGCTCGCTCCCGTTGGAACCTGCGGCTACCACTCGAACCCGAGGAACCGCGTATTGAGTCCGCTGCCAAACGCGGTGAGCAGCACCTTCTGCCCCGGCTGGATGTTCTTCTCGTCGGCGCCGATCGCCAGGGCCGCCGGCAGCGCGGCCGAGACCATGTTGCCGTAGCGCTTGTAGATCGCGAAATCCTTGTCGTAATCGAGCCCCATCTCACGGTAGAAGGCCTCGTTCACCTGCCGGCCCACCTGATGGCAGAAGACGTGGTCGACGTGGTCCTTCGACCAGCCGAGCGACGCGGTGACGTCGGGGAAGGCCCGGCCACCGAGCTTCGCGGCCGCGATCATCAGCTGGGCCGCATCGGAGGTCATGATCGGCGCGATCTCCTCACCCTGACCGACGCTGAAGTCGCCATTGCCGATGCAGAGCTGGTGGTGCTGCGATGCCGACCGGGCCACGCCGCCCACGAACTGGTGCCCGCTGGTGGCGATGCTCTCATGGCAGAGCACGGCCGCCACCGCACCGCAGCCGAGCGTCAGCGTGGGGAGCATCTGGAGGAGTTTGTCGCGGGTGATGCGGAGGTCGCCGAGCAGTTGCTCGCAAGTGGTGTGGACCACCTTCGAAATGTTTTCGCCCGAGCAGATGATGCCAGCCTTCACGGTGCCAGCCTCGATCAGGTGGGCGAGCATGATCATGCCGTCGCTGAACCCGATGCAGGCGTTGGTGATGTCGAGCACCAGCGACTCCTCGGGGATGCCGAGGTTGTTGTGCACGAGACATGCGGTGGCCGGCTCGAAGAAATCCCGCGACACGGAACAGTTGATGAGGGCGCCGATCTGGTCGGGGCGGAACCCCGAGCGGTCGAGGGCTTCGCGGGCGGCGACGGTGGCCACGGAGCTGGGCGTCACATCGGTCGACCACATGCCCCGGGTGCTGACGCCGCTGACACGCTCCAGAGTGCCCGCCGGAATCTTCAGCCGCTCGTAGGCCGGCGCGATCCGCTGCTCGATCTCCGCGGACGACAGGAGCGTGGAGGGGAAATGCAGTCCGAACGACTGCACGAAGACATGCTTGAAACTGAACGAAATCATCACGTGCTCCTTCACCTCGCCGGACGTCCATCACGCGAGGCCATCTGCGGCCGCGGGACACCGGCCGAGCGCACCGTATAACGCGCCCGAACTGAACATTTCCCGGCCCTTGCATGATAGACGATTTCGCGGCATTTCTGCACGTCGTGGCGTTTGTGGGCGGGGAATCGTCGCCAGAACCGCATGACTGGGGTCCGATGCCGGCGGCCGAGTGTCGTGCAATCCGTCACGATGCGCTATCATCTGCCGCGGTTTCAAGGCTCCGGCGACGCGAGTGGAGGGTGAGGTTTATCCCATGAAGATCACCAGAAGGTCAGCCATCCAACGCAGCGCCGCACTCGGCCTCGGTGCTGCCGTATCGAGCTTTGCCGCCGCCCCGGCGGTGCGCGCCGATGCCCCTGCCGGTCGCAGGCTGCGGGTGGCGGTGGTCGCCCTCGGCCGCGGGATGGGGCACGTCAACGCTCTCCTCTCCCTCCCCGAGGTCGACATCGCCTATCTCGCGGAGGTGGATCCGAAGCGGCTCGCCAACGGCATGAAGACCGTGAAGGAAAAGCAGGCTGCCGAGTGCCAGGGCGTGGTCGACTTTCGGAAGTGCCTCGACGACAAATCGCTCGACGCGGTGTTCATCGCGACGCCGAACTTCTGGCACACGCCCGCGGCAGTGCTGGCGATGCAGGCCGGGAAGCACGTCTATGTGGAGAAGCCGGGCAGCCAGAATCCGCATGAGGCGGAGTTGATCGTGGAGGCGTCTCGTCGGCACAAGCGGCTCGTGCAGATGGGAAACCAGCGGCGGACTTGGATGCGCGAGGCGATCGAGGCCTTGCATGCTGGGCCAATCGGCGAATTGCGATTCGCTCGCGGCTTTTATTCCAACCGCCGGCCGGCGGTGCCGCGGACCGATCAGGTGCCGCCTGCCGGACTCGACCTCGATCTCTGGCAGGGACCCGTCGCGGACGAGCCGGGCCGCGACATCAAGCGGTTCGTCCACTACGACTGGCACTGGCTCTGGCACTGGGGCAACGGCGAACTCGGCAACAACGGCGTGCACCTGCTCGACATCCTGCGGTGGGGGCTGAAGGCCCGGTATCCCAACCGCGTCACCTCCAATGGCGGCCGCTACTGGCACCGCGACGAGCAGGAAACGCCCGACACTGGCACGGCCGTGTATGACTTCGGATCGACGGGCGCGGAGTGGGTGCAGAGCAGCTGCACGCCGCGGGCCGCCGAGAAGCCGCTCGGGGAGTGCGTGTTCTACGGTGACGGTGGCTCGTTCGCGATCCAGGGCGCATCGTGGACGGTGTACGACCCGGCCGGGGTGAAGATCGGCGAAGGCAAGGGCCCCGGCGGCGGCGATGCGGCGCACATCGGCAACTTCATCGAGGCGATCCGCGGCAACGGCAGCCTGAATAGCCCGATCGACGAGGGACAGGTCAGCGCCATGCTCTGCCATCTTGGCAACATTGCCTACCGCACCGGCACGGTCGTGCGGTGCGATCCCGAGACGGGCCGGCTGATTGAGAATCCGGCGGGCGAGAAGCTCTGGAAGCGGTCCTACCGTGCCGGCTGGGAACCGACGGCGTGAGCCGGCGCGGGAACGGGAGGGTCTCCACCGCGATGCCCTGGATGGCTTCGCCCGGAGCTGTTCCGTACGGCCGTGGACAGCAGCGTGCGAGAATCGGCAGCGGCTTCCAAACATCCAGTCAGTCGGAAAACAATTCGATCGTCACGCGATGCCCGGGCGTCGCCGCCAGCGGCTTGTCGCAGGTGATCAGCGGGCAGCCAAGTTCTTCGGCAAGCGCCAGATAGGCGGCGTCGTAGGCCGTGCAGTTGTGCCGCAGTTGCCAGATCCGGTCGAGCAGCGGATCGTGCGGATAGCGGGCAATCCGCAGGTCGGCGTAGTCGTCGAGCGCTTCCCTGGCCCTGCTGTCAGACAGCTCGCCCGCAGCTGAAAACCGTCGGAGCACCTGCGCGATCTCGAGGTCCAGTAGGTGCGGTGCCGCAAGCAACTCGCCCGATCCGAGCAGCCGCTCCACGAGTCGGTCGTGGCTGGCTGCTCTGAGCAGGAGTTCAAGGGCCGCCGATGCATCGAGGACGATCATCGCCTGTCACGTTCCGCCCTGACGGCCTTGGATGGCGTTGTTCGCAACTCGGGTTGCCGCCGGCCGCGGAGACGGGCGACCAACTCCTGCTCAGTGGGAAGTTCGGCGACGCGACGGAGTTCGGTGAGCAGAAAGTCAGTGAGCGATTTGCCGGCCAGGGCAGCTCGAGCCTTGAGTGTGGCGTGCACCGCATCGGGCACGTTTCGAATCTGGATCATGGTGCTCATGTGCACAGTATGAAAACATGTGCAGAGCATGTCAATCGATCCACGTTGCTCTATCTCCCGCATCGCGGCGAGCAGATCGGCACAGTCTTGGGCTATTGAGCGGCGCCGGCCTTCACTGGTGTGGACTCGATCTCGAAGGTCGCCTTGTTGCCGCCTCTGGTGACGGTGTACTTCAGCGGCGTCTTGCTGTGGTCAGCATAGACCTTGGGAATCCATCCTGGCCCGATTGGGGGGCGTCTTGCTGAGGCCGTCTCGAATGTCCTTGAGACGGGTGAAGAACCTAGCCTCGATCTTGAATGCGTTCGCCCCGGAAGTCTGCTCCGTAAAGTGGATGAACATGCCCCGTTGCTGCGATCGCGCCGTTGCACGGGTGTAGCGACAGCCGCCTGCACCGGGCCACGGGCTGGCATATGTCGCGTATGGGTAGGTACACGGAGAGATGTAGGCGTCACATTGCAGAGGGCCACCTGAGGCATAGTAATTCGTGGAAGTGGATGCAAGCGGGGTCGTGTTGTAGCTCGTGGCGCCGTCACTCGGGCACCGAAGCCAGGTGGGGCCTCTGACCGTGGGATAGACCACGTTCGACAGCCGTCTGCCCCGCAGCGGAAAACTGGCGGTGGCTGTCGGGTCGGTTACTTCGAGAACCTCGCCCGGTTGGACAGCCCCCATTTCGTAGAGCTTCATTTCTTCCATGAAGGGCAGGACGAAATACATCCAACTCCAGCCTCCCGCGCCTGCCGTTGGTTGGGGATTCCAGTCGATGCCGCCGTGAGGCAGCCGCTTGTTGACTGACTCATACTGCATCACGGCGCTGGCCAGTTCGCGAATCGTGTTAGCGCACTTCGAACTCCGCGACGATTCGCGGACCGACTGCACGGCCGGGAGCAGCAGCCCGACCAAGATGCCAATGATGGCGATCACGACGAGCAGTTCAACGAGCGTGAAACCCGCGGCACGCATCGCCCGCCTGCTGAGAAAGGAAGGCCTGGAGGAGAGGACCATGGCAACCCCCGCCGGATCGTGGATGTGGAGAATGCAGAGATATCTGGAGCATCGGGTGGCGGGGCACGCACCATTCAATGAAAAAACACTTCACCCGCCGCCCGCCGACATTCTTGCCAAACTGCCCTGACACGTCAAGCGAACAGTCCGGCCAAGGGGGGCGGCACAACGGCCCGGATATGCACGGTTTCGGCGGTCGCCGCCCGTCCACCGACGGCGTGCTAGAGCTTGGGGTCGATCCGGAGCGTGCCGCTGCCGGACCTCTGGCGGATCTCCTGGCCGGCGGCCTGCACGATCACGTCGCAGGCGAGACCCTTGACCGCTCCCATCAACGCCTCGTCGCTGGCCTCGATCTCGAAGGCCAGTTCCGTGGAGTCTTTTGTGATCACCGGCAGCGGTTCGACGACGTTCACCCCCTTGGGCAGGCCGATGAGTTGTACTGTCGCACTGCCATCAAACGGACTCTTCTGTTGCACGCTCCAGATGAATCGCTTCCGCTCCCCGCGGCGGACGCTCTCCGGTTGGCTGGCGAGCGACACGAACGGCTCGGCGACGACAATGCTCGCGATATCGCTCGACACCCGCACGCGGCCGGCGCCGAGATACCATCCGGGCTCGTAGCCCTGTGTCGTCGATGCGGTGATTACCAGTGGTCGGCTGCCCAGAGGGGCATTCGCTGCGGCGGAGATCCGCAGGACGGCCTCGGTCTGTCCGGGCTCGAACACCACCTGCGGCTCCGGTGACAGTCCCGCGGGCACCCAGCCGAGTTGGAATTCCACCGGCTCGTCGAAGCCTTTCCGCCGCACGAGCTTCACCGGGATGGAGAGTTCACCGCCGCGGACAAGCGGTGCCGCCGGCGGTGTGACGTCGATCGAGAAGGGGGCCGGATCGGTGACCGCCACGATAAACCGATCGAGCCGCACGGTCCGCCATGCATCGCCGCCGGAGTGATTACAGAACGGCAGGTTCTGCTGGCAGCGGCTCACGATGGTCTGCGATTGATCCACTGGTTTGGCTTCGAGCGTGATCACCGCGCTGCCACACGGCGCCGTGGCGTCGGCTACGAACTGCACCGGCCAGACCGTCTGCCCCGCCGGCACCGGCGGCGACACCAGCCGCACTCCCTCGGGCAGCCCGTGGGCGACGAGTTCGAGTTCGCCAGTGAACCGGCTGCCCTGGCCCGGCGGCAGGCTCACGTTCACCGACCATCGGCCGCCCTGCGGCACGGCCAGGCCGCTCGTGCGGACACATTCATGCCAGTAGAAGGCTGTGCTCGCGAGGACGAGGTTCACCGCGTCGGCGGGCGGTTCGATCTCTACGCGGTAGACCGACAGCGGCGAGCCGGAATCCGAGGCATCGGTGATCTCCAGGAGATAGTCGCCGTCGGTCTTCGGCTCCCAGATCACCGACGGGTCGAGCGTGTCCTTGAGCGTGGAGCCGCCGTGGGCGGTGATGCCGAAGATGTCGCGATCGACGAGAGTGGCGTCGTCGGCCTGCAGTTCCACCGGGGCGGGCGTGTCCCCGGGAGCGACCGGCCGGATGCGGATCGCGGCATCCAGAGGAGAGCCGAGGGTGGCGGCGAAGACACGCAGCCGCAAGCGATCCCCCTTCTTCGCCGACACACGGTAGGTGTCGACGTCACCGGACTTTTCGATGATGCCGTTGATCGCGACGGGCAGGCTCGCGATGCGAGTCTCCGCGGCGGCGGTGTCTTCGAGCACGTTGGGGAAGAGACTCGACCGCAGCAGGAGCGGCGAGGGCGCGTCGCCGAAATATTCGAACATGCCGGTCTCCGCGGGCACCGCGATCGTTTCGTCGCGGTCGCCCAGCGGATCCCCGAGCAGCTTGACTGCCAGGGCACTGCCCGCCGGACCGCCTGGTGGGTAGGCAGCCAGCGGCCGGCGGTTGGTGCCGATGTGGATGCAGTAGGCGACCTCACGAGGAATGAACACGGAGCGGCGGACCTCCACAAACGCGAATCCGTCACGAGGCAGCCTCACCGCGGCCACCGGATCCTGCACGTGCAGGGGCGAGTCGTCGCTGGCGGCCAATTCGCGGCCTGCGTCGTCGAGGATGCGGATGCCGAGGTCGTATTCGGTGTCGCCGTAGCGAATGTCGGCGATGCGAACCGCGTCGACCTCGACGGCGAGCCGCTGGCCCGCGACGGCGGGCACTTTGTAAAGATCGACGTCGCCGCGTTCGCCGCCGCCCAGCCGCCCGCGGACCGTGACGTTGGCCGCGACGCTTGCTGCTGTGGCGATGGTGTCGTTCGCGTTCGCTGTCTGCTCGTTCTCGTCGACGACGAGAAACGGCGTGACGTGGAATGTCGACACGGTCGAAAGTTGACTGGCGGTGCGGACGCGGAAGGGATGCTCGCCCAGCGGGCAGTGGGCCGCGATCTCAAACCGGCACGTGAGCCGGCTGTCATGCGTCGCAGGCGAGCGGTCGCGGCCATCACCGGGAATGGTGACGGTCTCGAAGACCGGTTTGCCGGCGCGGATTCCCGGGCGGTAGAAGATCACTTCCTGCGGCTCTTCGAGACAGTTGCCCGTCATCGTCACCTCGACCATCGTGCCGCGCTGGCCGCAGCGGGGGGCAACGCCGGCGATGTGATAGGCGTAGACGATCTCGCTGGCGCGCGGGATGGACGCGGCGAGCGAGAGGCAGAAGCCGACAGCCACGCGGAGCACGATCGCGGATCGCGGAAGCGTGATGACGGTCATGAGGTTCCTCGTTGCAGGAGGCCGTTGTCGCCGGCGACGCCAGGTGTGTCCGGCGTTCACGCCGGCGTGTAGACCTTGCGGCCGAGCATGCGGTCCATCGAGTCGCTCGTCTGGAAGACCAGCGCCTCGGGATAGTGCTCGTAGGGATGGAAGTATTCGAAGGTCAGGTAGCCGTCGTAGCCGACCGTGGAGAGCGCCTGCATCACCGCGGGCCAGTTGGTCGTGCCGTCGAGCAATGGCCGGAACGACTCGAGCGACGTGTCGGTGCCCTTCTTCGTGAACTCCTTGAGATGCACGTTCGCGATCCGTTTCCCTAGGATCGGAATCCAGTGCTCCGGATACTGATACATCATGATGTTGCCAGTGTCGAAGTGCACCCTCACGTGCTCGCTACCGAAGCCGTCGACGAAATCGACCATCTCCTGCGGCGACAAGAGAAAG
>JBILKZ010000090.1:0-15707 GCA_044376405.1 Pirellulales bacterium
AACCCAGAGTCCGTCCCGCTCCTTCCAGCCCGTGATCCGTTCACCCCCCGAAAAAACTGGCGAGGCTCCTGGGGCGGCCACCCACTCGGTCTTCGAATCCTCCGCAGTGAGCACAAGCGGCTCTGTCAGGGAATAGGTGCCGTCAGCCACGACGATCCGGGCCGGACTGGGACCCGCGCGGGCAGCGTCGCGGGCGGCCTGTGGCGTGCTGATCGGCCCGGCGGGTGAGAGCAGAATGTCGGCGGCGGAAAGCGGACCAAGCGGGAGCAGACTGGGAGCGACCAGCATGATGGCTCCCATCGCGGCCCGGAGAACATGGCTGAGGGAAGTCTGCTGGAACGGCGTGGCACGGGCGGCTGTGGCTGGCATGGGTGACGAGACAACGCGTGGTAGGGATTGTGATCAAGCGACTGAGTGTGACGGAGGCTTGCGACGGTGGCCAAGTCTGCCCCGCGATGGTGGGAAATGCTACTTTTCCGCAGCGTATGGAGACAAGACGCCGCTCCTCGCCGACAGTGGAGGGGACTCGCGTGGCTTTGCGATAGGCTTGGGGGATGTTGAACGATACCGGCAGCCAAGGGACGACATTCATCATGCAGACGATCACGCCCAGGTTCACTCGCCCGAGCCAAACGTTTTTTCTTTCGTTGATCGCCTTCTTCGCCGCCTGCACGTTGCTGCTGGCCGTGTCGCGAGCCGACGAGGGGATGTGGCTCTTCAGCCACCCGCCGCTTGAGCGACTGGAGAAGGACCACGCGGCTGGCCTCAAGGGGAAGAAGCTGTCGCCGGAATGGCTTCTGCACCTGCAGCAGTCGTCGGTGCGGTTCAACTCGGGCGGCTCGGGATCGTTTGTCTCGGCCGATGGCCTCGTGCTCACCAACCATCATGTCGGTGCCGACAGCCTGCAGAAGCTGGGCACTGAGCAGCACAACTACTATCGCGACGGCTTCGCGGCGGCGACGCAGGCCGACGAACTCAAGTGCCACGACCTCGAACTCAACGTGCTCGTCTCGATCGAGGATGTCACCGCCCGCGTGCAGGGGGCCGTCACGGCGGGCATGCCTGCGGCCGACGCCTTTGCCGCCCGCCGCAAGGTGATGGCGGAGATCGAGAAGGAGTCGCTCGCCGCGACCGGCCTGCGGAGCGACGTCGTCACGCTCCATCAGGGCGGTCTCTACCATCTCTATCGAGCCAAGAAATACACCGACGTGCGGCTCGTCTTCGCACCGGAGCAGCAGATCGCGTTTTTCGGCGGCGATGCCGACAACTTCGAGTTTCCCCGCTTCAACCTCGACGTCTGCTTCTTTCGGGCCTACGAGAACGGCAAGCCGGCGCGGGTGCCGCACCATCTCACCTGGAGCCGGCAGCCGGTCGCCACGGGGGATCTGGTGTTTGTCTCGGGCCACCCTGGCCACACCGACCGCGGCAGCACGCTCCGTGAACTGCTCTCCATGCGGGACCGGCAGATGCCCTTTTCGCTTGCCACGCTCAATCGACTGGAGGTGATGCTCGATGCCTACGCCGACGAGGGCCCCGAGGAAAAACGGCAGGCGATGGGTGATCTCTTCGGCGTGCAGAACAGCCGCAAGGCGCGGGAGGGGATTCTCGCTGGGCTGCTCGACCCGCGGTTCATCGCCCGGAAGCGGGCGTCGGAGGAAAAACTCCGAGAGCTGGTCGCGAAGCGGGCGGCCACATCGGCCGGCGCGTCGCGCTCCTCGCCATTCGACCGGATCGAGCAGGTTGAGAAAGACATCGCTGCCATTGCCCTACGGCACAACCTGCTCGAAGGGGCGGTCGGTTTCAACAGCCAGTATTTCGGCAACGCCCGCACGCTCCTGCGGGCCGCCGCTGAGTCGGGTAAACCGAGCGGCGAACGGCTTCGCGAATACCGCGACTCCAACCGCGAGTCGCTCGAACTTTCCCTGTTCTCCGACGAGCCGGTCTACGACGCCTTCGAGAACGTGAAGCTGGCCGACTCGCTCACGTTTTTGGCGACGGCGCTCGGGCCTGATGATCCGCTTGTTCAGAAGGTGCTCTTAGGAAAATCGCCTCGGGAACGGGCGGCGGAACTGGTCCGCGGCACGGGCCTCGGCAAGCGGGGCGGGGCAGACGCAGCGAGGCCCGACACGCGGCGTGCTCTCTACGAGGGCGGGCAGACGGCGGTCGCCACATCGACCGATCCGATGCTCGTCCTGGCACGCATGATCGACGAGGAGTCGCGGTCGCTCCGGAAAATCGTCGAGGCAGCGGGTGAGATCAAGCGGCAGGCGCATGCGGAGATCACGCAGGCCGTGTTTGCCAGTGAAGGGGAGAGCGTGTATCCCGACGCTACCTTCACGCTGCGGCTCGCCTATGGCACGGTCAGGGGATATGAAGACGCAGGAAAACAGGTGCCGGCGATCACGACCTATGCCGGCCTCTTCGAGCGGGCCCGGTCGAAGGGAGACTCGCCGCCCTTCGACCTGCCGCCACGATGGGAAAAGCTGCGGCCGCAGCTGGAACGCGACGAGGCCTTCCTCAAGACACCATTCAACTTCGTCTCCACGGCCGACATCATTGGCGGCAACTCGGGCAGCCCTGTCGTCAACACGGCCGGTGAACTCGTCGGCCTGATCTTCGACGGCAACATCCAGTCACTTGTGCTCGACATCGCCTACGACGAGGCGCAGGCGCGTGCCGTGTCGGTGGACGCGGCGGGCATTCTGGCGGCCCTGCGGACCGTCTATGACGCTGACACGCTCGTCGCTGAACTGCTCGGCGGCGGTGCGGCTGGCTTTGGCACGTCGGCCAACGCGGAGGCCGATGCCTGGCGGTCACTCTTCGACGGCAAGGCACTCGGTCGCTGGAAGCCGACCGGCTTCGGTGGCGAGGGCGAGGTGGTGGTGGAAGACGGCGCGATCCGGATCGGGATGGGCGCTGACTTAAGCGGCATCACGTGGTCGGGCGAGGTGCCTCGGCAGAACTACGAGATTGCACTCGACGCGCAGCGGGCCGACGGCAACGATTTTTTCTGTGGCCTGACATTTCCCGTGGGTCAGGATCCGTGCAGCTTCATCGTGGGCGGCTGGGGGGGCGGCGTGGTGGGGCTCTCGAGCATCGATGGCGAGGATGCGGCCCACAACGCCACGACATCATTCAAGGAGTTCAAGACCGGCCGGTGGTATGCGATCCGCGTGCGGGTGAGCCCGGAGCGGATCGTCTGCTTCATTGACGACGAGCAGGTGGTCGATCAGCCACTGAAGGATCGGAAGCTGTCGATCCGTGATGAGGTGAGCTCCTCGAAGCCGTTGGGCATTGCCACCTACGCCACGACGGCGCTCGTGAAAAACATCCGCTGGCGGCCGCTGCCTGCCGCAGGAACACAGCCATGAGCGACGAGCCGCGGGATGCTGGTGCCGACAAGCTACGGCAGCGGATCGCCGAGGAGGCGGCCCGCATGGTGGCCAAGGGAAGCGACTCGACCCGGTCGCGGTTTCGCGCCGCCCGCCGGGTGGCCCGCGGCTGGGTGCCCGAGGAACAGCTGCCCAGCCACGACGAGATTCGTCGCGAGGTGACCCGTGGCAGCGATCCCGCCGGAGGCCTCGCGCATCTCGCCGGCGACCGCTTCGACCGAATCGCGGAGCTTGTGCGGGTGCTGGAGAATGTGAAACAGGATCCGATCAAGCATCCGGAGGGGGACGTGCTCGAACACACGCTGCAGGTCTTCGACCGGGTGCATGAGGAACGGCCGTTCGACGAGGAACTGCTGACGGCGGCACTGGTGCACGACGTGGGTCGGGCGATCGACCGTGCTCATCCGGTTTCCAGTGGCGTCTGTGTTCTCGCCGATCTGATCACGGAGCGGACCCGCTGGCTCGTCGAGTCGCTCGCAGACGCCGCGGCGCATGGCAATCACACGCTCGGCGCGCGGGCGCGGCAGCGGCTCGAGTCGCACCCCGATTTTCTCGACGTGCTGCTGCTCGCTGAGTGTGACCGCAAGGCCTGCGTGCGAGGCTACGACGCGGTGTCGCTCGACGAAGCGGTGGCAATCCTCCGCGGACTCGCGGCCGACGACGAGGCTGCGGAGTGAGTCGGCCTCACGGGGCCTTGCCGTCAAGCGCCGCGCGGACGGCCTCCCGGGCCGCCCGCCACCGATACTTCACAGTGCGTTCGGAACAGTCCAACAGCGTGGCAATGGTCTTCTGATCGGCACCGAGATACCAGACGAGATGGAATACCTCGCGGTCTTCCGCAGGCAGATTGGCGATCGCCTCGTGGAAGAGCGTCCAGCGGTCGAGGTTGGAGTCGCTGCCCGATTGATTGTCGATGTAGTGGTCGGGGCCGTCATCGGCAGCCGCCTTGGGCATGGCGTTGGTGCCGTGGTTAGCGGCATAAGAAGAAGGCCCAGCATGCCTCCGTGCGAGGTCGATGAGTTCGCGGTGCAGTTGGGTGGCTGCCAGGGCCATGACCGAGCGAGGCGTGTCGAACTGCATCGCCCCAAGGGCCCGGTGCAGTCGCATGGCGGCATTCTGGAAGACGTCGTCGGTGTCTTCCCAGCGTCGGACGCCGGGGTAGCGGCCCAGCATCCGGTGGGCCAGGGCGCGGAGGCGGTCGCTGCAAACCTCAATGATTCTGTCCCGGGCGGAGAGATCGCCCCTTTCGAGCCGCTGGAGGCACTCAGCCAGGGCTGCCGAGATCGTGTCGTCGCTATCGTCGGTATTCATGTGAAGGCAGGCCGCACGGGCTGGGGAAAACCGGTGGGAAGTGTCCTGTTCTCACAGGTTAGTCAGTTTTGCCCCTTTGGGCCTCGGCGCTCGCCATAGCTAGTAGGGTCGGCCTGTCGGGGCCGAGGGCACTGAAAGGACATCTAGACACCCTCTCTTGGGCGAGTTGCCATGATTTTAGCGAAAGACAACGATATTTCAGCCGACCTGCAGCCTGTCGGCACCGTTGGTCCTGGTCGCCAGGCCCATAAGAAGGGCAATAAGACAGACCTGCACCGTTTGCTGCGGGTTTCACCGCATGAAAATGATCCGGTGACGATCATCCTCGCCGCACAGATTCAGTTGCGGCGTTGGCGGCGGGCTGAACCGGGGCAAAGCCCAAGCCGAATTCGGCAGCGAATCCGCGAGATCACCGCTGCGAGGGATTCGCTTTTGATGGTGCAAACGCGACCACACGCAAGGAAACCCGTCTGACGGACGGTATAACCGCCAGACTATGGCTCGCTCTGCCGGAACGGATTCCCTCACAGACTCTCCCTCGACGGGAGGCGTGTCCCATGACCTATCGAGCCAGCTCTCCGGACATTCTGATTCGTTCGGGCTCGAAGGGCAGCAGATCGTCGATCTAGCGGCCGGTAGCGACCTTGGCGGGGTCACGATCGTCCGCATGCTGGCTGAGGGGGGCATGGGCCGCGTCTACGAGGGGCTGCAGCAGGCTCCCGCACGGCCAGTCGCGGTCAAAGTCTTGCGGAATGGCCTCGCGAGCCGCGCGATTATGAAACGCTTCGAGCAGGAAGCGCATCTGCTGGCAAGGCTTCGGCATCCCCACATCGCGCAGGTTCACACGCTCGGCACCTGTCACCACGGCGGCGTGTCGGTTCCGTTTTTTGTGATGGAACTCGTGGAGGATGCGCTGCCAATCGATCGCTTCGCGCGGGAACGTGGGCTATCGGTACGGCAGCGGGTGGCGATCATGCGCCGTGTGGCGGCGGCGGTGGCCTATGGCCATCGCATGGGGATCGTGCACCGTGATCTCAAACCTGGCAACATTCTCGTGGGCGGGGATGGAGAGCCGAAAGTGATCGACTTCGGCGTGGCGAGGTCCACCGACGCCGACATCGCCCTCACGACTCTGCAGACCGACGCTGGGCAACTCGTCGGCACGCTCCATTACATGAGCCCTGAACAGTTCGATGCAGACGCTTCACGAATCGCCGCGCCGACCGATGTGTATGCGCTCGGTCTGGTGTTGTACCAACTCCTCGCCGGCGACCTTCCCTATGATGTGCGCGGCAAGCCGATCGTGGTGGTGGCGCGGATCATTCGCGACCAGGAGCCGCCATCCATCGCAGCTGTCTGCCGAGGATTGCGTTCTGAAGTCGGCGTGGATGCGACGGACGTCCGGCGGCTCGCCGCGATCACGCTGAAGTGCCTGCAGAAGCAGCCTGCCGATCGCTATGCGACGGCTGAGGAACTGGAGGCTGAGCTTGCGCGGTGGCTGGTGGGCGAGCCTGTGCATGCCCGTCCGGCAACGGTGGCCGAGCGGGCGTGGCGGTTCGCACGCCGTCACCGACTGCCAGTGGCGGCTGCTGTGCTGGTCTGCGTCGCAGGTCTGGCGGTGGCCGTTTTCTCGAGCCGGGCGCGGCAGCAGGAGCGGCTTGCCCAGTGGCACCGTGCCGCCGAACAACTGGAAGCCTATTACTCGACCGTGCAGCGGTCGGCGGCCGCCGCGGACCGGCGCAATACACCCATCGCGGCCAGCCTGCTCGCGCGGGCGAGGGCGCTCCCAGTGGTCGTTGGACGGCCGATTGAAATCGACTGTCTCTCGGCTCGGCTCGATGACTCGGTGGCGGAACTCCGCGGACATGAGGCGATCGTTCGTGCCGTGGCTGCGTCGTCGGCCGGCGATCGTCTGGTGACTGGCGATGATCGTGGCATTGTCCGGTTGTGGTCCGTCGACGATGCGGGTGGCTATCGGGAATCGCGGCTCCTCGGCGGTCATCGGGCGGCGATCTGGGCGGCGGCCGTGTCAGGTGACGGCCGGCGGGCCGTGACGGCGGCGGAAGACGGTGAGGCGATCGTCTGGGATGTCACGGCTGGGAAGGCAATCGGCAGCCTGCAGGGCCACTCCGCTGCGATCTACGGCTGCGGGTTTGCTCCCGATGGGCGAGCGATTGCCACGGCGTCGGCCGATGGCACCGTAGCCCTCTGGAATGCGAATACGTGCGAGCGAACTGCGGTCTTCACGCCACCTTGGCGGCCTGCGGCCCGCGATCGGAATGTGTATGGCGTCGCCTTTGCGGCGAGCGGCGACAGGATCGCCGCCGCCTGTGGCGACGGTGCGATTCGCCTCTGGAATATCGAGACAGCCGCGCTTCTGGATGAACTGCGGGGACATTCCCGACGCGTCTTCGCGGTCTGCTTCGCCCCTGATTCCGCGCGGCTGGCGTCGGCGGCGGAAGACGGAACCGCGAGGGTCTGGGACGTGGCCGAGGGCCGTTGTCTTGCCGTGTTGCGGCATCCGTTGCGAGTGAATGGCGTGGCCTGGACGGCCGACGGCTCAGGGCTGGCAACGGTGTCGGCCGATGCCATTCTGCGGGTGTGGAGTCTGGTGGACGACGGCGGTGCTCGCGAGCTGGTGGGCCATCGCGACGCCATCTGGGCCGTGGCGAGTCTCTCGGATGACGGGTTCATCACCGCCTCGGCCGATGCAACGGCGCGGGTCTGGGATGTCGGGGAACGCACGGAGCCGGTCCTGCAGTGTGGTAGCGAGGACGGTGTCGGCGTGCGAGGGGTGGCCTGTGCCCCTGATGGTCGGCTGGCGGCCACCGCGACGGCGCAGGGCCAGGTGCGGCTCTGGAACATGGCGACCTGCACGGCGCAGCGCGATCTGCCGCCTGTGCGTGGCCGCGTGAATGCCGTCGACTTCTCTCCAGCAGGCGACGTCGTGGCCGCTGCCTGCGGAGACGGGTCGGCCCGCCTCTACCGGGTCGAAGACGCCGTCGAACTCGACCGGCTTGCTACGCACGGAGGCCCTCTGTTTGCAGTCGCATTTTCGCCCGATGGCCGGAGGATCGCGACCGCGGGTGCGGAGCCGCAGGTGACGTCGTCTGAACTGGGGGCCGTGCGAATACAACCATTGACTCCCGACGCGAGGCTTGTGACGCCTGACGCGGGGCTGGGCGATCATGGCGTGTTGACGCTGCCACATCCCGCCCGAGCCTACGGTGCAGCCTGGTCTCCGGATGGCCGTCGGCTGGCGACCGCTTGTGCGGATCGTCTGGTGAGAGAGTGGGATGCGAGCACGGGCAGATTGCTCGGTGCCTTCGAGGGGCATGCTGACGACGTCAACTGGGTGGCATGGTCGCGCGACGGCAGTCGCGTCGCGTCAGCATCGTCCGACGGCACGGTGCGGCTCTGGAATCCGTCCGATGGCTGGTCGAGCATCGAGCTGACGGGGCCGGTTGGGCAGGTGTGGGAGACGGCCATTTCACCCGATGGCACCCGGATCGCGGGTGTGGGTGCCGATGGCAGCCTGCACCTCTGGCATGCTGCAAGCGGCCGCCACCTCCTCGCCCTCGACGGTCACGAAGGGCCGCTCTGGGGCGTCGCATTTTCTTCCGACGGCCACAGCATTCTCACTGGCTCCGACGACGGCACCGCCCGGGTGTGGGGCATGTCGTCCGCGGAACTGCACCGTGCGCGGCTGGGTCGTCGGCGGTGAACGTCCACGCCGTGCGCTTTTAGGATCGTGGCAAAGAACCGGGCGTGATGCCCAGTTCCCGGCAGACGTTTTGGGTGATCGTGCGTACGAGCGCTTCGTAGTCGATGCCCGGTGGCAGGCTGCGGCCGGCGGATGCGGCATGACCGGCTCCGTGACCGGCGGCATGGGCTTCCGGATGCGTGGCGAACGCCTTCCGCGCCACGCCCACGTCCTGCCATGTCGACTTGAATACCGCGTTGTCGCAGATGTCGCGGTCGTTCATGTTCAGGTCGAGCCGCGCGTCGGTGAAGCCCCACTTCTGCTTGAGATCGAGCAGGGCCCGCGTCTCACTGCCCGTGAGGTAGACGACACCGCCCAGCCCCTTCGCGAGCATCAGGATGCGGCAGTAGGCGTCGACGATCTCGGTCCACCAGTAGGCCCTTTCGACCGTTGCACCGAAGCTGACCGTGCCGTGGTTGGCCAGCAGGATCACGTTCGATCGCTTCACCACGGGCTTGATCGTGTCGGCGAACGTCTGGCTGCCGGGCGTTTCATAGCGGGAGATCGGAATGTCGCCCAGAAACACCTCCACCTCCGGGAGCACCGCCTGCGGGATCGGTTCGCGGGCCACGGCGAAGGCCGTTGCGTGCGGCGGATGGCAATGCACGACGCTGTTCACGTCGGGCCGTTCCTTCATGATCGTGAGATGCAGCAGGATCTCGCTCGAACGCTTGCGCTTCCCGGCGACCTGATTGCCGTCCATGTCGACGATGCAGAGGTCGGCCGGTGTCATGAAGCCCTTCGACATCATCGTCGGGGTGCAGAGCACCTTGTTCGGCCCCAGGCGATAGGAGATGTTGCCATCGTTGCCGGCCGCAAAGCCCTTGTTGTAGATCCGCCGGCCAATGTCGCAGATTTCGTCCTTCAACGCAGAGAGTGACTTGGTCTTGGTCGCAGTCTTGTTCTTGTTCTTGTTCTTCTTGGCCATGGTGGCTCCTGGGGCTTTCCGATGAAAAAAAAACGAGTCTCTGGTGCAACTGGCGTTGGGCACTCTCCCGGCATCTTATGCCGGTCGGGTTTTCTCCGACGAGGCTGTCAGGCGACCCGTCGGCGGTATCTCGATCGCCTCGGGAACCGAGGCGATCAACAGGGTGGCGGTATTCGCGGTGACGATATCACGCCAGCGCTGGGGCAGGCCGTCGTCGCTGACGAATATATCGATGGAGTCGATCCCCGAAACCAGCGTCAAGCTCTTGCGGCCGAATTTGGAACTGTCGGCCACGACCATCACACGGCTGGCGGCCTTGAGCATCGCCTGCTCGGTCTCGGCCAGCAGAAGGTGGGCGTTGAAGAGCCCCTCCTCGGCGATGCCGGCGGCGGAGAGCACCGTCGTGGTGACGTGGAGCCGGCCAAGGAGTTCGTTGGCATACGGGCCGAGGCACACGCCCGTGCGGGGCGACACGTAGCCACCGAGGAGCACCAGATCGGTGCGTGACTCCGAGGCGAAAAGGTTGGCAACCGGGAGGCTGTTGGTGACAACCTGGAGCGGGCGGCCAACGAGCAATCGGGCGACCTCGTAGGTGGTCGTGCCACCATCGAGGAGCACCGTTTCCCCGTCTTCGATCATGGTGGCAGCAGCCGCTGCAATCGCCCTCTTGGCGGCCCAATTGGCCGGCTGTCGGTCGTCAAACTCCGCCAATCTGGGGATGCCGCCCGAATAGAGCACGCCGCCGTGCGTCCGTTTGGCGGAGCCCTGGTCCTCCAAGGCGTCGAGATCCCGCCTTACGGTCGACTCCGACACGCCCAATTCCCGCACGAGCTCCTCGAGCGCGGCAAACCCGCGAATGCGAATGATGTCGAGGAGACGGCTGCGTCGTTCGTGATTCTGCACGGTTTCTCACTTCCTAAGGGCTGATTATCGACAGAAAAAGGAAGAATTCAAGCAATTTATGTGACTGAATTGCCGGCGAATGGTAGATTCCATGCAGAAATAGGGAATGAATACCGTCAGGATGTTGTGTGTCACCGCTTCGCTTCTCCCTTGTTCGCAAGACAACGTCGCTGCAGACGGGCCGCGGCGAGAGTCCGAGTCTGACGCTGGATATCGCGACTGTTGTGATGGATCGCGACGCTGATCGGCAGGGGGTGATGACGTTGGCGACTCGGTGTCGGTCGGCCGATCCCGCCGGCCACTTCGCTCCGGCGGGTCTGCTGACGGAACTCCGCGGTCGTCCGGGACGGGCCGTGCACGCCTGGCTGGCCTGGCCGACGGGAGCGGCGGCCGGCGACTGCGTCAGCAACGGCCCGCTCGGGCTCGTCGCCCTGGTGGTCGCCGGGGAGGTACCGCGGCCACGGTTCTCGATCGCCTGGCTCCTCGTGCATCCTGATGCACGCCGCCGTGGCATCGCCACGGCGCTCGTCGCCCATGCCGTGGCCCACGCCGAGTCGCTCGGCGCGACCCGGGTTTTCGCCGAGACGCTCTCCTCTTGGCCGGTGGCGGTTGGCTTCTGGCGATCCATCGGCCTCGAGCAGGAAACGTGAGCAAAACCTGCTACGCTGCGAGGGTCAGAGGGAGCGTTCAGACACCCGGAGAAGGTCGGGCCATCATGGCGAATTCACCGCGTCAGGAGTTTGAGAAGGACATTGAACAAGTCCGCACCATGCACGAGGACCTTGTCCGTGGCGCGGGTGGCACGCCGGGTGGCACCTGGCTCTTCTTCTCGGGCCTGGTGCTGGCCGCTGCCGGCCTCTGGTTCTTTCTGAGCAACGTGCATGTCGTGACGAGGGATTTTGGCATGCTCTCCGGTGCGTTCAGCCGGGGCATGCTGGGCGGCGGTATGCCCGCCATGAGCACGGGCATCGTGTTTGCCCCGATCTTCTGCGGACTGGTGCTGCTGTTTTACGATGCGCGGATGAAGTGGGGATGGGCACTCTTCTACACCGGGCTGGCGATCATCGTCATCGAGATCCTCAGCCGCATCCAGTTTCTGATGGACATGCGGACGAGCAACCTGCTGCTCATGCTGGGGATGATCGCGGCAGGGATCGGCATGATGCTGCGGAGTTTTCGTGACGCGTCGCCGGACGAGCCGAAAGACACGGCCGGCAACGCGGGGGCCCCGCCGACGGACAAGACGTCGTCGGGCTGATCGGAGCCTCAGGCGGAGCCGAGCCCCTGCATGCGCCGCCAGGCGCTCATCTGGCCCAGATGCATCATCATGTGGCCACCGCAGTAAAAGGTCTGCACCGAGCCGAGCGTTGGGAAGAGTTGCTTCATCCGGCCCTCCGCCGGATTCGCCTGCTCGAACGTCGTGTCGGGCGTGCCGCGGAGCGCTCCGGCAAGCATGCGATGGCCCTCGAAAAAGAAGGCCGTGATCTCGTCCATCGGCGGGTAGAGATCGCCGTCTTCGTCGTCCTTGCAACTGGCGTCCTTCGAGAAGAGATGCTCGAAGTGTTCAGGGACCCCGGGGGCCGGGTGACCGATCTGCTGGAGCACTTTCGGTGCATAAAGGCTCAGGTGACCGTAGATAAACGCCGGGTGGTTCGATTCCACCACCGTGCCGCCGACTGAGGCGAAGCGGCCGAATTGGTCCGCTGGCACCTCCTTCAGCAGACGCTCCGCGTAGCCGACCGACAGTTGCAACGTGTCGGCGATGATGTTTCCAAGCGAGCGTGACATAAAAAACTCCCGGATGGGTGAATCGGCGGGCATAAGTCTATCAGACCACGCCCGTCGGTCAGGCTAGGTCACCGGAGGCAATCCGGTTGATCGCCTCCGGAAGCGTCTCGCACTCGGCGGCGAACACTCGCGCTGCCAACGATTCGGCCGTATCGTCGCGGAGCACCGGCACCGCGTGCTGGAGCAGAATCCGTCCATGGTCGTATTCGTTGTCGACCAGATGCACCGTGCAGCCTGAGACGGTGCAGCCGCGTGCGACCACCGCGCGGTGAACGTGCATCCCGTGAAACCCCTTGCCGCCGAAGGCGGGCAGGAGGGCGGGGTGGATGTTGATCACGCGGCCGGCGAAGTCGGTGGGAATCTCCACGAGATGCAGAAAGCCCGCCATCACGACGAGGTCGGGCCTGGCCGACCGGCAGGCGGCGAAAATCGCGTCACTCCAGTCGGTCAGCGGTCGTCCGGCCGGCGGCAGAACGCTGACGGGAATGCCGGCCCGCTCGGCAAGCCGCACGCCGCGGACGTCACCTCGGCTCGATACCACTCGCTCGACGCTCGCGGCCAGCCGGCCCGCGGCGATGCAGTCGAGCAGGTTTTCGAGCGTTCGCCCGGATCCCGACAGCAGCACCGCCAGGCGGAGCGTCTTCCCCTCGGTCGGCGTGGCGGCAGCAGCGGTCACGCCACACCCCCGGTCGCCCCGTCGGATGTGCCTGTCCGCTTGATCGCGATGGTGAGCGGATGGCCGTCGATGTCGAGTGACTCGGTCGTTCCACCGGCCAGGTCACCAAACGTCGCCGAACTGGCGAGCGTTTCGGAGGCGACGTAGTCGATGTGCCGCCCGATGGCGGCCTTCAGTTCGGGCGACGAGGTCTCGAAGGCCAGTTCAATCCGGTCTGTAAACTCGAGATCGAGCGTTTTCCGCTGCGACTGCACGGCGTGCACGACCTCGCGGACGAGGCCCTCGGCGACAAGCTCCGGCGTGAGTTGACTGGCCACGACCACGACGGCCCGCGGACCCTCCGCCGCGGCCCATCCCTCCTTCGCGGTCGTGCGAATCATCACGTCGTCCTTCTCGATGACCGCCTCGCCGCCGCCAACGAGCGGGATCGTCGCCCGGCCATCGCGGTTGAGAGCCGCCAGCAGCGCAGCGGCATCGGCCTTCATGATCGCGTCGCGAGCCTTTGGCAGATCCTTCCCGAGCCGCGGGCCCAGCTTCTTGAGGTCCGGCAGTACGGACCGCGTGATGTAGCGGTCGGGCTCGCGACAGATCTCGAACTGCTTGACATTGAGTTCGTCACAGACGAGATCGGCGTGGGCCGCGAGCCAGGCGGCATCGGTGGCGTCAGCGTGTCCCTCGGAGAGGATCACCTCCACCTTCGAGAGCGGCTGGCGGACCTTGAGTTTCTCGGCGGCCCGGGCGGCCCGGCCCAGCGACGACACGTCGCGGACGATCGCCATGCGGCGGACCAGATCCCGATCGACGAGGGCCTCGCTGCCGGCCGGATAGTCGGTGAGGTGCACGCTCTCCGGCACGGCAGCGCCGAAGGGAGCGACCGCCAGGTTTCGCCAGATCGCCTCGCTCACGAACGGAATGAAGGGTGCGGCGAGCTGCGCGATCGTCAGCAGCGTCTCATAGAGCGTCCAATAGGCATCGAGCTTGGCGGCGTTGCCCTCCGGCCCGGTGTCGGCCCGTCCCGCGGCCCAGAAGCGGTCACGGCTGCGGCGGACGAACCAGTTGCTGACGGCATCGACGAGCGCCGAGAGCTCCCCGGCGGCGCCGAAGTGGTCGTAGCGGTCCATGCGGTCGACCACGGCAGCGGCAGTCGCGTTGAGCTCCGACAGCATCCAGCGATCCAACTCGCCACGGTCGGCGACGGGCCGGTAGCCGCGTGCCTGCGCCAGATCGGCATGCTCCAGGGAGCCAGGCGCATCGAGGAGCGACGCCGGGTCGAAGCCGTCGATCCGCGCGTAGATCACAAAGAAGCTGTAGACGTTCCAGAGCCGCAGCAGGAACTCAGGCACACTCTCCCGGATCGCCCGCTCGCTGTAGCGGATGCTCGTCCACGGCGGCTGGCCTGCCAGGAAGAACCACCGTAGCGCGTCGGCGCCATACTTGTCGAAGATCTCGGCCGGCTCGCGGTAGTTCCGCTTGCTCTTGCTCATCTTCTGGCCGTCTTCACCGAGCATGTGCCCGAGCACGATGCAGGTTCGGAACGGATGCGGGTAGGGCGTCTGCCCGTCGCCAAAGAGGAGTGTGCTGATCGCCAACTGGCTGTAAAACCAGCCGCGGGTCTGGTCGATCGCTTCGGAGATGAAGTCGGCTGGAAACTGTGTCTTGAACTCCTCTTCGCCGCGGTGCGGCCAGCCCCACTGGGCGAACGGCATGGCACCGGAGTCGAACCAGCAGTCGATGACTTCCGGCACCCGCCGCATCCGGGCTCCTGGTACGAACGGGGAGTCGTAGGTGACCGCGTCGATATAGGGTTTGTGCACGCGGAGATCGTCGGAGAGTTTCGGATTCGCGGCCTTCGCCCTGTCGAAGACGTCGGTCCCCTGCACGCCCGGCTTAGCCGTGAGCGCCGCATACGATGGCACCGCCTCGGCCTTTCCGGTCGTCTCACACTTCCAGATCGGCAGCGGCGTGCCCCAATACCGCTCGCGCGAGAGAGCCCAATCGACATTCGTCTCGAGGAAGTTGCCGAACCGGCCGTCCTTGATGTGCTCGGGCAGCCAGTCGATCCGGGCGTTGTTGGCGAGCATCTGCTCGCGGAATTGGCTGGTGCGGATGAACCAGCTCTGTCGGGGATACTGGATCAGCGGATCGTTGTCGGCCCGCCAGCAGAACGGATAGTCGTGGACATACTGCTCTTGGTGGAAAAGGAGGCCGCGGCTTCGGAGATCGCGTGTGATGTCGCGGTCGCACTCCTTCACGAACCGGCCGCTCCCCATGGGGAAGGCGTCGGTGAAGCTGCCGTCGGGGGCGACGCAGTTGATGAGTGTCGGCCCTCGTCCCTCGACGAACCGTGCCTGTTCGGAGGCCAGCACCGTGTAGTCGACTTCGCCGAAGGCAGGCGCGATGTGGACGATGCCCGTGCCTGAGTCGGTTGTCACGAAGTCGGCGGCCACGACCCGCCAGGCCGCAGGCTGCGTGCCTCCGTCCCTGAGCGTTGCCGACTGCGGCGAGCCCGCCGGACGGAAGGTGTCGAACGGCGGAAGGTAGGAGCGGCCCACGAGGGCGGAGCCTCGGAAGCGGTCGACCACCTCGAACTGCTTCTTCATCTTCTCGCCGAGCGGTGCTGCCAGCGGCTCGGCGACGATGAATTCCTGTGCGGCAATGCCCGATCCAGTCCCGTCGCTTCCGCTCGGGGCTTCTTGGAGAACCACATAGTCGAGATCGCCCTTCACGGCCGCGAATTGGTTGGAGGGGAGCGTCCACGGCGTGGTCGTCCAGGCCACGAGGCTGCGGGTGGTGGGATTCCCTGCATCGTCGAGCAGCGGAAAAGCAACATAGACACTCGGATCGGCCACCTCGCGGTAGCCCTGGCCTACCTCGCCGCTCGAGAGCGCGGTGCCGCCCTGCGCCCACCACCAGACGATCTTGTGACCCTGGTAGAGGAGTCCACGG
>JBILKZ010000018.1:0-42811 GCA_044376405.1 Pirellulales bacterium
CGGTGCTGCGGCTCACGAGCGTTGACCTCGCCACGACAGCCGAGATCTCGGACCTCGGCGAGGTGTTCGACTTCGCCCGCGATTACCTCGGGCTCCTGAAGGCGGCGGTGATCGCCGCGGGCATCGTACCGCCCGGCGTCGAGGGATCGGGCGCGAGCCTGGCCGATCTGTTGGCCCGCGTCGTCGGCCCCGGCCATGGCCTCGAGATCGTCAGCAGCGTCAACAACATTCCCAAGGGCTCGCGGCTGGCCGTCTCCACCAACCTGCTCGCTGCGCTTATCGCCGTCTGCATGCGGGCCACCGGCCAGGCCCAGTCGCTCACCGGCCAGCTCACGGAGCCCGAGCGCCGACTCGTGGCGGCGCGGGCGATCCTCGGCGAATGGCTCGGCGGCAGCGGTGGCGGCTGGCAGGACTCTGGCGGCGTCTGGCCGGCGGCGAAGCTGATCCGCGGCGTGGTGGCGACGGAGCACGATCCCGAGCACGGCACGAGCCGCGGCCGCCTGCTGCCGACCCATGAACCGGTCCGTGTCGGCTCGACCCTGCAGGATTCACTCGTGCTGGTCCATGGCGGCATGGCGCAGAACGTCGGCCCGATCCTGGAGATGGTGACGGAGAAATACCTGCTCCGGTCGGCCGCCGAGTGGCAGGCGCGGCAGGACGCTGCCGGCGTGCTCGACGAAATCATCGCGGCCGTCGAGGCGGGCGACATGCGCCGCATCGGCGCCGCCACGTCACGCAACTTCATCGGCCCGATCCAGACGATCATCCCGGGAGCCACGAACCTCTACACCGAGACGATCATCCGCCGCGTGCGGGAGCGGTTCGGCGACGACTTCTGGGGCTTCTGGATGCTCGGCGGCATGTCAGGGGGCGGCATGGGATTCATCGTGGCACCGCATGCGAAGGCCGCCGCCCAGCAGGCGCTCGGCGAGATCATGACGGCCACGAAGCGGGAGCTGCAGCATTCGCTGCCGTTCGCGATGGAGCCGGTGGTCTACGACTTCGCGGTGAACTCCCGCGGCACCTGGTGCGATCTGCTCGCAGACGCCGCCGCCCTGATGCCCGCCGCCTACTACGCGCTCACGGTGCCCGAACTGTTGAAGGCCGACCGGCTCGCACTGCCGGCCTCGCGCCGCGCCGAACTCGACGCCTTCGGTGCCGCCTGCCGCACGCAGCCGGAACTGGCGGGCATGGTGGACACGCTCTTCGACCAGCTGTTTCCCCGGGGCGACGGAGCCCGCGGCAACGCGGTCGAACTCCGCCGGCTTCTCGCCGACCTCGGCTTCGACGACGTGCAGCACGAACAGATCCGCGCCGACCTGCGGGCCGGCCGGATCGGGCTGGCCCAGAACCGTCTCCCCGCCGCGTCCTCGATCGAGGACGTGCATGATGAAGACGTTTCGTTCGCCGACGAGCAGTCGGGCGACGAGGCGAGCCGGCAGCGTGGGCTCGACGCCCTGCGGCGTGGCGAGGCGGCGGTGGTGACGATGGCCGCGGGCGTCGGCAGCCGCTGGACGCAGGGGGCGGGCGTGGTGAAGGCGTTGCATCCCTTTTGCAAGCTGGCCGGCCGTCACCGGACGTTTCTGGAAGTGCACCTGGCGAAATCGCGGCGGACGGGCCGGCTCGTTGGAACACCCGTGCCGCACGTGATCACGACGAGCTATCTCACGCACCGGCAGATCGAGGCGTGTGGGCTCGACACCGCCGGCGTCGATGCGGTGCTCTCGCCGGGCAAGTCGGTCGGCCTGCGGATGATTCCGATGACCCGCGACCTGCGGTTCGCGTGGGAGGAGCTTTCCCATCAGGTGCTCGACGAACAGAAGGAGAAGGTTCGCGACAGCCTCCGCGCGGCGTTGGTCGCCTGGGCAGAGCAGGCCGGCGAGGGGAGCGACTACACCGACAACACGCCGGGGCAGTGCCTCCATCCTGTCGGCCATTGGTTCGAGGTGGCCACCATGCTGCGCAACGGTGTTCTCGAGCGGCTGCTCCGCGAGCGGCCGCAGCTTCGCTGGCTGTTCCTCCACAACATCGACACCGTCGGCGCTGATCTCGATCCCGTCCTGCTGGGCAGGCACATCACCGGCGGCTCCTGCCTCACGTTCGAGATGATCCCTCGCCGCATCGAGGATCGTGGTGGCGGGCTCGCACGCGTCAACGGTCGGCCCCGGATCGTGGAGGGGCTGGCGATGCCCCGCGAGCAGGATGAGTTTCATCTGCGGTTCTACAACACGCTCTCCACGTGGATCGACATCGACCAGCTGCTCACCGCATTCGGCCTGTCGCGGAATGATCTCGGCGACGAGGCGAAGGTTGCCGCGGGCATCCGCGGACTGGCGGCGAAGATGCCGACCTACGTGACGCTGAAAGACGTGAAGAAGCGGTGGGGGCACGGGCAGGAAGACGTCTTTCCCGTGGCGCAGTTCGAGAAGCTCTGGGGCGACATGACGGCGCTGTCCGAAATCGGCTCGCGATACGTGGTGGTGCCGCGTCTCCGCGGCCAGCAGCTCAAGGACATCGCGCAGCTCGACGGCTGGCTCCGCGACGGTTCGGCCGCCCACGTCGAGTCGCTCGGCGACTGGGCGTAGGGAGTCTTTGCAATTCCCCCCTCGCGAGATGGCCGCGGTTCGGGGCTGACCGGACCCCATCGCCGGACGTTCGCTACGTCGACCAATCCGCCGAGACGGATCGGTGCCCGCTGCCCTTCGCTCACTCGATGCTGACTGCGCTCCGGCATCCTGCCTGCGCCGACCAATCCGCTGAGACGGATCGGTGCCCGAGCAACGCCGGCTCTTGGGGCCCGGCCAGCCCCTCACGGATTCTGCATTCGAAACAGACATCTGCAACGTACGAGGGGTTGTATACTGTGAGTGGCGAGGCATCCGTTGGTCTCAACGTGACGCAAACGTGACTGGCCCGCTCCAGAACCTCCAGACGGGATGATCGACGCGGATGCCGCGACACTTGATCCTCGTGCCCACCGAGATGGAGCGGCGGAGACTCGATCCGATCCTGGCCTCCGCCCCAACGCGGGACTGCAGCGTGGCGCTGTGCGGATTTGGCCCGGTGGCCGCGGCCGCTCGCACGGCACAGCTCCTCGCGGAGCATGCTCCCGAACGGGTGCTGCTCGTCGGCATCGCCGGTCGGCTCGATGATCACCTCGCTGTCGGTTCGGCCTATGCGTTCGAGCGGGTCGCCTGTTACGGCGTCGGGGCGGGCAGCGGCGGTGAGTTCGTGTCGGCTGGAGCGATGGGATGGCAGCAGTGGCCCGGCGACGCCGACGGCACGTCACCCCATGGTGGCGATCCGATCGGCGACGAGATCGGCGGCCTGACTTCATGCGAGGTGGGCAGTGACGATGGCGGCGGGCAGGCCGATCTCCTGCTGACTGTCTGCGCGGCGGCGGCGAGCGCCGAGGATGTGCGGCTCCGAAAGCAGACGTTTCCCGCCGCGGTGGCAGAAGACATGGAGGGATTCGCGGTGGCGTTTGCCTGCCGTCTGCGAGGCGTGCCCGTTGGCATCATCCGCGGCATCTCCAACACGGCGGGCGACCGCGACGCATCGCGCTGGCAGGTGGCGGCCGCGCTCGAGGCGGCGGGCAGGCTCGCCCTGCAGAGTCTGGCGGAGGACTCATGAGCCGGACTATCCGACTGGGCATCTCGACCTGCCCCAACGACACGTTCGCCTTCCACGGTCTGCTGACGCGATCGGTGGATTGGCGGGGGCTGCAGTTCGAGGTTGAGCTGCTCGACATCGAGCAGCTCAACGAGCGACTGCTTGGCGACGGCTTCGATGTCGGCAAGACGAGCTTTCACGCGGCGCTGCACCTCGCGGACGACCACGTCGTGCTGCCGAGCGGCTCGGCCCTCGGGTTTGGCGTCGGGCCGCTGCTGCTGTCTGCCTCGCCCGGCATCAGACCGGAACACACCAGCCAGTTGACGCTCTGCCCGGGCAGGCACACGACGGCGGCACTGCTCTTTGCGCTGTTCCACCCCAACACGACACGCGTCGAGCACGCCGTGTTTTCGGAGATCATGCCGAGGTTGGAGGCCAGAACGGCGGATTTTGGAGTCTGCATCCACGAGGGTCGGTTCACCTGGCAGCAGCATGGGCTGGGCCTCGTCGAGGATCTCGGCGCCCGCTGGGAGCAGGAGACGGGCTGCCCGCTGCCGCTCGGCGGCATCGTTGCCAGCAATCGGCTGCCAGCTGAAACGATCGCGACGGTGCAACAGGTGATCCACGACTCCCTGCGGTTTGCGTTGGCCGATCGGCAGGCGGCGCTTCCCACGATGCGGACGCATGCCCAGGAATTCGACGACCACGTGCTGATGCAGCACGTTGATCTCTACGTCAACGAATGGACGCTCGACCTTGGCGCCGAGGGGGCACGGGCCCTCGACGAGCTTTCGGTCCGGGCGGCGTCGATCGGCCTGGGAACAGGCCGCCGGCTGCGGGTGTTTTCGTGAACGCCGACTGATCCTCAGCGTATGGGTTTTGCGTCGGGAGAGGCTAGAATCCGTCGCATGACGAAACGGCTCTGGATCGAAACGGTCGGCTGCCAGATGAACGTGCTCGACAGCGAGCTCGTCGTCGCCGCCCTGCGCCGGCAGGGCTGGGAGATGGCCCGCACCACCGCCGAGGCCGACGCCGTCTTCTACAACACCTGCAGCGTGCGGCAGCATGCCGAGGACAAGGTCTATTCGGCGCTCGGCCGAATCCGCCTCGAAAAGCAGCAGCGGCCCGGGCTGGTCGTGGGCGTGCTCGGCTGCATGGCCCAGAAGGATCAGGAACTCGTCCGCAAACGGGCGCCCTGGGTCGATCTCGTCGTCGGTCCGGGACAGCTCCACCGCGTTCCCGGCCTCGTCGACGAGGTGCTCGCCGGCGGCGGCCCGCGGCTGGAGGTCAGCCTCGATCGCACCGGCGCCAGCCGGGAGGCGATCGCCCAGAGCTTCGAGAGCTACGACCCCGACCGCGATCCGCAGATGCGGCCGACGCCCTTTCAGGCGTTCATACGGACTCAGACCGGCTGCGATAAGTTCTGCGCGTTCTGCGTGGTGCCGCATGTTCGTGGCCCCGAGCAGGCCCGTGCGCCGGCGACGATCGTCGCCGAGGCGAGGAAGCTCGTCGCCGAGGGCTGTCGGGAGATCACGCTCATCGGCCAGACCGTCAATAGCTACCGCTGGAAGGACGGCGGCACGACGACGCGGCTCGCTGACCTGCTCGTGATGCTCGACGCGATCGACGGCCTCGACCGGATCAAGTTCGTGACCAACTATCCGCGGGACATGACCGACGACCTCATCGCGGCCGTTCGCGACCTGCCGAAGGTGAGCCACTACCTACACGTGCCGGCTCAGCACGGCTCCGACGCCGTGCTCAGCCGGATGAAACGCGGCTATTCGATCGGCGAATACATGGAGATGCTCGGCCGGCTGCGGGAGGCGATCCCGCACGCGGCCGTGACGAGCGACTTCATCGTCGGCTTCTGCGGTGAGACCGACGCCGAATTCCAGACCACGCTCGACCTCGTCCGCACGGCCGACTTCAAGAGCAGCTTCATCTTCAAATACAGCCCCCGGCCCGGCACCAAGGCCTTCGACCGGCAGCCCGACGACGTGCCGGAGACGGTCAAGAAGGAACGCAACCAGGCGCTTGAAGAGGCCCAGGCAGCGGTGAGCCTCGCTGGCAATCTGCGGTTCATCGGCACGCGGCAGCAGGTCCTCGTGGAGGGGCTTTCGGTGCGTGAGGAACGGAAGCGGCCCAAGTCCGCAGTGCCGCCGGCGGAGGGGGCGTCGCCCGGCGACTCCGAGCAGACGTCGTCTCCTGAGTCGCTTGCGCAGCTGACGGGGCGGACGATGTGCGACCGGATTGTGGTCTTCGACGCCCCACTGCGGCTCATCGGTCGACTCGTCGATGTCGATATCCAGGCGGCAGGCGCGTGGTCGCTGGCTGGCGACGTCGCCGACGGTTTGGCCGATGCGGTGCCACTGGAGCACCTGTTGGAGAATGCCGGCGCAGACGCTCCGTCCACGCTCTACGACATCGATCTGACGGCCGCGTTGACGTCAGGAAGACCCAGCGCCACGCAGACCGGCACCGCGCAGACCGACACGACGCCGGCCGATACGACTGCAGGAGCCTAGCCGTGCCGCCGGACTTTCCCGGTTCGATCGCGGAGATGGAGCGGCTCCTCGACGAGCCCACCGCTGCCGCGGAGTGGGGGCGGCGTGCTGGCCTCGCGGATCCACTGGCGGCGCACCGCTCGCTCTGCGGCCTCGCCGCGCACGGACTCACGCTCGATCTCCTGGCCTTTCTCTGCGGCCGGCTCGGGCACCTGCTTCCGGCCGCGAGCGACCCCGATCGGGTGCTCGTCGCGGTGGAACGTCTCATCGGCGCGGTCCGCAGCCCCCTCTCCACTGGCACGCTCTTCCAGCGTGATCCGCGGAGCCTGGAGATTCTGCTCAAGCTCTTCTCGGCCAGCCCCTATCTCGCCGAACTGGTGATCCTCGATCCGGAGTCGTGGGAGCAGGTCCGCGTGGGCGAGGGGCGGCCCGAGAGCCGCCAGAGCTTGGCCGCAGCACTCGCGGCGGAGACAGCCCTGCTCACCGAGCCCGACTGCGTGATGCGGGCGATGCGTCGTTTCAAACGTCGTGAAACGCTCCGCATCGCCTACGGCGACATCGTCGGCGGGCAGCGACTGGAGACGGTCGTGACGCAGATTTCGCACGTCGCCGACTGCGTGGTGCAAGCGGCGGTCGCGTCGGCCGTGTCGCGACTGGAGACACTCCGGGGCATCCCCCGTGGGCTCGTCGGCGAGCACGCCACTATGGCGGTGATCGCGCTGGGCAAGCTCGGCGGTGTGGAGCTGAACTATTCCAGCGACATCGACCTTGTGTTCGTGTATTCGGCCGATGGCCGCGTGCAGGGACCCAAGCCCTGTGCAAACGCCGAGTTCTTCGAACGGGTCGTGCAGGAGACGGTGCGGCTGATCGTGGAACCGACCGACCTGGGGATCGCCTACCGCGTCGACCTGCGGCTGCGGCCCCACGGGGCGAACGGGCCTGCGACCATGTCGCACGAGGCAATGCTCCAGTATTACGACCGCCACGGCCGCACCTGGGAGCGGCAGGCGTGGGTGAAGGCCCGGTGCATCGCCGGCGATGAGGCCCTGGGGGGGCGGGTGCTCGCCGAGATGCAGCCGTGGATCTACCGCCGCTGGCTGACGCGTGCGGACATCAGCGGCATCAAGGCGCTCAAGCGGCGGATCGAACACCGTGCCGTCCGCGACGGGACCGATGACGCCGACATCAAGAACGGCCGGGGCGGGATCCGCGACATCGAGTTCACGATCCAATTTCTCCAGCTCTTGAGCGGCGGCGACGCGCCGCAGCTCCGCACTGGCACGACGCTGGAGGCGATGCGGCGGCTTGCGGAGTCAGGCGGACTGACCGACCAGGAACGCGGCATTCTGGAACGCACCTACACGCTCCTGCGCACCGTCGAGCATCGGCTCCAGATCCTCTACGATCGCCAGACCCATGCCGTGCCGCGGGACCCGACCGAATTCACCAGGCTGGCGGTGCGCATGGGCTACGGAACAGGCGAGGCGGCCGCCGATCGACTGCGCCAGGAACTGGCCGAGGCGACGGACGTGAACCGCCGCATCCTCGACCACCTGCTGCATGACGCCTTCCCTGAGGATGCTGAGCCCGAGCCGGAGGTCGATCTGGTGCTCGACCCGTCGCCGCCGGAGGCATTCGTTCGCGACGTGCTGTCGCGGCACGGGTTCCGTGACATCCCGGCCGCGCATCGGGCGCTCGAGAGCCTCGGCGAGGAGCAGGTGCGGTTTCTTTCCACGCGACGGTGCCGGCATTTCCTGGCGGCGATCGCGGCCAGGCTGCTGGCGGCCATCGCCACCACCCCCGACCCCGACGCCACGCTCGCGAACCTCGTCTCCGTCAGCGATTCCCTCGGCGGCAAGGGGGTGCTCTGGGAACTGTTCAGTTTCCACCCACCGTCGCTCGATCTGACGGTCCGCCTCTGCTCATCGAGCCCCTTCCTCGCCAAACTGCTGATGAGCAATCCCGGCATGATCGACGAACTGCTCGACAGCCTCGTGGTGCCGCGGCTACCAACGCCGGCCGTTCTCGACGCCGCGCTCGCCGAACTCTGCAAGGGGGCGGTTGAACTCGAGCCGATCATCCAGGCCTTCAAGGCCTCGCAGCAGCTGCGGGTTGGAGTGCGCGACATCCTCGGCCGGCAGAACGTGGCCGAGACGACCGCCGCGCTCACGGCCATCCCGGAATCGATCCTGCGGGTGGTGATGATCCGCGAGGAGGAGAGGCTCGTGGAGCGGCTGGGCGAACCGATGGCTGGTCAGGGGGAGACAGTCGGTGTGCGAGCGGGGCCGGTGGTGCTGGCGATGGGCAAGTTCGGCGGCCGCGAGATGAACTACGCCAGCGACGTGGATCTCGTCTTTCTCTACGATCACGACGGTATCTCCTTCCACCGTCGTCGCACGCGACGGAGCGTCGAGGGCACGACCAATGCCCACTTCTTCGCGGAGCTTGCGCAGCGGACGATGAAGGTGTTCAACTCCTTCGGCCCCCACGGCCGGCTCTATGAAATGGATTCCCGGCTCCGCCCCAGCGGCCGCAGCGGACCGGCGGCGGTGTCGCTCGACGACTTCGCCCGCTACTTCGCCGAGGATGGTCCGGCCGCCATCTGGGAGCGGCAGGCACTCGTGAAGGCAAGGGTCGTGATCGGAAGTCCTGCGGCGGCCGCCCGGGCCCAGCGGATCGTGGATGCCGCGGCGTACGGACGTGAATGGACCGCCGCCGAGATCGCCGAAATCCGCCGGATGCGGCACCGCATGGAGGAGGGCGCCCGGGCGACCAACCTCAAGCGTGGTCCCGGCGGGGTGGTCGACATCGAGTTCGTCGTGCAGATGCTGCAGCTCGTGCACGGCGGCCGCGAGCCCGCGGTCCGCACGCCCGAGACGCTTGCGGGCCTTGAGCGATTGCAGGCGGCGGGTCATCTGGCGGCTGGTGAGTGCACGTTTTTGGAACAGGCGTACCGTCAGCTGCGAACCATCGAGGGTCATCTGCGGCTGCTCGACGCACCAGCCCGCCACGATTTCCCAACGGTGCAGTCAGAGCAGAAGACGCTCGCGCATCTGCTTGGCTACGGCAGTCCGGAAGACCTCGTGGCGGAGGTGCAGTCGCTCACTTCCCGCACGCGGCAGGCATTCGACGCGGTGTTTGACCGCGTGGCGGCGTCGCTTGCGTGACGATTGCCTTGCTCACCCGGAATCCCCCGGCCTGCGCCGGGGGCTTTTATTTGGAGGGAGCGATCCGTCCCATACAAGCCCGGAGCGTCAGCGATGGGATGTGTCGACGAAATCGCCGTCACTTCGCGGCGCGGCGACGGGCGGCCCAGAGCTCCCATGCCACGGGCAACACCGACACGAGCACGATGCCGACCACCACCAGCTCGAAGTTCTTCTTCACGAACGGCAGCTCACCGAAGAAGTAGCCGGCGAGCGTGCAGATGAGAACCCATGCCAGCCCGCCGACGATATTGTAGTAGAGGAACTGGGGGTAGTTCATCCTGCCGACGCCGGCGACGAACGGAGCGAAGGTGCGAACGATCGGCACGAACCGGGCGAGCACGATCGTCTTGCCGCCGTGCCGTTCATAGAACTCCTGGGTACGGGTGAGATGTTCGTGCTTCAGAAACCACCTGTTGACGCTGAAGGCCCGAGGGCCGACCGCGCGGCCGATGGCGTAATTGATCGTGTCGCCCAGCACGGCAGCGATTGACAGCAGCGTGAGCAGTACGACGATGCTCAGCGACTGTGGATAGAGCGCCGCCAAAGCGCCGGCAGCGAAGAGGAGTGAGTCGCCGGGCAGAAACGGCGTGACCACGAGGCCCGTCTCACAGAGGATGATCACGAACAGGAGCACGTAAGTCCACGGGCCCCATGCCTCGATGTTTGCCTCCAGGTGGTCGCGCGCGTGCAGGAAGATGTCGAGAAGGGACTTGATGGCATCCATGGCATGTCCGGCGCGTGGTGGTGGGTCGCGGTTCGATGCGTGCCGCTGACTCGATCGACTGAGCGGATCATAGTTCGCGCGGGTGTGTTTGCAAATTGCGACGCACCATGAGCCACGTGATTGCGACCGGCACCGCAAGCGATCCGACGAGCACCCACTGGAGCGAATCGGCCTGCCGGCCGAGGGCGCCGGCGAGGCTCCAGACGAGCGCGATGACGAGGTTGCCGCTGCCGGCTGCGATGAGAAATTCCCGCCATCCCATACCAGCGGCACCGGCCATGAGGGCCGCGGCTTCAGCGACGAGCGGAAGGGGCCGGGTGAGCACGACCGCAAGCGGGCCAAAGCGCCGCTGCTGCCGGGCGAGCCGCTCCTGCTCGTCCGCCGTGAGGCTCGAGAGCGACGCGGCGCCCGCGGTGCGGCCGAGCCACCAGCCCACCATCGCACCGGCCGTCATGCCCAGCCAGGCACAGGCCGTGCCGATCACGATGCCGAGATGCGCGCCACCGAGGGTTGCCACCATGCTCGAGGGCACTGGGAGCAGCAGGTCGGCGGCGAGCACGCCCACTTCGATCGCCGCCAGCACCGGGGGAGCGGGGAGGGGATCGAGCCATTGTGCCACCGCATGATCGAGCCGCGTGCCGAAGGCAAGGAACGGCACCAGCGGCACGGCCACCGCCACGAGTGCGAGGATCAGGAGGAGGCGGAGCGGGCGGTGCATGAATGTGACGGTTGGCGAAAGCGCGTGGGCTGCCGGTCAGACACTTCCGGCAGTGGACGCAGCCCGTGCGCGGGCCTGCGTTGCGATGTCGAGCCCCGCGAGCCCGCTCCAGGCGGCGAGGAGCGACTGGTAGATTCTGCCCGGTCGGCCGGTGCCGATGGCACGGCCGTTGAAGCGGGTGGCCGGCAGGATGCAGTTGGGCGTGCTCGTGAGCAGGATCTCATCGGCATCGGCGAGGTCCTGCTCGTTGAGCGAGCACGTCGTCCAGGACAGCCCCAGCGATTCCGCCAGATCCTCCGCGCATCGCAGGCTCACACCCGCGAGCGCGTCGGCCGCCGGGGGCGCGAGGATCGTGCCGTCGCGAACGATCGCGATGTTGGCGGTCGAGGTCTCGCTGACGCGGCCATCGAGATGGCAGACAACGGCCCTGGCTCCCGGTTCGGCGGCGTGTGCCTCGCGGTCGGCGAGAAAATAATGGAGGCGGCTGCGGACCTTGGCCTGCACCGGCCAGCAGGCGTCGGGCACCTGCCTGACCGACACGCTCCGCAATGGCACGCCGCGGTCGTAGGCGTCAGCCCAGAGACGGAACGCCAACGGAAAGGTGTGGATCACCGTCCGCGGAGTGCCCCCCATGCCACGATGCTGCGACGGCTGGTCGCCGGGCGTGACGAAGATCACGAGTCCGAGATCGTCGTCGGCCGGGCCGACGGCATGGTTGCGGGCCGCCAGCTCGGCCGCCGCCGCGAATACTTCGGTCAGCGGCCGGCCGGAATCGATGCCGACGATCTGCAACGATTCGTGGAGCCGCTCTTGGTGGGCGTTGGTCATGAAGAGTCGGCCGCAGAAAGTTCGCAGCTGCTCGGTGACCGTGGCCCCCAGCACAAATCCGGCGTCGCCGACGGGCAGGAAGAGCGACTGCCGCGGAAGGAACGAGCCATCCACCCAGGCCATTTCGCCCCGCTGCGGTGCGGACTGCGGGGCGGATTCAGCAGGCGTTTTCATGCGGGCGATGCGGCGACCCACAAAACCATCCGGCTCCCCACAATGAAGTGGAGGATAGGGGATTTGAACCCCTGACCTTCTGGCTGCCAGCCAGACGCTCTCCCAATTGAGCTAATCCCCCATGGAGCCTTTTGCCACACAGCCGCTGCACCAGCGGGCTTGTGGCTCATGCGATGGGGGAGCCGTGACGGTGTCGAACCGCCACCTGAAAACTATCGCGATGCGGCGGGCCTGTCAACGCGGCCCGCTGCCGCGGGGCGGCTGGGCCGCGGAAATCCGGCTGGAAATCCCGCGGGACCCTGGCACTGGAGATTGGCGGGCGGGCGAATCAGACTACAGGGCTTCCGGCCGGTGAGCGCTCATCAGACGGTTGATGGAACCCCCATCCGACCCTCGCTTGCGCTTCGGGCTTGGATGGGCGAAAAAGAACGATGAACAACTCCTCCGAAACCAAGACGCCGTCACCGGTGACGCAGGCTGCGGTCACGGTGGCACTCGCCGTCTATCTGGTAGGCCTCGTGCTTTCGATCGTTGGCAACACCGGCAGCGGATCGTCGGCGGTCGTTCGCACGATCAAGAGCCGCCTCTTCTCGCCGTGGATGGTGCCGCCATGGCTCGACCTTGGCTTCGACTACCGCCTGACTTATGGCGGCGACGAGGATGGCGACTTTTCCGTCGAGGTGCGGCCGCAGGGGGATGGGAAGGCCGCGACAGTGCGTCTCCCCGGCCGACTCACCGGTGAACGGGCTGCCCGGTGGCGGCGTCTCGCACGATCGATCGCCGTGGAAGATACCGATCGCGACGGCCTGTTGGCTGCGGCGGTCGGCCGCGGCATGTTCGACGACGTGGGTGCTGAGGACGTCACCGTGCGTGTGCTGCGGACTCCGCTGGTCGATCGCGGCGGGCCGTCACTAGCGCCGGTGCAGGCCTCCTCGGCCCGGGTCCGCATGGTGGACGGCGAGTTGCAACTGATCCGCACTGAGCCTCGTGGCGAGGTCGCGCCGCTCGTGCGGGCCGATGCCAGCGGTGACCCGAGCAACGGTGAAACCGGAAACGCCGCGGAGGCCGCGCGATGAATGCCCGGTCATCGGCCGCTGCTCGTTCCTCTTTCGCTGCATCAGGCACTGGCGTCGCCGCCGTCGTTGATGCGTGGAATCGATTCTGGTTCAGTTCCGGCGACAGCCGGCCGCTGGCTCTCGTGCGGATCGGCGCCGCGGCGATCGCCCTCGCAGCGTGGTGGAGCTATGCCGCCGACCTGCACGCGTGGTTTGGTCCAGCGGGCGTCCTGCCTGCCGACACCGTGCGGGAGTGGCGTTCACCATCGGGGTTCTCACTCTTTGATTGGGCCGCGACTCCTCCTGCGCTGAATGCGGTCTTCGGCGCCACGGGCGTGGTCTTCGCCCTGCTGCTGGTCGGCTTCGCGACGCCCGTGGTCGCGCCACTGGCGGCCTTGCTCTGGGCGTCGCTGTTGCACCGCGGTCCGATCCTTGCGGGGCCTGGCGATGACTGTCTTTCGATCCTGCTCTGGTGCCTCGCCATCGGTCCGGCCGGCGAGCATGTGTCACTCGATCGCTGGTTCGCCAATCGTGCGGGCCGGCCCGTGCCGGCCGCAGGCTGGAGGGCGAGCATCTCGGAGGGACTCCTCCAGGTGCATGCCACGGCGATTGCCGTCGGGGCGGTGCTCGCGCAGCTCAAGGGGGATGTCTGGTGGAATGGTCTGGCCGCCTGGTATCTGGCGACGGGGTCGCGGAGTGGGGCTGCCGGCCTCGTGCCTTGGCTGGAGCGATCGGAATACCTCACGAACCTGCTCACGCATGGCGTCACCACCTTCGAGATCCTCTTCGCGATCGGCCTGTGGTGTGGGCCGACGCAGCAACTCGTGGCCAGAGTTGGGCTGGTCGGCTGGCCGCTCGTGGGCCTGCTGGCGGGCGAGCCGCTCTGGGGGCTGGCGATGGCACTGTTCGCACTGCCGCTCGCCATGCGGCGGTAGTGCGACCCGACAGGCGTGGTGGTGCGGGGATGCCTATGCCCCGACGCCGGGCGTTCGTTTGGCGCAGCACGCGACGGGAATCCCATCGCTCGCGCTCCGGGCTTGTATGGAAATCTCATACAAGCCCCCGGCGCGAGCCGGGGAACGGCGGCTCTCTCAGCCGCCGGAACGCCATTTCTCCGAGATGGCAGAGCTGCTACCCTCCCCGCCCGCTTCCCAATGTGACAGGTCCCACTGAGCCGGAGACGCCTGCTGATGAACGGCGTGCTGAGAACGATGACGTTTCATCCATGTGGCCACCGGCCGATGCAGGCCTCTGCTCTGACGATGCTGTTGGCCGTGCTCGTGGGCTGCGGCACGACGAGGATGAGCGATTCAAAGCGGACCGCCACAGAGCAACTGCTCGTATCCCAGGCGATCGATCGGGCCGTGATGCGGATCGACGTCCGTCCGCTGGCGGGCAGGAAGGTGTTCCTCGAAACGGCGTTCATGGATGACGTCGAGGATGGCAAGTACCTCGAAAGCGCGCTGCGGCACCAATTGATGGCGACCGGCTGTCTGCTGGCCAAGGATCGCGATGCGGCCGAAGTCGTGGTCGAGGCCCGTGCGGGAGCGGTCGGCACGGACCGCAGTTCGGTTCTGCTCGGCATCCCGGCGACGAGTGTCACGCTCAAGGGCAACGAAACCTCCACGCCGGAACTCGTGCTCGCCAAGCGATCGGAACAACGCGGCGTAGCGAAGCTCAGCGTCTACGCCTACGAGCGAGAGAGTGGCCAGCCGGTCTGGCAGAGCGGCGAGGAGCATGTCGCCAGCCATGCCCGCGACCGCTGGCTCTTCGGAGCCGGGCCCTGGCAGGACGGAGAGATTCACGACGAGCCGGCGTTCGCTGGCCGGGCCATTCATAAGCGCAACGCGAAAGCCGTTTCCGACGTCGTATCGCAGGATCCCGCGGCGCTCGCGGGCATGGTGGACCTCTCCAAGCCAAAGGTCTTCGCCGGTCTGCCCGTGGGAGGCGACGCGACGCCCCGCCCGCCCACCGCCATCGCCGACCAGCGGCCAATCGACCTGCCGATCGTGCGGTGAGATGAATCCCATCGCTCGCGCTCCGGGCTTGTATGGGAATCCAATACAAGCCCCCGGCGCGAGCCGGGGGATAGCTCCAATACAAGCCCCCGGCGCGAGCCGGGGGATAGCTCCAATACAAGCCCCCGGCGCGAGCCGGGGGATAGCAGCCGTCTCAGCCGTCGCCCGCGAGCAGCCGGCGGAACTCGTTCTCGTCGATCACCTTCACTCCGAGTTTTTCCGCTTTCTCCAGCTTGCTGCCCGCCTCCTCGCCGGCCACGACATAGTCGGTCTTCTTCGACACACTCCCCGACGCCCGTCCGCCGGCCTTGCGGATCGCCTCCTCCGCCTCCTGCCGCGAGAAGCCGGAGAGCGTGCCCGTCACCACGAGCGTCTTGCCCGTGAGCGGCCCCTCGCTCACTCGCTCCGATTCCGGCACCTCGAGGGCCACACCCGCCTGATCCAGGCCGTGCAGCACCCGTTTTCCGTAGCTGCTCGCCAGCCACTCGTGCACGCTGGCCGCGATCACCGGGCCGATGTCCTCCACGGCGGAGAGTTCGTCGATGCCTGCCGCGCGGAGCTGGTCGAGCGAGGGAAACCGCCTGCAGAGCAGGGAGGCCACCCGCGGGCCGACGTGGCGGATGCCGAGCGCGTTGAGCACGCGGACGAGCCCGCGGCTGCGGCTGGCGGCGATCTGCTCGACGAGTGACTGCGCCGATTTCTCACCCATTCGTTCGAGCGGCTCGAGCTGGGCCGCGGTCAGTGCGTAGAGATCGGCGTAGTCTTTCACGAGGCCCGTGGCGACGAGCTGCTCGACGAGCTTGTCGCCGAGCCCCTCGATGTCCATCGCGCCACGCGATGCGAAGAACTTGAGCCGCTCGCGGCAGCGTGCGGGGCAGTCGACGTTGGGGCAGCGGATATAGACGCCCTCTGGATCACGCTCGAGTGGCGTGCCGCATTCAGGGCACTCGGTGGGTGGCGACCACGGCTCGAGTTCGTGCTTCCGCAGGTGTTTCTCGACGCGGACCACGTGTGGGATCACCTTCCCCGCCTTCTCGACCACGAGCACGTCCCCCACGCGGACGTCCTTCCGCGCCACCTCGTCGGCGTTGTGCAGGCTCGCCCGGCGGACGATCGTGCCCGCAAGCTCCACCGGCTCCAGATCGGCCACCGGCGTCACCGTGCCGCCGCGGCCCACCTGTACGCGGATGCCCGCCAGCTTCGTCGTGGCCTCGAACTTTTCGAACTTCCAGGCGATCGCCCAGCGGGGACTTTTGGCGGTAGTACCGAGTTGCCGCTGCTGGTCGAAGCGGTTCACCTTGATCACGAAGCCGTCCACCTCGAAGTCGAGGGAGTGCAATTCCTCGATCAGCGATGTGCCGTCTTCGACGAGTGCATCGAGAGTAGCAAACGTGCGAGTCCGAGGTGCGACGGGCAGGCCCGCCTGCTGCGCCCATTCGTGCAATTCCGATTGCGATACCGCGCCGAGGCCGGTCGCATCGCCCACGCCGTGGCAGAAAAATCGCAGTGGCCGACCGGCGCACTCCCGCGGATCGAGCAGTCGGATGCTACCGGCGGCCACGTTTCGCGTGTTGGCGAAGGGAGCGAGCCCCGCTTCCGCCTGCTGCTGGTTGAGTGTGACGAGATCGGAATTGGTCATGTAGACCTCGCCGCGAACCTCGACCCGCTCAGGCGGCTCGTCGATGGCCAGCCGCAGCGGCACACCATGAATCGTGCGGACATTGTGCGTGATGTCGTCGCCGACCGTGCCATTGCCGCGGGTGGCGCCGAGCACGAGCAGGCCGCGCTCGTAGGTGAGCGAGACGGCCACGCCGTCGATCTTCAGCTCCAGTACCCACTCGATGGGGCCAGAGTCCGACTCCTGCAAGAGCTTTTCGACGCGGCGTCCCCAGGTGGCGAGGTCGGCGGCGCTGTAGGTGTTGTCGATCGAGAGCATGGGCAGCCGGTGCCGCACCGATTCGAGTTCCGGCACCGGCTCGTCGCCGACCCGCTGCGTGGGGCTGTCGGCCGCCACCAGTTCGGGATGTTTTTCCTCGAGCACACGCAGTTCGGCGAGCAGGCGGTCGTAGTCGCGGTCGCTGATCTCGGGCGCCGCCTCGACGTAATATTTCCGGTCGTGATGCCGGATCTGCTCCCGCAGGCGTTCGATCTGTCGGGCAGCCGACGCGGTCACGGTCGTTCCGTCCCGGTGGCATCGCTGTCGCGGCTGCGTCGGGCCGCCGACTCCTGCTCGCGCTCCCGCTTCTGCCGCTCCCCCTCGAAATGATCGATGGCCACGGCGCCGACCGTGGCGAGGGCGAGCACGGCGATCTGGCCGGCCAGGAGCGTGATGCCATGGCGATCCATCAACTGCTCAAGGGCATGCGGTGCGGTGGAGAGGCTCTCGCGGCGCACGCCCCGCAGCACGAACAGGCAGTAGCTCGATGCCGTGATCGTAAACAAGAAACCCACGACCCCGAGGATCGCATAGAATGGGTTGGGACGTGGGCGTGACATGGGGTTGCTGCGTTCAGCCTTCTGGCGGTGTGGATCTCAGATACGTCAGTCGTGCGGGCGGTCAGTTCGACCGGGCGGTGCCGTAGCGCTCGGCGAGGAAGTTCACGATCGGCTCGGGGCCGGAGACGAATGCCCGGCCGTTGGCAACCGGCACGCCGGCGGGCAGATCGCCCTGCGGGAGGACGAGCACCGGGCACGACTGGTTTTCCTCACCGACCATCGCCACCACCTCGGGCCGGGGTCGCGGGACATCGACTAGTCTGACGTCGAGTGCCTCGACGAGCTTTGGATAGTAGTAGAGGAGGCCGGCGATGGTCGCGCACTCCGGGCAATACAAGCCGCCCGTGCCATGCTTGGACTCGGGGAATCCGGCGCGGAGAAGGAACAGAATCGGCTTGGCGGTTGTGGTCATGGAGTGGCTCTATGGTGCCTGGAGTGCGTGATTGGACAATAGCTCCCTTAAGATACCGCCTCACGACCGCCCCGGGTAAATGGAAGCATGACACCCGACTTTTCCCGCATTCCGGCCGAACGGCTCGCCGCCCTCATCTCGCTGGCCCCTAAGGCGGAGCTGCATGTGCACATCGAGGGCACGCTCGAGCCGGAACTCGCCTTCGAGATCGGCCGCCGCAATGGCATTGCGTTGCCCTACGACTCACCAGAGTCGCTGCGAAAGGCGTTTGCCTTCACCGACCTGCAGAGCTTTCTCGACGTCTACTACGCCGCCGCGGCGGTGCTTCGCACGGAAGACGATTTTCATGACCTGACATGGGCGTATCTCCAGAGGGCCCATGCCGACAACGTCGTCCGCGCGGAGATCTTCTTCGATCCGCAGACCCACACCGCACGGGGCGTGCCCTTCGAGACGGTGGTCGGCGGCATGTCGCGGGCGATCGGACGGGCGCAGGACGAACTGGGCATCTCAGCCGCGCTGATCATGTGCTTCCTGCGGCACCTCACGGAGCGGGAAGCCTTCGAGACGCTCGAACGGGCCGAGCCTTTTCGCGAGCATCTGCTCGGCGTCGGTCTCGATTCCGGCGAGCGGGGCAATCCGCCGGAGAAGTTTGCGAGGGTGTTCGACCGCTGCCGGAGGCTCGGCCTCCACGCCGTCGCCCATGCAGGCGAGGAGGGACCGCCCGCCTCGATCACGGCAGCCCTCGATGCACTCGGTGCCGAGAGGATCGATCATGGCGTGCGGTGCCTCGAGGACCAGGGCGTGGTTGCCCGGCTCGTTCGGGACCGGATTCCGCTGACGGTCTGCCCGCTCTCCAACGTGAAGCTCCGCGTGTTCGACTCGCTCGCCCAACACACCCTGCCGAAGCTGCTCGCCGCGGGCCTGCGGGCGAGCGTGCATTCAGATGATCCCGCCTACTTCGGCGGCTCCCTCAACGAGAATCTCCGCCAGTCATTTGCAAGCTTGCCGCTGACGGCGGCAGACGCCCACACGCTCCTGCGGAACAGCCTCGAATCGAGCTTCCAGCCGGCGGCCGAGCAGGCTCGGAACATTGAGCGGCTTGATGAGCTGTTTGAAAATTGGGGACGGGAGCGATTTTTGTGAGGCTCTCTTACAGCCTCGGCATATGAGGGCCGTGTCGACTTCGGCTACCGAAAAATCGCTCCCGTCCCCAATTTTACGCTGTGATGCGGTGAGCGTGGAACGCGAGGCCTTCGCACGCTGCCACGACGCGGTCGACGTCGATGCCTGCCATCGCGAGCGTGTCGGTCTTGCGATCATCCCACTTCGGCCGCAGCGAGGCCGGCGGTTCGACGGTGGCATGGATCCGGCCGTAGGGGCCGTTGCGATTGGCGGGCACCGGGCCGAAGAGGCCGACACAGGGCGTGCCCACCGCCGCGGCGAGGTGCAGCGGCCCAGTGTCGCCCGAGACGAACAGCCGCGTGAGGCGGCAAAGGGCGCCGAGGTCCTGGAGCGATGTCTTGGGCGCGACGACTGTCGCCTGCGGCGCGGCCGCAGCGATTCGCTCGGCGCTGCCCCGCTCCCGGTCGCCACCCCAGACGATGACCGATGTCATCCCGTGACGATCGTGGAGGCAGCGGGCCACCGCCGCAAACCGTTCCTCCGGCCAGATCTTCGACGGCCAGCCCGCGCCGGGATTGATCACGATCGGCGCCGAGGCCAACCGCAGCGTGGCGAGCCACTCTTCCATGCGGTGGCGGCTCACGGGCCAGTCTGGCATGTCGAAGGCGGGCGTCGTCTCATGCACCCCCAACGGCTCAAGCAGATCGCAATTGCGATCCACGACGTGCGCAGCCGTCGAGGGCACGGCGCAGGTTGAGGCCAGCCATGCCGCCTCACGCGACTCCGGCCGCGCGTGGCCAATCCGCAGTGACGCGCCGGAGAGCCAGGTGGGGACGGCGCTTTTGAGCAGTCCCTGCATGTCGATCGCGACATCAGCACGGAAGTCGAGCAGTTGACGACGGAGCGACCGCACTGCCTGCCACGATTTCATCCAGCCACGCGGCAGGCGAAAGAGGTGATCGATGGCGGGATGGCCGGCGAGCACGTCGGCGGAGCGGCCCTCGACCACCCAGCCAATCCGAGTGGAGGGAAATGCCCGCTTCAGCGCCACCGCGGCGGGTACGCCGTGGAGCACGTCGCCGATGGCGGAGAGCTTGACGAGAACGATCGCACGTGGGGCATCCATGCCGCGCACTCCGTGGAGAAAAACCATGTTCAGCCCCGAAAGTTCATCGTCCCGGCGGTTTCCGGGCAAGCCCAGTTTGTCGGTTGGCCGCTGCCCCGTCCGAGGGCTGGTCGGATGGAGGTGTGGAACCTAGCCTTAGGGCTCATCTCCACCCGGCGACCCCGGCGGTTCCACCACGGTTTCTCTGCATGACACACGGCCACGAAACGGCGGTGCACCCGGACTTTCGCGACATCGATGTCGCCGGCTTCTGCGCCGCCATCGACCGGCTGAAGGCCGAGGCTCATGCGAACATCGGTCCGGCCGATCTGGCCCACCTGCGGCGGATCGAGGCCTATGGCCGCGTGGCCACGCTCCTGGGCTATGCCACGGCCTGGATCATCCCCAACCCGCTCTCCGCGTTCCTGCTCAGCCTCGGGCAGTTCACTCGCTGGCTGCTCGCGCATCACATCCTGCACCGCGGCTACGACCGCGTTCCGGACGTCCCCCGTCGCTACACGAGCCGGGTCTTCGCACGAGGCTGGCGGCGGTACATCGACTGGTTCGACTGGCTGCTGCCCGAAGCCTGGGATTACGAACACAACACGCTCCATCACTATCACACCGGTGAGGACGGCGATCCCGACGTCGCGGAGCGGCACCTGGAGTTCCTCCGCCGCATGCGGATCCCGGTGGTTCTCAAATACGCACTCGTCGCGATCGTGGCCTGCACCTGGAAGATCATCTACTACGCGCCGAATTCGCTCGGCGTCATGCACCCGGTTGGCGGCAGGCGACCACGGAAGGAGTCGATCGCCGTGCTCACGGTTGGCAGCGTGCTCGACTTCCGTCGGCCGGCTGTGCGGCGGCTGTGGCTGCAGTGCTACGCCCCCTACGCCGGCTGGCACTTCGTGGTCGTGCCACTCCTCTTCCTGCCGCTCGGCACGGCCGCGGTGCTGGCGGTGTTGATCAACAAACTGCTCGCCGAGGCGATCACCAATGCCCACGCCTTTCTCGTGATCGGCCCCAATCACACCGCTGACGACCTCTACCGCTTTCGCTTCCATTATGGAGGGAAGCAGGAGTTTTACGTGACCTCGGTGCTGGGCTCGGCCAACTACCAGTGCGGCCCGGAGTGGGTCGACTACATGAGCATCTGGCTCAACTACCAGATCGAGCACCACCTCCTTCCCGATCTGCCGATGCGGCAGTATGGCCTGATCCAGCCCCGCGTGAAGGCGTTGTGTCTTGAGCACGGCCTGCCCTACCGGCAGGAGAGCGTGTTCCGACGCTTCGGCAGGATGCTCGACATCTGCGTGGGGAAGACCAGCATGCGGCAGCTCGAAGCGTTTCCCGCGGTCGCCGCAGTGAGTGCAGGCCACTCCGTTACTCGATCATCTCGATATCAGACAGCACCCACGAGCGGTTGAAGTAGGGCTGGGTCGGGCCGTAGAGTCGGAAGTAGCTGAACCATCCCTTGCCTGGGAGGGTCTTGATCCAGTTGCTCTCAGGCATACCGGCGGGGGCCGCGGGGCCAAACGTGAGATCGACCGATCCATCGGGATTGGTGACGATGGCGTCACGCGACGAACGATCGGGCGAAACGCCCGTCTTCACGAAGCAGCGGGTCTCGCTGTCGTACACGGTGACCGACCAGAACTGCGCCACGGGAACGTCCTTCGGAACCCTGAGGCGATAGGTCTTCCCGCCATCGAGCCAGCGGCCCTGGCTGTCCTTCGCAGCCTCGAGGTAGACCTGCCCAACGCCGACGGCGCGGCCCATCATGCCCACCGACACGCCGACGGCCTCGTAGAACCAGCTCGTGCGTTCGTCCAGTTGTGTGTGGTGCGGGGCTTCCTGATTGGTCTCCTTGAGGAACAGTGAGATCTCCCAGTTCCTGTTAGGCCAGACTTTCGCCCCCTCGAACCGCTTCCGGTAGGCGATGGCGCGGGCCATCACCTCTCCGGTCTGCGCGGCGTCGATGAGAATCTGCTTCTGCCGCTCGTTCGGGGCGAACGGCCTGCCCTTCTCGATGCCCAGCGGCTGGAGCATCCCCATCATCATCCGGTCACGCTCGTGGACCGGTTCCTCCTGAATGACCTTCGCGAGTCCCTCCCAGTAGGCGAGGCCGCGTGGTTGTTCTCCGCTCCACGCGCGGCCCGCCGGCGAGATGTGTCGCGTCGGGGCTGGGTTTTCTCGCTGGCTGTAGGGATAGATTTTCAATCCGTCGATCAGCAGCCTCGCTTTGGCCGGATCGGGATCGAGCACACGGTGGGCGGAAAAGACGTTGACCGTGGGCGACCGGAAGGCGAGGTAGCCCTCCGGCTTCATGTCAGGGTCATCGGGGCCGAGGATCAGATACTTTCCACCCGCGCCCTTGTCGGGGCCGGTCTGGCCGGAATCGGTGATGGGCCGCTGCCAGAAATCGGTGAAGCCGCCCGCCGTCGGGCCGGCGGGCACTTCGAACACCAGCGGGCCGGTCTCCTTCAGATTGGGAAACGCCATGATGTAGGGGGTCGTGGCGTTGGCCGTGAGGAGGCCGAGCTTGTCCTGAAAGGTGAGATAGTCGACGTAGTCGAGCTTGCCGGCGCCAAACTTGCTGAGGTGCTCGCTCTGCCATTGCTCCATCGCCATCAGTGGCAGGGCCCAGAGGTAGGCCTGGCAGGCCCGCTGAAAGTCGATGTCGTCGAAGACTTTCGCAACGGTGGCATCGGTGGGGTAACCGTTCTCCAGTTCGAGCGGGCCGAGCCTCGATGCGACGCTTCCGGTGGTGGGGAGGAGCTGCCCGTGGGCCGGAGGGAACGTCAGGCCGCTGATGAGCGCGACGGTGAGAACGAATCCTTTGGACATGGTCATGATGGGTGTCTCCTGGCAGCGTTGTTTGAATACCATGGTGGCACGGTCAAGGTGCCTTCTCGATGTCGCCGGGTTTCCAGCTCTTGTCGATGGCCGCTGCGGTCGGGCCGTAGAGCCGGAGGACGACGAAGTAGCCCCTGCCAGGCACCGTCGCGAGCCAGTTGCCCGCCTTGCCGGCTGGCGGCGTGGGGCCGAAAGAAAGGTCCGTGCTGCCGTCGGCGTTCTGCGCCGGCATGTCACGCGAGCCGAGCGACGGGAATGGCTGGCCGTTGGCGAGCCCCGAGCCATTTTCGGCCTCGTAGAGCGTCACCGACCAGAAGTTCGCGGCAGGGATGTCTGCTGGCAGACGGAGACGGTAGCGGCTGCCGCCCGACAGGTTCGCCCCGCTGCCATCGACGAAGGCGATCATGTATTTCGCTCCCCGGCCTGGCGTCTGTGACAGCATGCCAGGACTGACCGAATAGTAGTTGGTGAAAAACCAGATCCGGGCGTCGAGATCGAGATAGCCACCGGCCACCCTGCGCCAGCCGAGGTCGAAAGGCCCGCCGAGATTCTCCGGGGTCGCGTCGGCCATCGGGTTGATCCAGCGGCGGTCGGAATAGATCCGCAGAGAGCGACCGGCGACCACATCCTCGAAACCGATGACGCGGCTCATCTTGTAGGCCGTCTTCGCGGCGTGTTCGAGAATCTGTCGCGTCTTTGCGTCGGGCTCGAAAGGCTTACCCTTGGCAATGCCGATCGATGCGAGCATGCCGAGCCCATCGGAGTCGGCAAGGCTGGTGCCCTCACTCTCCACCAGCTTCTTGAGCTCGTCGAAGGCGCTGCCATCGCGGATCGGCAGCATGTCGACCGGCACGCCGGAGGCATCGGGAAACTGCATCGGCCTGGCGGTTTCCTTGCCGTTGAGTGGATAGATCTTCGACTGCTCGATGAGTGCGACGGCCGGCGAAAGATTCTTCGAGTCTTGATAGAACGCGCGCAGGAAGACGAACACGGTGTTGGTGGGTGAACGGTAGACGAAGCAGCCCTCTGGCACCGGTCCCGTGAAGCCGGGGGGCAGCAGCAGAAATGTTCCACCCTTGCCGGCGTCAGGACCAGGCAGGCCGACGTCTCCGAAGAATCTGCCGCCATCGACCGGGATCGGCCGCTGCCAGGCATCGAGCAGGATGCCCTGGAGATTGGGCGGCGCCTCGAACACGAGCGGGCCGTCTTTGCCGAGATCGACATAGCCCATGGCGTAGATGACATCAGAGTTGGGGGTTGTCACCAGCGTCTTGGCGTCGAGGCGTTTCTTCCAAACGGGCAAGACGTTGTAGCCAGCGCCAAAGACTTTCTCCGAGCCGACCTTCATGCCGAGCGTGTTGATGAGCGGCAGAGCCCAGAGATAGGTCTGCGTCGCCCTTTGGAAGAGCAGTTCATCACGCAGCGTCTGCGCCGTCTCCGTCGTGGGGCGGTTCTCCGCGAATGGGAGGCTGCTCAAGGCCTCGAAGCGGGGGAGCTGCGCCGATGCCGACCCGGCGTGGAGGAGTAGGCCGGCGATCGCGACCGAGATAAGCATGTGAGTGCGCGTGGTTGTCATCAACGACTCCAAGAACAAATTTTACGGGATGCCGATTCCGGCCAGTTCGCACATCACGGCGGATGTGACCGACTGCGGGCAGCTCCAAACCAAAAAGAACATCGACTCGCGGACGAGCCGCTCCGCCGGATGGCCCGCCACGAAGCCGGCTCCCTTCGAGGCGGTCAGCGCCGCCTGCGCGGCCCGCACGACGAGGCCGTTGGCGTGGGCCCGCAGTCGATCACGGTCGGCCGGTTCGATGCCACCCTCCGCGGCCTCGTCGAACTGCCGCCAGAGGTCGTCCACCTCCGCCCGCAGGCCAGCAGCCACAGGCTCGAGTGCCGGCCGCCCTCGCGCCTCTTCGTCGAGGATGGCGATGGCCGCCCGGGTGGCGCCCACTGCCAGCGCCGTGGTCGCCAGGCCGCCCGTCCGCACGCCTGCCTCGGCAGGCACGATCAAGTCGGCTGGCTCGACATCCTGGAAGGCCACGCTCGATGTGCGGCTCCCGGACAGGGCAAGCATCTGCATGGGCGGCGCGATGTCGAGGCCCTTCGCGGCGGTAGGCACGACGAAGAAGAACTGTTCGCCGGTTTCGGTGAGGGCACCGGTGACGATCGTGTCGCTCGAGTCGGCGCCCGTGACCCATGGGCAGAGGCCGTTCAGCCTCCACGTGTTGTTGGTGCGTGCTGCAACCAGCGCTGGCGTGCCCATGTGGCGGCGGCTGGTCGAGAGCTGCGAGATGCCCACCGTGGTCGGCGTGTCGCCGCGGGCCAGGGCGGGCAGCCGGGCCGATCGCAGGGCCGGCTCGCCACCTGCGATGATTCGGCAGGCGCTGGCCCACTGGGTGAGGGCGAGCGCAGTCGTCAGACAGCGGGCAGCAATCGCGGCAAGCATTTCGAGGACCGCAGGCTCCGTGGCGGCCGTGCCGCCGCAGTCGGCGGGGATGAATCCCGCCAGCGCCCCCGAGCGGGCCAGCGATGCGAAGGCCCCGCTCCGCCAGGGACCGATTTCAGCGGTTCCTTTCGCGAGATTGGCCAACGTGTCGCAGAGGGCTGCGAGCGCAACAGGGTCAGGGTGTCGACTTCCGGGGGCGAACATGCCCTCATTATGCCGGGCGGGGGTCGAATGAAAATTGCCGCTCGCTATACTGCGAATCCTTCTGGCAGGTTCTCCCCCTCCATCTCCACATCACGTCCGGAGTCACACCATGAGCCAGGCCGAAGAATCCCGCGCCACCAGTGCAGCCACGGGCAGCGTCCCCGCCAACGGCAGTGCCAGCCTCGGTTTGCACGCACCGCCGCGGCTCGACGAGCTTTCGCCTGAAAAGCTCTACGAGAAGTGCATGGCGCTGGCCCGCAACCTCTGGTGGAGCTGGCATCCGGAAGTGACCAATCTGTTCCGGGAGCTCGACCCGATCCGCTGGCGGCAGCTTGACCACAACCCGATCGCGCTCCTGGCGGAGTTCACGCCCGAGCGGCTGGAAGCCCGCGCCGCAGAACTGGTGCTCTACAGCCGGATCAACCAGGCCTATCGCCGGCTCAAGGAATATATGGCCGGCGATTCGACCTGGAGCAACGTCCATGCCGGCGTGCTCGGCTCGAAGCCTGTGGTCTATTTCTCAGCAGAGTTCGGCATCCATGAATCGGTGCCGATCTATTCGGGCGGTCTCGGCGTGCTGTCCGGCGACCACATCAAGAGTGCCAGCGGCCTGGGCATCCCGCTCATCGCCGTGGGACTGTTCTACGACCAGGGCTACTTCAAGCAGCAGCTCGACATCGACGGCTATCAGCACGAGGAATACCTGCAGTCGCGAACCGAGGCGCTGCCGATCGAGCCCGCGCTCGGTGCCGACGGCAAGCCGATTACCGTGCAGATCGACACGCGTTCGGGCCCTATCTTCGCCAAAGTCTGGAAGATGACGGTGGGCCGCATCAACCTGTTTCTGCTCGACTCCGACGTGGAGGTGAATAACCCCGAGGACCGCGAACTGACGAGCCGTCTCTATGGTGGGGATTCCCGGCTGCGGATCCGGCAGGAACTCGTGCTCGGCGTCGGCGGCGTGCGGGCGATCCGGGCGATGGGAATCGTGCCCGGCGTCTACCATCTCAACGAAGGGCACTCGGTCTTCGCCACGCTGGAGGCAGTCCGCGGACGGATGGAGCGTGACGGCTACTCCTTCGACGATGCGGTCCGCCGGGTGGCCCGCCAGACCGTGTTCACGACGCACACGCCCGTGCCGGCCGGCCACGACCGGTTCGACGGCGGCCTGATCGAGGAATACCTCGGCCCGATGCGGGATTCGCTTGGGATTTCTCACGACCAGCTGATGGGGATGGGTCGGGTCGATCCCAATAACCACGGCGAGCCGTTCTGCATGACGGTGCTGGGACTGAAGATGTCGCGGCGGGCGAATGCCGTCAGCGCGTTGCATGGCCACGTGAGCCGCAAGATGTGGTCCGGACTGTGGCCGTGGCGGGTCGAGGAAGAGGTGCCGATCGGCCACATCACCAACGGCGTGCACGTGCCGAGCTGGCTCTCCTGGCAGATGCTGCAGCTCTACGACCGCATCTTCCCGGCGAACTGGTTTCGCCGCATGGGCGAGCCCGACGTCTGGCAGAAGATCCACGAGTGCGATCCGGGCGAGCTGTGGGAGACGCACTACGCGCTCAAGAACCTCCTGCTGCAGTTCGTGCGTCGGCGGCTGGCGCGGCAGTGCCGGCGGCGCGGCGAATGCGACGAGGCGGTGGAGACGGCACGCTCGGTGCTCGACCCCAACATCCTCACGATCGGCTTCGCGAGACGCTTCGCCACCTACAAGCGGGCCGATCTCGTGCTCGCCGATCTCGATCGGCTCCACGGATTGATCAGCAACCCCGACCGGCCGATTCAGATCATCTACGCGGGCAAGTCGCATCCCGCCGACGAACCCGGCAAGGCGTTGATCCGCAAGATCGCCAACCTGCGGAACGACAGCCGGTTCGCCGGCAGAGTCGTCTTCATCGAAGACTACGACATCAACGTCTGCCGCCACCTGATCCAGGGCGTGGACGTGTGGCTCAACAACCCGCGGCGGCCGCTCGAGGCCTCGGGCACCAGCGGCCAGAAGGTGGTCTACAACGGCGGCCTCAACTGCTCCATCCTCGACGGATGGTGGGCCGAGGCCTTCGACGGCCGGAACGGCTTCGCCATCGGCCGCGGCGAGACGCATGCCAATGACGAGATCACCGACCGTCGCGACGGCGAGGCACTCTACAAGGTGCTGGAGCAGGAGGTGATCCCGCTCTTCTACGATCGCGACAGCGACGGCCTGCCGCGGGCGTGGATCAGGATGATGATGAACTCGATCAGTTCACTGGCGTGGCGGTTCAGTGCCCACCGCATGGTGATGGACTACGCCCGGATGTGCTACGTGCCGGCAGCCGGCGGCGTGTCTTGCGACATGCACAGCCGGTAGCGTGAGGGGCTGCCCGTACCCCGAGAGCCGGCGTTGCTGACCAGCGCAGGCAGGATGCCGGAGCGCAGTCAGCATCGAGAGAGCGAAGGACAGCGGGCACCGATCCGTCTACGCGGATTGGTCGACGTAGCGAACGTCCGGCGACGGGGTACAGGCACCCCTCACGGTATGGTCGCATCGCGTGTCATCGTTCCGCCGAGCGGAGCGTGCGGAGGCTGGCGACGGCCGTGTCGAGTTCGGTGACGAGACGATCGAGGGCCTCGTTCGTGTAGGTGGGCGCGTCGGCGGCGGTCCGTAGGGATGTGGACCAGTCGACACGCCGGCCGGGAGGCAGGTCTTCCACGGCGAAGGCCTGCTTGGTGGGGAGCCCGAAGGTGAATCGGCTGCCATCCACGTGAATGGGCCGCTCTTCGCGGGTGCCGCCGTCGATGATCCGCAGCGGCTCGTCGACTGGCTCGAGGCTGCCGTCGTCGTCGCTCGACACCAGCCAGGCGCAGGTCGAGCAGGCGCCCGACGATGCGTCGATCCGCACCAGGTGCCGGACGATGAGATCCTCGTGCTCGTCGCCCCGCAGCATCAGCGTGGGCACGTCGAACACGACTGCCGTGCCGTGCGTTCCGACGCAGGCGATCCCGCCGAGGCTCTTCTGCTTGGCGTTCAGCACCTGCCTGCCGAGGAAATCGAGTGACAAGCCCTCCGTCGTGGCATTGGGCGCGACCACGGTGAGTCGTTCGTTCACTGCCATGCAGTTGCCGACACCGACTTCGACGAGTTCGTGCCGAGGGGATTCCCCGCTCTCGGGTGTCGTCTTGACCGGCCGCACGGTGGCGAGGATCACGAACGTGAATCCAACGACGGTCTCCTTGATGGATGCGGAGACATCGTCGGTGTCGCCGCTGGCGAACCGCGTGGTCGCGATGAGCACGATCCGGTTCCAGCGGTCGCGGCTGGGATCATCCACCACGGTGCCGGCTTCGATGACCGTCATGGGCTTGGGGACTGGCGCCGAATCGGTGGCGACTGCGGACCTGCACGGGCAGAGGCAAGCCAGCGACGCGACCGCCATGCCAAGCCACGCAACCGCCAGGTTGCCGGCGGGCTGTCGGCATGAGGGATGATTTCCAGCTCCAACCACGACACCGCTCCTCTGGCCAACGAGCCGCGGCAGGTCTCACGCGGGGCGGAATCATGGAGAGACGGTCCCTTCGAAGCAAGAGAAAATGGAGAAAATCGTCCGGTCCGACTGGCAGCCGCGAAAAAACCGACTTCCGCCGCCCCGCATCCTCGCGCGCACCAGATACACCCCGTCTGTTCTGGAATGGAAACGCCGGATTCGCGAGCGACCGACTCAGCGATCCTCGTCGAACGACCGCTTGCTGCGGAGCAGGTGGTGGTAGTGCTGAGCGAAGCGGTGGGCCTCGTCGCGGACGTATTCCAGCAGTCGCAGCGAATAGGAATCGCGGGAGAGCCGCAGCGGTTCGCTCCTGCCCGGCAGGAAGACCTCCTCCTCCCGCTTCGCCAGCGAGATCACGCAGGGGGCCACGATGCCAAGCGATTCGAGCGCGTCCATCGCCGCGGAGAGCTGCCCCTTGCCGCCGTCCACCAGGAAGATGTCGGGCAGCGACGCACCCTCGCGGGCGAGCCGGGCAAACCGCCGCGACACCACCTCGTGAATGCTCTTGAAGTCGTCGATGCCATCCACCGTCTTGATCCGGTATCGCTTGTAGCCGGGTTTGAACGGCAGCCCGTCGATGAATTGGACGAGGCTCGCCACCGTCTCGTTGCCGGCCAGATGCGCGATGTCGACACCTTCGATCACCCGCGGCGGACGCGGCAGGCCGAGCACCTTCTCGAGTCCGGCGAGCCCCTTCTTTGGGTCGACGAGAAACACCTCCGGCTGCACGTGCTCCTCCAGGTCGCCCCGCTGGTCGAGTGTTTCCAGCAGTCGGATCTCGTCGCGGAGCCGCGCCGCCCGCTCGAATTCGAGCGCCGCAGAGGCAGCGAGCATCTCCTGCCGCATCTCCTCGATGAGACGCTTCTTGCCGCCGTCGAGAAACGTCTTCAGTCGGTTGATGTCGCGGCGGTATTCCTCCTTCGAGATGCGGAGGTTGCAGGGCGCCGTGCACTGGTCGATGGAGGCGAGCAGGCAGGGGCGGAACCACCGCCACTGGTCGTCGTTGGCGTCGATGTCGAGCGAGCAGGTGCGGAACTTGAAAATCCGCTGCAGCACGACGATCGCGCCGCGAAGACTGCCCGCGCTCGTGAACGGCCCGTAGAGCTTCACGCCCTTCTGCTTCGGGGTGCGGGTGAACTCGACCCGCGGGTAATCCTCGTGGGTCGTGATCTGCAGATACGGGAACGTCTTGTCGTCTTTGAGGTCGGAGTTGAACCGAGGCTGCACGTCCTTGACGAGCCGGCTCTCGAGCAGCAGGGCGTCGACCTCGCTGTCGGCCTCGAGATAATCGATGTCGCGGATCTCCTGCACGAGATCGGCCGTGCGGCGGTCCTGCTCGGCCGCCTTGAGGAAGTAGCTCGACGCGCGGGCCCGCAGGTTCTTCGCCTTGCCGACGTAGATCACGCGGCCGGCGGCATCTTTCATCAGATAGACGCCCGGCGTCTGCGGAAACGTTTTGACCTTCTGCGCGGCCGCGGCCCGATCGCCGGCGGTCGCCGCCTGATCGGTATCGGCGGGGGTGGATTCGGCGGCGTCGGATGGGTCGTTGTCGCTCACGCTTGGATTCTAGCCGATCGAGCGCTGCCCGCCGGGAACGGCAGAAGGTCCGCAGTGGTGCGACGGTTCGGGGCTGCCCATGCCCCGTTGCCGGACGTTCGCTCCGGGCATCCTGCCCTGCGCTCACTCGATGCTGACTGCGCTCCGGCATCCTGCCTGCGCTGGTCAGCAACGCCGGCTCTCGGGGCATGGGCAGCCCCTCACGCATCCCGAGTCCCATAAAAGCCCCCGGCGGAAGCCGGGGGACACTGAGTGCGCATCGGATATCGCAAGGGAAAAGGTCGCCAGGCCCCTTTTTGTTCGGAGCGGCGAGGGCAGGCGGGCCGGATCCCGAAGCGAGCCTCAGGCGCCTCCGAGCCACCGATGCAGCCATTCCGACAGACGTTCCGAGGAGCCGCCGAAGCGAGCGGAGGGTATCCGGCCCGCCTGCCCGTGTTCACCTCGAGGCGTGGCATCGTGTCGCCGATGCACCGCACGGTTCATACTCCCGCGAGCGAACGCAGGTCGCGTTCCAATGCGTCGAGCCGCTGCGTCAGAGTGGATTTCGTTTCGGCGAGCTGGTGTTGGCCACAGGGTGGCGCTACGGCGAAAAGGTAGAACTTGATCTTCGGCTCCGTGCCCGAGGGCCGGGCGGCCACGCAATTGGCAAGTGCCGGGAAGCGGCCCGCCGCGATCTCCGTTGCAGTCAGGTTGGTGGCCGGCGTGGCTGGGTCGGCCAGGTCAAACATCACGAGGTCGCCCTTCGCCCCAGCGAATGGCATGGCGGCCGCGCCGGGCGTCGAGGTGGTGAGGCTGCCGTAGTCGCGTACGCGGGCCACCGGCAGGCCGCCGAGCGATGCAGGCGGCTTTGACCGGAGGGTTGCCATGATCTCCCGCATGCGGTCCATGCCCGCCGCGCCCGGGAGCGTGATCGCCACCTGCCGCTCGAGGTGGCATCCGTGCGCGCAGAAGATGGCGTCGAGCTGCTCGTGCAGCGTCTTGCCCTGCGGCTTGAGGGCGGCCGTCAGTTCGGCCAGCAGAAGCGCGGCAACGCTCGCGTCCTTGTCGCGGACATGCGTGCCCGCCAGGTAGCCATGCGACTCTTCGCAGCCGAATACGAAATGCTCGGGACCGGTTTGGTCGATCGCCTGGCCAATCCATTTGAAGCCGACCTGGAGCGTGTCGACGGTCGTTGCTCGGTAGGCCTCGGTGACTCTGCGCACGATGCCCGTGGTCACGAGGGTCGTAATCACGTGGTCGGTCGCCTTGAGCGTGCCCAGCCGCTTGCGGCTGGAAAGCACCCAGTCGACGAGCAGCGCCGCAATCTGGTTGCCTGTGAAGGTCTGCCACTCGCTGCCTGACGCCAGGGTGAGCGGTGCGGCCGCGCCGAGCCGGTCGCAATCGGGGTCGCTCGCCATCACGAGGTCGTCACCGCGGTCCTTCGCCTCGGCGATCGCCCCTCCCAGCACCGCTGGATTCTCTGGGTTGGCGACGTGGCCGGGCACGTTCGGGAAATCACCGTCGGGCATCTCCTGCGGGCCATAGAGCCGCAGCTTCTTGAAGCCGGCGCCGTCGAGCACCGGCACGACGGCGCTCGCACCCACGCCATGGAGCGGCGTGTAAAGAATGGAAACATCCCGTGGGCCGGCGGTCGATTGCCTGAGCACAGCCGCGACGAAGGCCGGATCGATCTCCTCCTCCACGAACTGCACGCGGCCGGCCGCGACGCCCGCATCGAAGCTCTCGCGGTGCACGGCGTCGCACCGCATCACGCGGTCGATGATCCCCTTGTCGTGCGGCGGGAGCACCTGCACGCCGCCGGCCCAGTAGACCTTTACGGCGTTGTCGCTGGGAGGATTGTGGCTGGCCGTCACCATGATGCCGCAGGTGCTCTGCGTGTGGCGAACGGCATATGACAGTTCCGGCGTGCTGCGGAAGCCGCGAAGAAAGAAAATCCGGAAGCCGGCCGCGAGGAGCACCTCGGCGCACAGCTTGGCGAAGTGCTCGGAGCGATGGCGTGTGTCGTAAGCGATGGCGCAGGAGGGCTCCTCGCCGGCAGGCATGACGCTCCGCACGTAGTCGGCCAGACCCTGCGCGCTTTCGCCGATCGTGCGGTCGTTGATGGCGTTGGAGCCGACCGGATACATCCGGCCGCGTCGGCCGCCGGTGCCGAACGGGATCACCGTCCAGTAGACGTCGTCGAGTTCCTTCCAGACGGCGGGCTGCCCCGCAGCCTGGTCGATCCGCGTCGCCAGTTCACCAGCAAACTCCGCGTAGCGGGGTTGTGTCAGCCACTCACGCATGGTGCGGGCGGAGTGGTCGGTGATCGTGCCCGCTGCGTGGGCGGCATCGATGGCCGCGAGACGGGCTGCGAGCGAGGTGTCTGGGATAGTGGACATGGTAGGCAGACTCCGGCCGGCGTTGCGGAAAGTGCGAGATGACAACGTGTGTGCTGAATTCAGTCGGCGGTTTTATACTCCCACGCTCGCGGCGAGCACACCTCGAAAAACAGGACCAGCAGGACCCATGGGCGAATCCAGCAGTGAACCGACGCGCGACATGCTGATCGTCAGCGTCTCAGGGCTTCGCGGCATCGTGGGCGGCAGCCTCACGCCGGAGGTGGCCGTTCGCTATGTCGCCGCCTTCGCCGCCACGCTGCCCCCCGGGCCGATCGTGATTGGTCGCGATGGCCGCACCTCCGGGCCTCTCTTGGCGGCGGCCATCACGGAACACCTCACGCGATCGGGCCGCGACGTGATCGACTGCGGGATCGCAGCCACGCCCACCGTCGGGATCGTCGTGCGACAGGAGCGGGCCGCCGGCGGCATCCAGATCTCCGCCAGCCACAACCCCGCTCCCTACAACGGCCTCAAACTCTTTTCCCTGGAAGGCCGCGTGCTCCCGGCAGCAGCCGGGGCAGTGGTGCTCGAGCGATTTCGGGCGCAGCCCTCCCCGGCAGGCGCGGGCGGACAGGCCTCCATGCAGGCGGGCACCGTTCGGCAGGTCGACGGTGGTCCGGCCCACATCGCGCTCGTTGCGAAAACGGTCGATGTGGAGGCGATCCGCCGCTGCCGGCCACGGGTCTGGCTCGACTCGGGCCACGGTGCGGGCAGCCGCGTGGCCAGGCCGCTGCTCGAGCATCTCGGCTGCGAGGTCGTGGTCGACGGGGGCGAGCCCGACGGCCGCTTCGAGCACACGCCTGAGCCGACGGCCGACAATCTCGCCGACATGCTGCCGCGGATCGTGCTTCAGCACGCAGACGTCGGCTTCTTCCAAGATCCCGATGCCGACCGGCTGGCAATCGCCACGGCCGAGGGGCGATATATCGGTGAAGAGGCGACTCTCGCGCTGGCCGTCGAGGCGGTGCTTGCGAAGTCCCCGCTGGCGAAAGGCTCGGGGCCAATCGTGGTCAACTGCTCGACGAGCGGCATGGCAGCGATGATCGCCGCGCGGCACGGCGCGGCATGTCATGTCTCGGCGGTGGGCGAGGCAAACGTCGTCGATGCGATGCTCGCCTGCGGAGCCATTCTCGGCGGCGAGGGAAACGGCGGCGTGATCGACCCGCGGGTGGTGTTCGTTCGCGACAGCTTCGTGGCGATGGCCCTCGTGCTCGAGCGGATGTGCACCGCCGGCGGAAGTGGTCATCGCGAAGGGGGCATCACGAGCATCGAGAGCCTTGCCCGGGCACTCCCGCAGCTGATCATGAAGAAGACGAAGGTCGATCTCTCGCCGGAGACTCGCGGCCCCGCGCTTGTCGCGGCGCTCGACCGGATCGAACAGGCTTTTCCGACAGCGCGGGCGAGCCGTCTCGACGGCCTACGGCTCGACTGGGAGGGCGGTTGGCTGCTCGTGCGGTCGAGCAACACCGAGCCGATCGTGCGGATCGTGGCCGAGGCGGCTGATGCCACCGCGGTCGACAAGGCGATTCAAAGGGCGACGTCCGCGTTGCTGGGAGGGTAAGGCCCTCCGCATTGGTTCGCAGGCTGCGGCCTATCCCCCGGCTCACGCCGGGGGCTTCTATGGGCTGACGCTGTCCGTTCATAAAAGCACGGAGCGCAAGCGACGGATCGCGAACGCGGGTCATTTCGCCCCGCCACGAAAACGTGCCTACTGCCGCACGAGCACTCGCGAGCCCTGGCCAAGGATGTCGGCGATTTCAGCGAGATCGCGGTCGGCGACGATCAGGCTCGTGCCTGGAACGGTGTCGTCGGAGACCGTGGCGGGATCGGCGACACCCGCGATGGAAAGGCCGTCCGCCAGTCCGATCGACCTGGGCCCGGGCTGCGCCCAGGCCACCTGGGTGACGGGGCCGGTCTGTTCCGCCGGTGCATCGTCCTGCTGGGCGGAGACGACTGGCACCGCGGAGCCGACTCGCTCACGGATCTGCCGGCCCACCACGACTGGAAAACTGCCGGCATAGTTGCCGCCCACCTGGAGGCTCAGCCTCCGTCGCGACACGCTCACCACGGCGTCGAAGGGGCCGCGGACGAGCTTGAGCGATTCTCCCGGCACGAGTCTCGCCGGGTCCTCCACGCCGTTGATCTTGGCGAGCAACTGCCACGGCACGGCCAGCGGCGCGGCAATCGACAGCAGCGTTTCGCCCTGCTGCACCACGTGCGGCGGCAGCAGCAGGTCCTGCTGTGAGTAGATCACCGTGCCGGCCAACTGTCCGAGGAGATGCTCCAGCCGGTGACTCTCTTCGAGGCCGAGCGAGGGATCGTCATGCCAGGTCGACAACACGGCCAGCGCCTCGGCGTAGCGGCCTGCTGCGAGCTTGTCGTGGGCATCAGCCCAGGCCGACGCGAAGGCGGCCGACGGTGGCGCTTCCCCGGCGAGACTCGACGGCGGCGGTGTCTGCAGCGAGTCTGGTGGGGCAAACGCTGATACTGGCGGCACAACCGTATCGCCAGCCCGTGGCGCACCGAGGTCGCCAGCCCGTGGTGAGGTAAGCCCGCCAGCCCGTGGCGAATGAATCCCGGCCATGGCAGCGGAATCCGCCACGGGAGGAGGTGCTGAGACGGCGTTGAGATACGTGGGGGCCGCATCGGCGACCGCCGCCGACGGTGGTGCCGCCACGGCGGGCGCGGTCGTGGCCGGCGGCAGGCCCGCAGCAACGGGAAATGGTGGTATGGAACCACCAGCGTTCGATGCTGCCTGGGCAGCGTTGGACAGGGGGACAGCCGCGGATGCTGCGGCCGGCGAGGCCGGAATGTCGACCTGTGGTGCAAATGCCGGGGCCGATGCCAGATCCGCCCGCGCGGGTTCCGCGGGGCCACTCGCTGCGGTTCCCGGGCCCTTGTTGACGACCGACCACGCCCCGTAGAGGATCGTTCCCAGCAGCACGAGGACTACCAGCGGCTTGAGGGAGTCGCTCGAGTCGGTGTCGCGATCACGGCGGGAGTGGCCTTTTGACCGGCTGGCCATGGCAGTGGGTTCCAGGTGGGCACCGGTGCGACTGCCGTATCCGAACGACAACCGCTGCCGGGCGAGAGGCGGGAATGGTAAAGACCGGTCGCAGCCGGGGCCAGATCGCTTCAAAGCCAAAAACAGCGTTCTTCAAAGAAGGCTTTTGGAGGCCAAAAGACAACGCCGGGATCGCCACCAGCGGGGGGTTCGGCGTATAGTCTGGTCTGACGTGGTCGAACCACGCTGACCCCCGCACGGTGGCGGCCTGCGGGAGAGGAGTTTTTCATGCGTTCCCAGCACGTGGACCAGAAACGGGTCCGCGATGTCGTCGCGGTAGTGCTCGCCGGTGGCAAAGGCGCACGGCTCGAACCGCTGACACGCGACCGCGCCAAGCCCGCCGTGCCGTTCGGCGGCAGCTACCGCATCATCGACTTTGCGCTGTCGAACTGTCTCAATAGCGGCCTGCGTCGCGTGCTCCTGCTCACGCAATACAAAGCCATCAGCCTCGATCGTCACATCAACGTCGGCTGGCACCGCTTCTTCTGTCGGGATCTGGGCGAGTTTCTCGACGTGCTGCCGCCGCAGCAGCGGGTGGACGAGAACTGGTATCTCGGCACGGCCGATGCCGTCTATCAGAACATCTATTCCCTCGAGATGGCGGCGCCCCGGCTGGTGGTCGTGCTCGCCGGCGACCACATCTACAAGATGAACTACCAGTCGCTGATCGACGCGCACGAGGAGAGCGGCGCCGACGTGACCATCGGCGCGCTGCCCGTGCCCCGAGAGGCGGCCCGTGAATTCGGCACGATGGAGGTCGATGGCGCGGGCCGCGTGCGGGCCTTCCGCGAGAAGGTGGCCGACCCGCCCTCGATCCCGGGGAGCGACGGCATGTGCATGGCTTCGATGGGCATCTATTGCTTCTCGGCGCCGTTTCTTCTGGAGCGGCTCAAGGAGGATGCCCACGATCGCACGAGCCGGCACGACTTCGGCCACGACGTGCTGCCCGCCGTGATCGAATCCCACGGCGTGCATGCCTTCCCGTTTCGTGACGAGAACAGGAAACGCGACGCCTACTGGCGGGATGTCGGAACGATCGACGCCTACTTCGAGGCCAACATGGACCTCATCGACGTCGACCCGCAGCTCAACCTCTACGATGAGCAGTGGCCGATCCGCACGCACTACCCGTCCTATCCGCCGCCGAAGTTCGTCTTCGCCGGCGAGGGGCCCGACGCTCGCCGCGGCGAGGCCACCGACAGCCTGGTCTGCCCTGGTGCGATCATTTCCGGTGGCCGGGTGACCCGGTCGATCATCGGCCCCGGCGTGCGGGTGAACAGTTTTGCCTGGGTCGAGGAGAGCATTCTCTTCGAGGGTGTCGACATCGGCCGCCGCGCCCGGGTGCGGCGTGCCATCATCGACAAGGGCGTCCGGGTGCCGTCCGGCATGTCGATTGGCTTTGACCCCGCGGCAGATGCCGCGCGGGGCTTGACGGTTTCGCCGCAAGGCGTGACCGTGGTAGCCAAAGGGCAGATGCTCTCCGCCGATTCCCTCGCCTCCACCGTCGACTGACCCTGCCCGCCCCGACCACCGCCATGCCAAAACGCAACCTCTTCGTGCTGATCATGATGGTCGTCACCGCGGTCGTGGCCTGGCTGGCTCGTGACCGCGCAGGCCACGGCCGCCGATTTGCCGAGGTGCTCGGGGCGATCGAGCGGACATATCTCGAACCGGTCGATCAGCAGAGCCTCTTTGACGCGGCGATGGAGGGTGTGTTTTCCCGTCTCGACGAGCATTCAGCCTTCGTCGTCGGCGACCGGCGCGACCAGTTGGAGAGCCTGCTCGATCAGGAGTTTGGCGGCGTTGGGCTGGAGTTGTCCAAGCCGGACCCGCACGGTGGCATCGCCGTCGTGAGTCCCGTGTTTGGCTCGCCGGCTTGGCAGGCGGGCATTGCCGCGGGCGACCAGATCCTGGCCATCGACGGCGTCTCCACTCTGCAGATGCCGCTCGTCGAGGCGTTTCGCCGTCTGCGAGGCAGGCCCGGCGCGGCCGTGCTCCTCTCGGTCGCGTCTCCTCTGGCGGCGTCATCCGGAGCAGAGGGAACTGATGGGCCGGCACGCGATATCGCCTTGGTGCGGGAAATCGTCAGGACAGAAAGCGTGCTGGGCGATCGTCGCCGCGGCGATGGCACGTGGGAGTGGATGGTCGAAGGCGAGCCCGCTGCGGCGACGATTCGCATCACGAACTTCGGCGAACGCACCGCCGACGAAGTCCGCCGCGCCGTGGAAGCGATCACGAGTCGCATGACCGGTGCCAGGGATCAGGCTGACCAGCAGCCAGAGGCTGAGCAGCGGCCAGAAGGTAACCAGCAGTCAGAAGGTTACAAGCAGGCAGAAGGTCACCGGAAGCGCTCCAGTGGCGTGCTCATTTTAGACCTTCGCGGAAATGCCGGTGGGCTGCTTTCGGCCGCGGTCGAAGTCTGTGACATGTTTCTCGACGATGGTGTGATCGTGTCGACCAAAGGCCGCGTCCTGGGGGGGCAGGGGGCCGGTGATGCTGAAACGACCGGCGACGTGCGGCGGGCCACACGCGGTGCCGCCCTTGCCGATCTGCCGATGGCCGTGCTCGTCGATGGTCTCACGGCCAGCGCGGCGGAGGTGGTGGCCGCCTGCCTGCAGGATCACGGCCGGGCGATCGTGGTGGGCAGTCGCACCTTCGGGAAGGGTACCGTCCAGTCGATCCTGCCGTTGTCGGACGGCAGCGGCCTGCTGAAGCTGACCACCTCGGAGTATCTGCGTCCCAGCCGCGCGAACATTCACCGGCGGAACGACGACGATGATGGCGATACCGACTGGGGCGTGAGCCCCGACCGGGGCTGCGAGATCACCCCCACAGGCAGGCAGATCGAGGCCCTGCAGGCCTGGCGGCGAAACAGAGACATCGTGTCGCCGAAGGACGGATGGGGCGGGGCGGTGGAGCCGGAATCGCAGTCATCGCAGCCGCGACGGGTCGATCCGGTGCTGGCGAAGGCGGTTGACGCGCTTCGCGACCGGGACTGAGCCGCCTCTACATCACTGCGCGAATCTCGGCGGCGAGGAAGAAACTGCCGGCCACGCAGACCATGCCGCGGGGCGTGGCCAGCGATCGGGCCAGCCTCAGTGCCTCGGCTGGCGCTGTCGCGACCTGCGGGGCGGGCAGGCCCGCCCGACGACAGGCCTCTACCAGTTGCGATACCGTCGCGGCCCGCGGATTGGTGGCGTAGCGGGTGATCACGACGTGGTCGAAGCGGCCCCGCGCCACTGTCAGCATCTCGGTGATCTGTTTGTCGGCGCTGGCGGCGAAGAGGAGTACCGTCGGACGGAAAGTGAGTGCAGCCGGTGCGAGCGTTGCCACCAGCGACTCCATCGAGGCGACGTTGTGGGCGGCGTCGAGGATGACGAGCGGCTTCTCAGCGATCCTTTCGATCCTCGCCGGCAGGCTGACGGTGCGCAGCCCTTTCGCCACCGCCCGGTCGGTCACGCGAATGCCTCTCGCGTCGAGGCTACGGGCCGCCATCACCACGACTGCCGCATTGATCGCCTGGTGGCCGCCACACATGGCCAGCGGGAAGACGAGAGGCTTGGCAGTTGGCGTATCGACCAGCGTCACCGCCACACAGCCGGGGGCGAGCGGATCGGCGGGTTGATCGCTTCCATCCGCCGGCAGGTACACGGCCTCGAAATCACGCCCCAGTTGCACGAGCGGCGCGCGGCGACGGGCTGCGGTCGACTCGATCACCCGCCGGGCCTCGGGGTGGACGGCGGAGGAGATCACGGGGCAGCCGCGTTTGATGATGCCGGCCTTCTCCGTGGCGATCCGGCCGACGGTGGAGCCGAGCAGATGCATATGGTCGAGGCTGATGCTCGTGATGATCGATAGCACCGGCTGCGAGACGTTCGTGGCGTCGAGTCGGCCGCCCAGGCCGGTTTCGAGCACGGCGAGATCGACGCGGGCCCGCGCAAAATGAACGAACGCCACAGCCGTCAGCACCTCGAACCAGGTCGGGCCACTGCCGCCGCGCCGGCTGGCGGCACGGTCCATCTCTTCAACGGCCGGGATCACCACGTTGAACGCCCGCACGAGGTCGGCGGCGGAGATCGGCCTGCCGCCCACACAGATCCGCTCCTCGAGGGCGTCGACATGCGGCGACAGGTAGCGGCCCACCCGGTGGCCGCCTGCTTGGAGCACTGCGGCCAGCATGGCGACGGTCGAGCCTTTTCCTTTGGTGCCCGCCACATGGACCACCGGAAACTCGTGGTGCGGATTCCCAATGATGGCCAGCAGTCGTCGGACCCGCGTGAGTCCGAATGTGCCCGGCGCCGCGGAGGCGGGCACCGCGCGCTCGAAGTTGATTCGACGGTCGAGCCAGGCCAGGGCCGACGCCCGCGTGTGCCGCTCTTTGCGTGAACCGGGCATCTTTCTCAGACTTCCACGACGACGGTGTGTATGCGGCGGTCGGACCGGGGCCGCGGGTTTGCAAGGCGATGCGTGACTGGGCGTTTGAGGGGTCGCACGCGACGTGCGAGTGTACCGTTGGATGAGCGGTGCTGGGCGATCCCCTCACTTGCGGTCCGGACTTTTATGAGTGATTTGGTCCATAAACGCCCCCGGCGGAATCGTGTGACTCTGCCCCGCTCCTCGTAAAAGCCCCCGGCGTAAGCCGGGGGATCTGCATGCGTCTCCGTGGCCGTGTCGCAGGCAAAGCGGGCTTGACCCCCGGCCGGCGTTTCCAGACCCTCCTGACTGCGTCGTGCACGGCCGTTTTTCGCCTCCGCGTTGGCGTCTGCCCCATGGTGTCGTTGCCCATCAGAATGAGCCTGACAGTCGTGCCAGCGCCGTTCCGCGGCGTGGCTGGCTGGCGGTGCGTCGCCGTGTTCTGCGTGGCGCTCCTGGCCAGAACCGGCCTCCCGCAGGAGCCGCTGCCGGTACCGAATGACGTGGCTCCTCCGGGGCAGCCAACGACTCAGCCCTTTGCAGAGGCGCCGGGCGAACCGGTTCCAGCACACCCCTCGGGCTCCGAGATAGCACTCCCCGCCGTGGGTGAGCCGCCGCCGATGTACATCGCCGACCCACTCTACGCCGGAGGCTTTACCGGCATCCCCGTCGGTGCCGCAGCCGACATGCTGCCGAACTGGCCCCGTTGGTTCGCCGGAGCCAGCGGCCTCGTGATGACCCGCACGCTCCCCGCTGGCACGGCCACGATGCAGCCAGCAGGTGGCGTGCAACTCACGACCAGCAATGCTGCAGCCACCTGGCCCGGTGGCGTCGACCTGCACGTGGGCCGCTGGTTCGGTCCGCGGCAGCAGAACGCTGTCGAGTTCATCTACTGGGGCGTCTATGGCATCGGCTCGTCAGCGACCGCCACGGCGAGTCCGGCTACGATCGACGCCATCCCGCAGGCACAAGGCGTGATGGTTGGGAGCACGCCCGCCTCAGCGTATCTCACCAACTCCGCGGCGCAGACGATCAGCCGCTCCGATCTCATCAACGACGTCGAGATCAACTGGCTCTACTCGCTCTGGGAGCGGCCCGAGTTTCTCTCGCAGGATCCGGCCGCTCCGAGCCGCAGGGTCAATCTCATGTGGCTGGCTGGGTTTCGGTTCTTCCAGCTCGAGGACGTGCTCACGCAGACGAGCTTTCCCGGCGGCGGCGCGCCAGGCACCCTCGACCTTGGCGTGGCCACCAACAACAACCTCTACGGGGCGCAGGTGGGGGCGAAGTTCGACTGGCGGTTCCTCCCCCAGGTTCGCTTCTCCTCGGTGCCGAAGTTCATGATCGCCGGGAACTCGATCACGAACACCACGACGCTCGCCACCGGTTCCGGGACGCAGGCCGTCTTCGCCTCCGGCGCTCCGGTCAACGTCCACTCGACGCTGGGTGTGTTCTCATGGCTGGGTTCGGTCGACACCGGCGTGGCCTGGGATGTGACCGACCGCTGGAGCCTGTCGCTGGGCTACCGTGTGGTGGGCGTGGGCAACATCGCCCAGGCCGACGGTCAGTGGCCGCCGGTGATCAACGGCCCGGCCAGCGTCTCCGGCGTCGACGCCGGCTCGAGCACGATCATCCACGGCGGCTTCGCGGGCTTCGAAGGCCGCTATTAATAATGAAGTAGATGGCGGCGTGCTGTTGTCAGCCGCCGGCTGCGGCATGCTCGTCGCCGGCGGATTCTGCTACGGGATGCTCTTGGACGAATCGTGAATCGCTCGTGAGTCGCAGAATTCACCGGCTCCTGCGCGTGCCTCCGACCGGCTCCTCAGCATCGTGAGTCGTGGCTGTTGAGCGATCCCACTCTGCGCCAGGCCCGGAGGGCCGGGTAAGAACCAGCCGACGGATGTCGGCCAAGAAAAAATCGCACGATGCGATGTTTTTCGTGAACACAGCCTCACCGGCTCCTGCGCGTGCCTCCGACCGGCTCCTCAACGTCAGGCTCTTTTCCTGGTCAATTCGACCAGTAGATGTATTCATCGGTCTTGGCCACCGGCCGGCCCAGGGGCTTGTCGATCAGCACCGGCACCTCGATCAGCGCCGGCCAAAGCGGCTTCGCCTGTTCGGCGTTGATCTTCGCCAGGGCGGCGGCCAACTCGGCCACCTTGGTCGGGTCTTCGGCAGCACGATCGTGCTGCTCGGTGGGATCGTCGGCGAGGTTGTACAGCCACTGCTTTCGACGGGTGTCGTCGACCTGCAGCTTCCAGTCGCCCATGCGGATCGTCCGGTAATTCCCACTCCGCCAGTAGAGCGCCTTGTGTGGCTGCCCCGATGCGGTCTTCTCGATGAAGGGTAGCAGGTCTGTGCCGTCGATAATGCGATC
>JBILKZ010000191.1:0-5317 GCA_044376405.1 Pirellulales bacterium
TGACCATGGCGGCGAACGCCAGCCAATGCCACATCTGGATCGTCGAGGCGGCATCGGGGGCAGTGGCCGCCGCGGCGGCGAGTTCAGCGAGCAGGTACAACGTAGTTGGTTCCTGAGGACGGAATGAACACAAGAGCATACAGGCAGGCGAGTTCCATGGGGAACGTCACCCGCCGGCGGAATCAGTCATCGTCGGGGACTGGTCCTGGGAGTGCCGCGACGAAGCTGGTGGTGATCGCCGCGAAAACCGGGGAGACACGCTCCCACTCGCGATCCTCGGCCTGGCAGATGATGAGGTAAATCGCATCCGAAGTTTCCAGCGTCCGCACCTGCGCGGTGTTCGTGAGATCGAGGCAGTAGAAGTTCATATCCAGTCCGGTGAGGCTGTGCCCGGCCACCTCGTCCGCAGCCGGTTCGCTGTCGAGATCCTGGTAGTCCTTTCGCATCTGGGCAAGGACGGCCTGGGGCAGTTCCGCGGGATCGCCACCGGCCGCATGGCCGCTCACCGACCAGAAGCCCCCCTCCGGCGAATAGACGGTCACTGCGGCGTAGCGGTCCTGGGAATCGTCGGTATCGACCGACCAGTTGTCGGGGTAGTCGAAGGCGAGCCCAAAACGGTTGAAGTGCATCGTGCGGCGGATCCTGCAAGGGGCGTGGAAGGGGAATTCGGGGCGGTTAGACGGGTCATGTTGGGGCATTGTAGGCGGTCGCGGCAAGACCGCGGAGCGGTCTGGACCGTCCGTGGCGGCACCGCTATCGTCCGCCCCCTGCCGGGCCCTGAGCGGCAGTCACCGTAGCCCCGTCCGGTTCCCCCCCCGCATTCGTTGTTTCATGCCGCAGTCCTCAGCCACCTTCGCGGCAGTTCCCCGGTCGGCCGCGGCCCGTGGCCTCGACTACGCCATTCCAGCGGTCATTCTGCTGTCGGTGCTCGTGGTGCTCGCGCCGGTGCCGGCCGCGGTCGTCGACGTGCTGCTGGCAGCGAATCTCACGGTGTCGGTGCTGGCGCTGTTGGGGGCGCTGGCCGCCCGCACTCCGCTCGAACTCAGCGTCTTCCCCACGTTTCTGCTCGGCGCCACGCTCGTACGGCTGGTGCTCAACATCGCCACCACGCGGCTGGTGCTTTCGCGTGCGGCCATCGATGGCGATGCCGCCGCCGGGCAGGTGGTGCAGGCCTTCGGCGAATTCGTGGCCGCCAACAACATCGTCGTGGGCGGCGTGATCTTCGCGATCATCGCGGTGATCCAGTTCGTCGTGATCACCGCCGGTTCGACGCGGACCAGCGAGGTGGCCGCCCGCTTCGCCCTCGACGGCCTGCCGGGCCGGCAGATGGCGATCGACACGGAGGTCCAGGCGGGCACGATCACCCGCGACCAGGCGAGGCAGATGCGGCTCGATCTGCAGCGGCAGGCCGATTTCTTCGCCAGCATGGACGGCGCCAGCCGGTTCGTCAGTGGCGAGGCCAAGGCCAGCGTGATCATCACATTCGTCAACCTCATCGGTGGGCTGGCGATCGGCGTGGCGCAGCACGGCATGCCGATCGCGAAGGCCCTCGACGTCTATTCGCGACTGACCATCGGTGATGGGCTCACCAGCGCCGTGCCATCGCTCTTCATCTCCGTGGCGACGGGCCTGCTGATCTCGCGGTCGAGTCAGGAAGTCGATCTGTCGCAGGAACTCGGGCGGCAGTTCGTGTCGCGGCCGCACGTGCTCGTGATCACGGCGGTTTTTCTTGGACTGCTGTCGCTGACCGATCTGCCATTTCTGCCGCTGGCGGGCATGGCGGTTGCGGTGGCGACGATGGCCTGGGTGATCAGACGCAAGCCGGCATCGCGTGATACGGAGCGGACGGCTACCTCCGGGGCGGCCGCCTCGGCAGCGAACCGCACGAGCGTGGCCGATGACCTGCTCGCCGACGAACGGATCGTCGTGGAACTGGGCCGCGGCCTCGTGGGCTTGCTCGCCTCATCCGCAGACGGAGCATCGCCGACACTCCTGTCGGAGCGGGCAACGGCGGTGCGATCGAGTGTGGCCGCCGATCTGGGGCTGGTCGTGCCGTCGGTGGCGATGCGGGACAACCTCTCGCTGCCCGACCGCGGCTACCGCGTGATGATCGCGGGCGACATCGTTGTCGAGGCAGAGATTCCTGCGGGCAAGATGCTCGCGGTGCCTGCGGTCGGAGAAGTGCTCGACGAAGAGCACCGATCCGGAAAGATCGGGGTGGAAGAGTTCCCCGCCATCGATCCCCTGACGGGCCGACGCGGAGCCTGGGTGGGCCATGCGCAGGCGGAGACGGCCCGCCGCCGTGGCGCGGCCGTGCATGGCGAGGCCGACTGCATCGCCCGGGCCATCGAGGCGGCGATTCGTCGCCACGGCGACCAGTTGCTTTCCCGGGACGCTGTGGCTCGTCTGATCGAATCGCTTCGTGCCGCGCAGCCCGCGGTTGTCGACCAGGTGGTGCCGGGCGTGCTGACGATCGCCCGCATCCACCGCGCCCTGCAATGCCTGCTTCGCGACGGCGTGCCGATCCGGCCGCTCGCGGAACTGCTCGAGATCATGGCCGATCATGCCGCCGAGGCCGCCGATCCGGCGCAGTTGGCGGAACTCGTGAGGCGGTCGCTCGCCCGTTCGATCTGCCGCCGGGCCAGGGATCCGCGGGGCAAACTCGTGACGGTGCGGCTCGAGGAGCCGGCGATCGACGCCGTCATCACGGCTGCCGGTAGGCCACCCGCTCAGTTGATGAGTGAACTGCGGCGTGCCGTTCGTCCTGTGGTCGAGCGTGGCGCGAGGCCGGTGATCGTCGTGCCGGCAGATGTTCGTCTGCGGGTTCGCGAGGCGCTCTCTCGCCACCTGCCCGACGTGCAGGTGCTGGCTTCCGAGGAACTGGCGGCCGAGGATCGCGTGGAGATCTTTGCCAGCGTAGGAGGGGGCGAGGTGCTGCGGGCGGCGTGACACGCCGACGCTGACTCGCCTGTCAGTTGGGCAGTCTGGGGTGGCCGGAGGGCCACCGGAAAAAACATTCAATGGAAAAAGAGTGAAAAAGGTGCCGCCAGCTGGTCGATGACGATGAATTGGTCAGTGCCGTTCGACGGCGGAAGCGGTAGGTCAACGAACAGTCTGCGGTGTGCCGGAATGCACCAGGATGGTGCGTGTCCGGCGTGATGAAAAGAAGGTCGTGGCGCGGCGGCAACGCCGATCCGCGGCCTCGAATGCAAGGCCCTTTCAAGGAGGATGACGTGGCGAACTATGCGTCCCAGCCGTCTGCCGAGGAGATGCTCGAAATCTGGAAGGCGTTCAAAGCCGACCAGTCTGACGAGCAACTCCGGAACCGGCTCATCGAGATCTATCTGCCGCTTGTCAAATACAACGGCGAACGCATCTGGTCCCGTCTGCCCGATGGCGTCGAACTCGACGATCTCGTGTCGGCGGGCACGTTTGGCCTGATGGACGCCATCGACGCGTTCGACATGTCGCGGGGCGTGAAGTTTGAGACCTACTGCGTGCCGCGAATCCGTGGGGCGATGCTCGACGAACTGCGGACCATGGACTGGGTGCCCCGCTTGGTGCGGTCGAAGGCCAGCAAGCTCAATGAGGCGGTCAAGACGCTGGAGGCGAAGCTGGGTCGGGCGCCAGCCGACGCCGAGGTCGCAGGGCACATGGGGCTGTCGCACGAGGAGTTCGAAAAGCTGCTCGTCGACGCCAATGCGGTGAGTCTCGTCAGCCTCAACAAGAAGTGGTGCGAGACCGACAGCTCGAAGGATGTTCGCGAGATCGACATCCTCGAGGACAAGAAGGGCGAAGACCCGACCCGCCGGATCCAGAAATCAGACCTCATGCGGCTGGTCACCAAGGGGCTCAACCGCAACGAGCGGCTGATCATCATCCTCTACTACTATGAGGAGCTGACGATGAAGGAGATCGGCGCCACGCTCGATCTCTCGGAGAGCCGTGTCAGCCAGATGCACTCCGCCATCGTGGAACGCCTCCAGAATCAGCTCGACCGACGGAAGGTGGAGTTTGCGCTTGGCTGATGGGTTCGGTTGATGGGTTCGGCTGACTGGCATGCTGGAAGTTTGGGCAGGATGCGGGGTCTCCGAGCCCGCAAAATGCGGAAAACAGGCAGGGAAAAATTTGTCTGAAGTTTGTCGCGGTGGTTGGTCGATGATGAAAAGCTTGTCGCGGCGACTGGATCGGTAACCCCATCCGGCCGCTGTCCGACGACTGGTGTCGCCGGAACGCGGAAGCGCGGCAACAATAGCTACGAGATGGTTCGTCAGAAAGGAACAGGCAGCCTCGGATTCCAAAACCCTCCATGAACCTTCCGGCCGGCGACGGCGTAGAAGCGGACATGTCGGGGGAGAGGGGTTCGAAACACCAACTGTCGGTTCCGCCACTCGATATCGCCAAGAGGAGAGTCATATGAACATCTGGGGTGTCACGTCGACGCAGGGATCGCAGGGGCTCAACGCCTTGAAGGGTGTCGAGGCCACGCAGTCCACACAGGCCGCCATGCAGCAGGGTGTGGCCGAGGTGCACGATTCGGTCACGCTGTCGGTTGATGCCGTGCGGGCCGCCGAATCGACCGGCGACATTCGCTTCGATCGCGTCAACGCGATCCGGGCGGCGATCGCCGACGGTTCGTACGAAACGCCTGAGAAGCTTGACATGGCTCTCGACCGTCTGCTCGACCGGCTAGGTGGCTAGAGTGGGCGGCTCAAGCCATACGCTCGCCAGCAGCCTGAATGGTCAAGCCAGCCTGAATGGCCGAGCCAGAAGTCCAAAGCAACAGCCGGACCGGTGACGGTCCGGCTGTTCGCGTTTGGTGACAGCGGCCTTCGGGCAGGCTAAACTTTGGGCGGCGGCACTCTCCGGGATACTCATGGCCATCGCAACCGATTTTTCGCTGGGCAAGGTCGACGTCGCGCTGACGCCGCGTGAGCGGTTCGCCGAATTTCTCCAGACCCGCGGCAAGCGGATCACACGGCAGCGGCAGGTGATCGTCGATCACGTGAGCAGCCACCACGAGCATTTCGATGCCGACCAGCTCCTCGCCGCCCTCCGTCAGACGCCGGAGGGCGCGAAGGCCAGCCGGCCCACCGTCTATCGCACGCTCACCGAAATGGTGGGCGCGGGGCTGCTCCGCAAGATGGTGCTCGGCGGGCGGGCCGTCTACGAGCATGATTACGGCTACCCTCAGCACGATCATCTCCACTGCACTTCGTGCGAGAAGCTGATCGAATTCTCCAGCGACGATCTGGCGAAGATCTGCGACGCGGTGGCGGTCCAGCATCAGTTCCGCGCCCGCAGCCATCGACTGATC
>JBILKZ010000192.1:0-5308 GCA_044376405.1 Pirellulales bacterium
TGCCCTATGCAGCCACAGCCCGGCGCGAGGGACCGTCGCCGGCCGGCGGCTATGCCGGCGGCTGGTACCACGCCGCCACGGGATACTCGATGCCGCTGGCCGTTCGCTTCGCGGAACTTGTCGCCCCGGCATGCCCGGACCGAGTCGGCGCGGAGGTCGCGTCCGCGGCCGCAGAGGACCGGCTGCGACGAGGATTCGCCCGCTTTTTGAACCGTCTGCTCTTTTGCCTGGTCAGGCCAGAAGACCGCTGGAAGATCTTCCGGCGGTTCTACCGTGTCCTGCCGGAAGAGCGAATCGCCCGGTTTTACGCGCATCGCTTTACGTTCACCGATGCGGCTCGGATCATGATTGGCTGGCCGCCCATGGGCCTGGCGCCGATTCGTTTTGCCAGATCGTTTGTCTCACTCCCGGGGCCGCTGCCGACATGACGAAAAATCTCCTCGGGTTCGCCGGCACAACGCACCAGACCACCCGCACAGGGCACGGCTGGTCCAAGGCCCTCCAACTCGCGCCCGACCTCTATCCCGGCGTGGGTGGCAAGCGGCTTCGGGCCACCCTGCTCGAGGAGGCCTACGCGTTCGCCGGTGGCCGTAGCGCGGCTCCCTCGCTGATCGTCGATGCGGTCGAACTCCTGCACGCCGGTTCGCTCGTGATCGATGACTTCGAAGACGAATCGCTCACCCGCCGCGGCCAACCGGCGCTGCATCAGGTGATCGGGCCGGCCCGGGCCGTCAACGCTGGCAACTGGATGTATTTCCGCGCTCTGGAACTGGCGTCAGCCGCCTTGGAAGATCCCGCTCGGTCGGCGGCGCTCGTGGGCAGGTTCATCACGGTGGCACGGCAGTGTCACGAGGGGCAGGCGATCGACCTCGCCACGCGGATCGACGAGGTCACGCCTTGGCAGGCTCAGGTCACGGCGCTGTCGATCTCGCGGTGGAAGACCGGCCGCCTCGCGTCACTGGCCGCGTGGTGTGGTGCCCAGGCCGCCTCGGGAGACCCGCAGACGCTGAAAGCCGTAGCCGCCTTCGGCTGCCGGATCGGCATCTGCCTGCAGATGAAGAATGACCTCGACGAACTCTGCGAACTGCTCGAAGGGTCGGATCGGTGCGACGACCTCCGCAACCGCCGTGTCACCTGGCCCTGGGCCTGGGCCGCGAGCGAACTGTCGGCTCAGCAGTTCGCAGCCTGGCAACGCCGGCTGCGGCAATCGGAAGAACAGCGGGCCGAGTTTCGCCCGCTCGCCAAGGATCTGCTGGAAGCGACCCACCGCCGGGCGGTGGCTTCGATCAACGCCCGGCTCGACCGGGCAATCGACAGGCTCACTGCTGCGACGGGCGGAGCCCGTGAAGCCTTCCCGCTGGCAGCGATCTGCGACGCTCTGCGGGTGGCCATCGAGCCGACGAGGGCGGAGGCTCTTCTGTGAACATGGCGACAGTCGCAGGGTGGCGTCCGCCTCAGTCAAGCATCAGCCAGCATCGGCGGGCGGCCGTGATCGGCAGCGGCTTTGGCGGCCTCGCCGCCGCCATCCGTCTGCAGTCGATGGGCTTCGAAACGGTCTGCTACGAGGCCCACGATCAGCCAGGTGGCCGGGCCGCCGTCTACGAGGATGGCGGCTACATCTTCGATGCCGGGCCGACCGTGATCACCGCCCCACACTGCCTGGAGGAACTCTTCGAGCTCTCAGGCCGGCGGATGGCCGACTACGTCCGCCTGTTGCCGGTGACCCCGCTCTACCGGCTCCTGTGGAACGACGGCGTGTCGTTTGATTACGTCGCCGACGAGGCGGGGTTGATCGAACAGGTCCGCCGCGTGAACCCCGCCGACGTGGACGGCTACCGTCGCTTCGCCGACTATTCCCGGCAGGTGTTCGCCAAGGGATATGAGGAACTCGGCGCCGTCCCCTTCCTCCACTTCACCGACATGATCCGAGCCGCCCCGCAGCTGGCCCGCCTGCGGGCCGACCGCAGCGTGTACGCGACCGTTTCACGGTTTGTCAAAGACGAGCATCTCCGGCAGGCGTTCAGTTTTCATCCCCTGCTCGTCGGCGGGAATCCGCTGGAGACGAGCTCCATCTACACGTTGATCCACTGGATCGAGCGGAAGTGGGGCGTGTCTTTTCCCGAGGGGGGCACCGGGGCGCTCGTCCGCGGCCTCGTGCGGCTCTTCCAAGAACTCGGCGGCACGCTTCGACTCAACGCTCCGGTCGATCGAGTCACGCTCGAGACTGCCGGCGACGCGACCAGGCACGTCGTCCACGCCGCCGGCGGGCCGCCGGAGGTGTTCGATGCAGTCGTCTCAAACGCCGACGTGCACCATACCTACGCCCGGCTCTACCGTGGGGTCGCCGCGGCCGGCCGCCGGCAGCGGCGGCTGGAGCGAATGACCTGGTCGATGTCGTTGTTCGTGCTGTACTTCGGCACCAACCGTCGGTATCCGAATCTGGCCCACCACACGATCCTGTTCGCGTCGCGATTCATGGGGCTCTTGCGGGACATCTTCCACGGCCATAGCCTGCCCACCGACTTCAGCCTGTATCTCCACGCCCCCACGATCACCGACCCGAGCATGGCCCCGGCCGGAGGTGAGTCGTTCTACGTGCTCAGCCCTGTGCCACACATGGGAAACGCAGCGATCGACTGGGAGGCGGTGGCCACTCGCTACGGCGACGCCATTCTCGAGTCGCTCGAGACGCACCTCCCGGGGTTACGCAGTGCGGTCGTGACCCGTCGCCACTGCACGCCCGCCGACTTCGCGGGGAGGTTCAACGCCCATCTCGGGTCTGCCTTCTCGGTCGCGCCGACGCTCACCCAGAGTGCCTACTTCCGCCCGCACAACCGCGACCCGGACATCCCCGGGCTCTACCTCGTCGGGGCGGGCACCCATCCGGGGGCCGGCGTGCCCGGCGTCGTCAATTCCGCGAAGGCCACCTGCGACACGATCGCGGCCGACTTCCATGTCGTCGCCAGTTAGCAGCCCGACAGCGGGGGAGTCGATCCGGCGGCACAGCCGCTCGTTCTCGTTTGCCAGCCGGCTGCTGCCCGCCCGCAAACGGGCCGACGTCGAGCGGCTCTACGCTTGGTGTCGGTGGTGCGACGATGGCGTCGATACCGCTGCCTCGCCGCAGCAGGCGCTCGAGTTTGTCGAACGGGCCACGGAGGACGTCCGCCAGATCGCTGGTGGAAGAACCCCGGTCGCCACCGAGAGCCGCTGGCTGGCGGAACTCGTCGGCCGACACGACCTGCCACTCGAGGCGGCCCTCGCCCTGCTCGATGGGATGCGGTCAGACCTCACGCCGGCGGCCGGCTTTCACGAGGCCGAACTGCTGCGGTACTGCTTTCAGGTTGCCGGGGCGGTCGGCGTGCTCTTGTGTCCAATCCTCGGCCTCGCGGATCGCCGCCATCTCCCCCACGCCGCGGCGCTTGGCATGGGCATGCAACTGACCAACATCGCCCGCGATATCGCGGAAGACTGGCGTCGGTCTCGCTGCTACCTTCCGCTTGAATGGACCGACGGGCTGCGGCCTGGCGGCGGGCCGCCCGACCCAAGGCAGGTACGGCGGGGCGTGCAGACGATTCTCGAAGTCGCAGACGGCTACTACTCTGCCGGGGAGGCGGGCATCAGCGGGCTCGATACCGATTCCCGCCTGGCGGTCCGGGCGGCGGCGAGAATCTATGGCGCGATCGGGACGAAGATCAGAAGTCGAGGCTGCGAGGTGCTCGACGAACGGGCCAGGGTATCGACTCTGGAGAAGTTCAAGATCTTTGCCCGCGCGATGCTCCCCCCTGGCGGCGGCAGCCGGCCGATGCAACTTGACAACTCGGCCCGGCGAGCCCTCGCCGCGGCAGAACGACTGCTCGCGGAGTATGGAGTATCGGTTCAGGGTTAAGCGTGTGCGGGTTTTTCAAAGTTCGATACACAAACATGGAGTCTTGTCATGAAATGGGATGCCTGGAGCGTCGTGTTCACCGGTCTGTCGCTGACGAGCGTGACGTCGGTCGTCCTGTTTCTCCTGGTCGCAATCAACCCCAAAGATGCCGCGTATGGCTCGAGGCCGCTGTTCTACGCCGCCGGAGCGGCCATCTTGGCGTTGGCCTTCAATCGGGCTTCGGCATGGGCGGCCCGCCGGGCTGAGCGTATGGTTCCGTGAATCGCGGTGCTCTTGGGTATGGGTGTCGCCGTCGTCATGGAGGATCGTTCACCAAGCGGTGAGTTGCCTGTGCGTCACAGTTCAGCCTCCAAACCGTTCCCGCGTCGCCGACTCGCTTTTGCGGGCCGCGAAGAGAAAACAACTGGAGCCTTGCAGGAGTGCTGGTTCATAGTGTGTTGACAGAAGTGCTGCCACAACATGCCAGATATCCACGCTCTCTACGGGTATGTCTTCGATGACAAGCCATCCGCCAGGACGGAGTTTTGCGAGCGCAAACAGCAACGTTGCAAGATTCGCATCGGTTGAATGGAGCCCGTCATCGATGATGAGGTCGAGGAATCCAGGGATATCCGCACTCAGTTGATCAAACGAGGCAGGGTTCGTCTGGTCGACGAAAAAGGTTTGAATCCGTGGTTCAGTGAAGAGCACGCGAGTATCGACGTCTGCGCCGTAGATCAGGGCGCCGTCAAGGAAATCACGGAACGCACGAAGCGAGGCACCCGGCGAACCCATTCGTCCCATGTTGGAGACGACATCCGTGTGGTTTGTCCCAAGACCGATTTCGAGCATCGCATGAACGCGACCTAATCGCTGCAGCAGAGGGCCGTAGAGCAGGTGATAATTGTGTGTCGTGGATTTGTCACTGCCATACTTGCGAAACATCGCCGCCAAGCGTTCACCCGCTGTGCGGTCATCGTCCGTGACAGGAAACGACTCGAGTGGCTTGGCGGTAACCGCAGAGCCGGTGGCTGTTTCCGCTAATGTGCTCAAGAGCGGAAAGACCCGATTGATGCTCTGGATTGCAAGCGGTGAAAGTTCCCTATACGTCCCTGCGCTGTTGGGGGCATAGAGCGGAAACGCTGTCAGTATGTTGATCCGCGTCGTGCCTCGCCGGCGGTGAAGGTTTAGGTAATCCCAGACTCGCACTTTGATCGCCGAGAGTGCACGCCATGCCCGGACGAGGAAAGGATAGTCATCGCACAGTGCGCGAATTGAGTTGGAGCGATCGCCCACAAACTTGCCCAGATTTGGTGGCTGGCACCATTTCTCTTATCAGCCCGCAGTGGCCATGGATGGCACTGCGGGCGTGAAGACAGAGCGGGCGAAGAGACTCGAACTCTCGACATCCAGCTTGGGAAGCTAGCGCTCTACCAACTGAGC
>JBILKZ010000092.1:0-15466 GCA_044376405.1 Pirellulales bacterium
CGAAGCGGCACCGACATTCTTGATCCGCACGATCTGCGTGGAAGGACTGCCGGCAAACGCTGAGTCGACCGAAAAGAACAGGGCGGCAACAGCCACCGCTCCAGCAAACAATCTGCGATTCATAAACAACCCCTTTGTGAAAAAGACCTCGAAAACCCTGATGCCCAAGTGGGCGGCAAAGGTAGGCGAGGGGGGTTTTCACAAAGCAAAGGCCCCGGCCAGAAGGTCGGAGAGCCTCTCAAAAATGGGCTCTTGCACGCCCATCGCTCACAAGACACCCGGACTTTTTCGCGGCCGGAGGCTGGGCCACGACCGCAGCAACGCGATCACGCCGGGGATGACGAGCAGCCAACCGCCGCCATTGAGGAAGTCCCGCGCGGGCAGCGGCAGGTGCCGCGTGACCGGCTGCAAGAGGTCATAGAGAGGCCGCAACAACTGGTTGACCGACTCCCACCGCCGCCACAGCCGCCGGACCAACGGGCCTTCCTCCGCGCCCAACTGCTCGATGCGGTGCTGCATGCCCTGCAGTCCGTCGGGAACCGCCACAGTGCGACCGTTTGCGTGCCCTCTGGCATGACCGCCAGCCGCGTGTCGGGGATGGGTCTTGGCGTTGGCTCCCTCCTGGACGCCGATGAAGAAACTGAAGACCAGCGAGAGCATCGCCATCGCGAAGATGTCGAGCAGCAACTGGTTGACGAAGACGATCATGCCGGTGCGAAACGGGATCTTCCAGAGCAACACCTGCACGATCGCCCCGGCGCACAGCGCGAACATCACGGGCAGGTAGCGGATCAACGGCACATAGCCGAGCACGTGCCACTTCAGGCTCTGCGGCTCCCGGATCCAGTTCCAGTAGTGGTAGCCCGGCGGGAAGGCGATGCCCAGCTGCGGGTCTTGCATCATGCGGGCAAACACATACCCCGAGATGTCGAACGTAAGAAAGACGGCCAGCGCCATCACGACGATGGTCCGCACGGCGCCGAAGAGCGTTCCCGGCCCGTCGTCCGCCCAGAAGGCGGTCACACGGACGAGCACGAGAATGGCGATCGGGATCATCAGCAGCCAGTAGAGGATCGTCAGCAGGCTGGAATGCTCGATGGCAGGGATCACAATCGCACCTCGTGGTTGGGAGTCGGGCAAAACAGCCTTATGCCCTTCGTACCGGGGGGCTGAACCGGCGGACTGTCACGGTTCTAGTCTTTCCCTCAATAACGGCCCACCGGAATTATGTCTGGGGCGGGGAATGCCGCAACCGCCGGCAGGAGGATCCCCCGGCTGCCGCCGGGGCCTTTATAAAGGTGGAAAGTCACCCCTTCCTACGAGCAGCCGGAGAAGGAAGACTGCCAGCTCTGGTGCGACCCGCGAAACGGGTCCGACGCCGTCTTCCAACGCTGCCTCGCCGACCTCGCCAAGCAAAGCGGCCATCCCGAACTGGCCACGGTGCCGTGGGCTCTCTGGGGCCACAGCGGCTGCGGCCATTGGACCGGCGGCATGCTGCTCACCCACCCCGACCGCGTCGTGGCCGCGTGGCTGCGGTCGGGCGTGCCGCTGCTCGAGGCCGATCGCTCGCCGAGCGGGGCAAGCTCCTCGCCTCGCTTGCCCATCCTGACCACCGCGAACCGTTGCTGGCGGCGCTCCACGATCTGAGGCGAGCGTCAGACGCGTCCGGCACTGCCCCGTGCATCTGTCGTCCTACCGCCAGTTGCGGAACGGCTCGTAGATGCGAATCGAGACCAGCAGTTCGCTGGCGCTGAAGGCAGACGTGTAGGAGCCAACGGGCTGAACGAGGAAGCCGCCGCTCGTCACGGCCAGCGGTGTCGCCCCGGGGGTCATCGCGAAGAATCTGTAGCCAGTGTCGAACGTGATCCGGTCGCTGACTTGGTACGTGACGCCCGTACCGACCTGCCATGCAAACGTGTTCACGACACTCGAACCCTTCAAAGGAATCGCCCCGTTCTCTCCTTGCATGGAATACTGATAGCCTCCGACGCCGAACCCGCCACCGCCATACACGCCGAAGTAGTCGTTGAAGAAGTAGTCTCGCCAGAAGTTTGTCATCGCCGACCAACCATTGGTGACGGTCACATCGAGCGGAATGACCGCCCCCGAAGTTGTTCCACTGGCTATCTCAAACGCAGTCTGACCTTGCATCGGCCCCCGGGCGCGTCCTTCGACTTCCATGCGGAGCAGGCCGGACGGTCGCGCGAGTGCCATACCGATCGCACCGCCGCCATTGAAAATGGTGTCGTTGACTGAGCCAACGGTCTGAAGCTGAGTGGTTCCCCCGAAGGCGGTGCTGCCGCCCGCGTTGATCGTTGCCAACGACCCACCGACGATGCCGGTGACGTAGCCGCGAATCCACGGCACATCGCCGTCGTAGTCGACCGGAACGATTGGCATCGCATCCGCATCCGGCTGCTGCCGCGTCTCATCCGGCCCGGAGGCTTGGCCCGAAAAGCTGGAGAAGTCGATCGGCTCGCCCATGCGGTCCGGCACGACATCGGCAAACGCCGCGGTGCAGCAGGTGGCCACGAGCATCGACACGAGAGCGCGCAAAGACATACGCATGAGACATCCCCCCAGTCGGCCCGAATCGTTCCAGCTTGGGAAGGCGATCGTCGCAAGCGGCCGCATCGCGGCACTGCGACTCCCACAGGCGGCATGATCGACAGATCCCGCACGCTCGAGCCCCGCAGCGTCTGCCGGACCGGTACGCGTTGCTCGCGACAGGCGGCCCTCAAGGGTGTGGGGCGGGGGGGACAGGCCAGGCGGGTGGTGCCGCCGCCTATGTGATTCCCGACCGCATCATCACTGATGCCAGAATCGCGTATAGGTGTGGTCTGGGTCGTACATCTCTCGCTGCTTGTCGATGTTGAACCGCCGTCCGCCGCGAGGGTCTGCACCTTGTCCGGCGATGTACCGCCAATTCCCCACGTTTGACGCGGGATCATAATCGATCAGCTGGTGGGCGAAGTATGCTTCCCCAATCGACCACGGCCATTCCAACTCGTGGATGCAATAGCTCGCAACAATTTGTCGCATGCGATTCCCCAGGAAGCCCGTGGCGTTGAGCTCGCGCATGCCGGCATTGACAAAAGGGTGACCGAGGTTCGCCGCTGTAAGGGTGTGCCACCGCGAACCGCTGGTATCTACGACGTCCGCATCGCCTCGTAAATGGTCAGCGCGAAGCGAGAAGAAATCCCGCCAGAGGAGCTCGAACCAGAGCCAGTAGGTGCCTTCATTCGCACCGAATTCCTGCTCGTAGAGGGCGAGGTCGTGGGCGATGCGTCGCGGTGAGATGCATCCCCAGGCAAGCCATGGCGAGAGCTTGCTCGAGAAATCCCACCCAAGCAGTCCATTCCGGGTTTGTTTGTAGGTGTCGGGCAGCCGACGATCGCGGTACTGTTTCCAGTGACAGCGTGCGGACGATTCTCCACCCGTCGCGATCAGCGGCACGTCGGGGAGCTCAATGGTTGGGCACACCACGCCGTCGGGCAGGGGCGGAAGACGATCCGGGGCGTCGCAGGGCGCGGTGAATCGCGTGCCCGCTGTCTCGATGCGTTGCCGAAACGGCGTGTAGGTGCGAGGCATCGCCACGGAATCAAACGGGAGGTGCGCATCGCTGATCATGCGCATGGGCGACGCGTAGCGATCGCGCGCATCGGCAGGTGGTGCCTCATGCAACAGCAAAAGGTCAGATCCCCTCGCCCGCAAGGATCCCTGAAGGTCTGCAAGCGACGCCAGGAGAAACGCCTGTTGATGAAAACCCCGCTCGATCGCCGGATCGAGTGCAAACACCGGAAGCAACCGCTCATGGGTTGCCGCGGCGGAAGCGAGAAGGGGATTGTCATCGAGACGCAGGTGACGCCCCAGATGCAGGATCGCGTGGCTCATCGCGAGGCATCCTTTCGTGATCGATCCGTTGAAGCGACCGAGGGCTCAATCTATCAGAGGTGGGCGGTGGCCGCAGGATGTGGACCACTTCGGTCGCGGAGAAGATGTCGAGATCATCGGCGAGCGTCTGTCAGCTCGCCTCGCAGGCGGCGGTGAACGTGGTCAGTTCACAGACACCGCCACTCGGCGGCTGAAAATGCTGGTATGCTGAGGAAAATGGGCGGGTCAGCGGCCGGTCGCGGCCAGTCCGTCGCGGCCTGCATAGCAGGGAGACGAAACGTGCGTAGCGTGAGAACGTGGTCGATCGTGGTGGCGATCTTGGCTCTCGCCGTGATCGTTCGTACGACCACGGCGGCGGACCAGAGCGACTCCCAGGGGGCGGCCCCGGCCTCCATTCCGCGAGGGTCGCTGGTCATCATCGGCGGATCGGAGCGGTTTCGAGATCGGGAACTCTGGGACACGATCGTGGAACTCGCCGGCGGAGAAGGGGCGAAGATCGCGATCTTTCCCACGGCCGGCGGCAAGGATCCAAGCAAGTCGTGCGCCCAGGTCATGAAGGCTTTTACCCGCGCGGGCGCCGAACCGCTGGTGGTGCCGGTGGCCTGGGGCGAGGCCGACCGGAGCGTCCACGAGGCGGTCGCGGATCCCGACCTCGTGCAGATCGTCCGCAACGCATCGGGCGTTTATTTCGTCGGCGGCTCCCAGGGCAAGATCGCCGATGCGATGCTCGATGAGGAGGGCCACGACACCCCCATGCTTGCTGCGATCCGCGACCTCTACCACGACGGCGGCGTGATCGCGGGAACGAGCGCCGGGGCAGCCATCATGGGGCAGGTGATGTATCGCGACGCCCCGTCGCCGCTGCAGATCCTCAGGCACGGCGTCCACTACGGCGAGGAACTCGGCCGCGGCTTGGGCTTTCTTGGCCCGTCGTGGTTCGTGGAACAGCACTGTCTGGTCCGCGGCCGCTTCGCCCGCGCCATCGTGGCCATGCGTTCGCAGGGGATTCCGTATGGTCTCGGCGTCGATGAGAACACGGCCCTGGTCGTCCGCCGCGGCCGCGATGCGACCGTCGTCGGCTACAAGGGCGTGCTCATCCTCGATGCGTCGGATGCCGCCTCCGATCCTGACGTCGAGGGCTTCAACGTGCAGAACGTGAAGCTCAGCTACCTTGATCGGGGCGACTCCATCGATCTCGAGACGCTCGCGGTCACGCCCGCCGCGGAGAAATCCGATGAGATCCTGCTCGACCCCAACGCCGCGGACTTCGATCCCTACTACGGCCACCGCATGTTCTATACCGACATCTTGGGCAACGCGACCGTGGCCGATCTCCTCGGGCGGCTGATCGACAACGAGGAGGAAGAGGCGATCGGTCTGGCCTTCAACGGACTGGATGCCCGGGAACAGCCGTCGGATGGTTTCGAGTTCCGGTTCTATCGCGGGCCAGACAGCAAGGGATGGTACACGGAGAGTTTCGGCGGCGAGGACTACACCGTTCTCGGCATCCATCTCGATATCCGCCCGATCAGCATCGCGGGGCCGCTCTACAGTGACCGCCGCGGTCAGCCCGCAAAGCCGCAGCAGGAGGCCACACCCGAAGCCGAGCCACGGTCCGTCGGCGAAGACGGCGAGTCGAGTGACTGACATCCCCTTGAAAGGTTTCATCATGCTTGTTTTTCCGTGCCGCCCCCGTTTCAGAGTGTCGTATCGTGTCGTGCTGGCGGTGGTCGTGTCTGTGGCCGCCGCGCCCGCCATGTCGTTCGCTGATCAACCGAAGCCCGATGCTGCAACGCTGCAGGCTACGGAGCAGGAAGCGCTGCGTGGCGTGCTCACGCGGGAGCAGCAGGCCGCATACACGCCCCAGAAGGTGCTGGACAACCTCTTGGCGGGAAATCGTCGCTTCGTGGCAAACGACCTCACGCAGCGGAACCACTCGCAGCGGATCCGCGAGGCCTCCGAAGGCCAATTTCCGAAGGCGGTGATTCTCTCCTGCCTCGACAGTCGCATTCCCGTGGAGGACGTCTTCGATCTTGGCATCGGCGACATCTTCGTGGCCCGTGTCGCTGGGAACTTCGTCAACGAGGACATTCTCGGCAGCATGGAGTTTGGCTGCCATGTCGCGGGGGCGAAGGTGATCATGGTGATCGGGCATACCGAGTGCGGTGCCGTGAAGGCCGCGATCGACGACGTGAAGCTGGGCAACATCACGCCCATGCTCGCGAAGATTCGGCCAGCCATCGAGAAGGGCAGGCCTTTTGACGGCAAGAAGGGGAGCGACAACCCCGACTATGTGGCCCACATCTGCCGCGAAAACGTGCGACTCGCCGTCGAGACCATCCGTGAACGCAGCGAGATCCTCCGCACGATGGAGGCCGACGGCTCGATCAAGATCGTCGGGGCCTACTACGATCTCCGCTCCGGTGAAGTGACGCCGTTGCCGTGACGCGCGGGTGATCGCCGACCTGACCAGTCCGACTCACCAGATTCCGGAATAGTCGAGCAGGGGAGGGGAGGTCCAACGCAGCCTCCCGCCCCAGTTCGAGATAAGCACGCGCCGGCGGAATCGCCACCCGCTGGCCATTCGACAACGAAGGGGCTGCCGCAAATGGAGTATACTCTCGTGGCCTCCGTCAGGCGGCGTGCCCCGCCAGCCGAGTGCCCGTGTACAGTCCGTTCCCGCAGGAGTGCGTGCTGATGCCCGAATGGCTGACAGCCTCGTTCACCCAGCCGATGGTCGACTGGCGGGTGCTCGCGCTCCGGCTCGCGACGGCGGCCCTGTTCGGCCTGGTCGTATCGGTGATCTACCGCGGCACGCGAGATGTCTCGCGTGAATCGGCGTCGTTTCCCGGCACGCTCGTGCTGCTCTGCGTGCTCATCGCGATGGTCACGCAGGTGATCGGCGACAACGTCGCGCTCGCCTTCAGCCTCGTGGGCGCCTTGTCGATCGTGCGGTTTCGCACGGCGGTGCGAGACACGAAGGACACGGCATTCGTGATCTTCGCCGTGGCCGTCGGGATGGCCATCGGCGCCGGCCAGCCGCTCGTCGGCATCGGCGGTGTCGTCGCCACCAGCATCGTCGCCTGGCTGTTCAGGGACGCGTCGAGTGAACCGCAGCCAGGCGCTCGGCGGACGTACGACCTGACCGTGCGAATGGCGAGCGACGCCGCGGCGGAACCGCAGATGCGGGACGTGCTCTCCCGCCATGGCGTGACCGCCGAGCCGATCCACGGCAGCACGGCAAAAAAAGGAACGGCCCTGCGGATCGTCTACCGAACCCTGCTGCCGCCCGACGCGGCGCCTCAGGCCCTCATCCGCGACCTTGCCAACGTCGCAGGCGTGCAGTCGGTCAATCTGCGGCAGACGAGGACGGAAGCATGATCGGCACGCACCGCGGACGGGCGGCTGTCGTCGCCGCGGTCATGCTGACGGCCGCCATCGCGGCGGCCTGCGCGGCGGCCAAGGCCGACGAAGCCGGGCACGACGCCGCGGCGGAAGCCCTGTTCGGTCAGAGCGTGGTGCCGCGGCTCCAGATCCGGCTCTCCGAGAAGGCCGCCGAGTCGCTGCGGAGCGAGCCGTCCACCTGGACGACCTGCACGCTCGTGGAAAACGGCGACGTCGTCCACGAGCGGGTGGCGATCAAGATCAAGGGCGGTGCCGGCAGCATGCGCGAACTCGACGATCGCCCGGCCCTGACGCTCAACATGGACAAACACATGCCCGGCCGCAGGTTCCACGGGCTCGACAAGTTCCACCTGAACAACTCCGTGCAGGACGAGTCGCTGCTTCGCGAACTCCTCGGCTCGGAGCTGTTTCGGAAGGCTGGCGTCGCCGCGCCGCGGGTGACGCATGCCCGCGTCTGGATCGCGGACCGCGACGTCGGACTCTACGTGCTCAAGGAATCGTTCGATGAAGACTTCCTGCGACGATCGTTCCGTCGGGCGGATGGCAACCTCTACGACTGCCAGCCCAACCAGGAGATCGACGAAGGCCTGAAGCGGGACGAGGGGCACAGGGGCGACGCGGGCGACGATCTGGCGGCACTGGCGGACGCCTGCCGCACCGTCGACGACGCCGAACGCGTGGCGCTGATCGACGAGCGGCTCGACGTCGAGTGGTTCATCACCTTCGCGGCTGTCGAGGCACTCCTGAACCACTGGGACGGCTATTGCTCCGCCCAGAACAACTACCGTGTCTACGTGGACCCTGGCGCGGGGGATCGGGTGCGGTTCCTGCCGCACGGGATGGATCAGATCTTCGCCGATGCCGGCGCGGGCATCTTCGAGCCGCCGCCCGCGCTCGTGGCCATGGCTGTGCTCGATCGCGTGGAATGGCGGCGCCGGTATCGCGAGCGGGTGGAGGAACTCCTGCCGCTCTTCGCCACCGACCGGCTGGTGCCGCGCATCGATCGGACAGCCGAGCGGCTCAGGCCAATCCTGACGGAGATGGGCCCCGATTCGCTCGAGCGGTTCACGAAGGCCGTCGACACCCTGCGAACCATCGTGGTCGAGCGTGCGGCGAACCTGAAGGAGCAGGTCGATGCGGCAGAGCCGCCGATCTGGCCCGCGCGGCTGCAGGCTGCGGTCCGGGCGTTCAACGCGGCCGACGACGAGACCGAGGATCTGCCCATTCCCAACAGCCAGGCGGCCAACTTCCTGCGGCACCACGTCCCTTGGTTCGAGTGCCCCGATGCGGAGATGGAGCGCGACTATTACCGCCGCTGGTGGACGCTCCGCAAACACGTCCATCACACCGACGAAGGCCCCGTCGTTCGGGACCTGCCGCCCGGGTTCGGAGACCTGCTGACCGAGGCCCGGTGGCTCCACGACCTGCCGCTCTGCGGCCTCGCGTCGGCGCAGCGGGCGGCTCCGGCCGGTGGTGCGGCCGGCTCCTGCGACCGGATCATCACCAGCATCATCGGGCTCAAGGTGCATCCCGACACGACGGTCGAGGTGGAGCCGGCACTGCCACGCGACTGGCGGTGGTTCGGCATCGATCGCATCACCTACCAGGGGCGACGGATGACGATCCTGTGGGATGAGACCGGCGACCGCTACGGCCTCGGCCCCGGCCTGCGGGTGATCGTCGACGGCGCGGAGATCGGTCACTCCGATACGATCAGTCGGATCGTCACTCGGCTGCCCTAAGCCACCTACCCCCCGCCGCCGAGCGAGCCGGGCCCTCCGATCGACCGCTCGCGATATCAGTCCCGGATGACTTCTCCATCGGCGATGCCGGCCAGCGCACTGAGAACCGACTGCTCGATGTCTGTTTCGACTGGCCGTACAGCTCCATCGACGGTGGTGAACATCACGACGTTGCCATGGCCGCTGTTGAACTTTGGGGGATCAAACTTAGGTTCAGTGCCGAGACCGTTCATGACCGGCCAGCCGGCGGCTCCAATCCAGCCGATCGCCGCAGCATTTTCACCCAGCATGAGGGTTTTGGATGTCCCATCCAGAATCTGGGGGATTCGTCTCGCTTGACGATTGACGAAAACGCCCGCCAATTGTTTTCCCATCGGCGTATTGCCATACGCACCGGATACGCCCACGTAGTTTGAAAGCCCCAGATCTTTTTCTGGCCGTCCAAGAATCGCCACCACGGGACCTGATGACGACTCATACGTGAAGGACGTATCGATGACGATATGCTGCTCGGCAGAAATCGCGGCTGGGCATCGCAGGATGGCCATGGGCGTGCGTGCCGCGGCGTACGTTTCGGGCACCGTCCAATAGCCGTAGTACGGACCTCCAGCCGACTTCTTCGTGTGTTGCCGGAGAAGATGCGGGTCGAGCCTGGAATGGATGCCACTTTCTTCGAAGAAGGGGAGTAACACCGGGAGGAACCCGACATTCGAAAAGTCCCACTGCCATGTGGGCGGGGCTTCGGCCTCGTCGTCGAAGCCGTTTCCATTTTTGTCCCAAGGCCCGAGAAAACCAATTGGGAGTCGCCGCTCGGCAGTTTCGAATCCGGCTGTCGCCAGGGCAATCTGCCGAAGGTGGCTCGCGCATGTCGTGCGACGTGCTCCAGCCCTTGCCGACTGGACTGCTGGGAGAAGCAGGGCGACAAGCGTTGCTATGGTGGAGATGACCACCAGCAGTTCGACGAGCGTGACACCGCGGGCGCGGTCGATCGAAACCCCATGCAACGAGCGAGATCGCGGTTGCTGTTCGGAGGCGCTCATGGAGAAAAGGATAGGTCGGCCGACGGCACTACGGCAAGCGTCAGCCGAGCAGATCGCACCGCGCGGGGCATGGGGGAGTGAGGACGCAACGCTCGAACCGCCGTCCGTCTCTCCCGCCCGTGGTCCGCCCGCCGGCGGGGCCACTGCTGCTCGCGCGGCCACCTCTACCGCTTGCGCTTGCGGGCGGGGTAGTTTTCGGGGATCACGAAGTCATCGTTGAAACTGCCGTCGGGCTCCAGGGTCAGCTCGATCAACTCGATCGGCGGCAGCTCGATGTTCCCCTTCTCAATCAGGGCCGTGAGCGTTCTGGGGGAGACCCGCTTCAGGTTTGGGATGGAGAGCAAACCCGGTGACGCGGCGAGCGCGGTCGCGATCTCGACCGCAGCGGGCGTCTCGAAGCCGGTGATGCCGGGCAGCACGCAGGTTTTCCCGAGGCGGGCGGCGTAGGCGGCCGCCAGGCGGGCATCGGCTAGCGTCACCGGCTGCCGGCTGCCCAGATAGTACTCCCAGGGATGGAGGCTGAGCTTCTTGCACGCAAACTCCGGCAGGAGGTCGGCGAGACCGGGCGGGGGCTCCTGCAGACCTGCGAGCGAGAGCTGGTCGCCCTTGAACGCCATCAGCGTTTGGATGGCCTCCGGGGAGAGCCGGGGTACGACGAGATAGAGGCTCGATCCCCGGAAGCCGGCCAATGCCCGCACGGCCCGGTCGGAGAGCGCGGCCCCGGTGATCTGCAGCCCCGCGCCCTCGAACCCCGCGAGCGCCGCCGCGGCGTCATCGGAGAGCGAGCTCAGGCTCGACAGCGCGCCAGTCCATCGTTTCGCCTTCGCCAGTTGCTCGGCCGTCTCGGCCGAGAGAGTTTTGAGGCCGCGGAGCGATAGCTTCGGGCCGGCGTATTTCGCCAGCGCCGCAGCCGCCTCGGCACCAATCTCGGTCAGGCCGTCGAGCTCGAGCTCGCCCTGGAAGGCCGCCAACCCGCGGGCCGCCTCGGCGTCGAGCGTGGTCAGGCCGAACAGGTTCAGCTTGTTGCCACCGGACTTGTTGCCGGCGAATTTGCCGAGAGCGGCGGCCACGTCGGCGGAGAGCGTGGTCAGCCCGGGGAGTGAGCCGTTGAACGCCTTGGACCCGACGAGGGCCTCGGCCGTGCCGGCCGAGAGTGTCGTCAGGCTGCTCAGCTCGAGATAGGTAAGGTTGCTTGCCGCGAGCGCCCGGGCAGCCTCGGGTGAGAGGCTCCTCAGGCTCTCCAGCCGGAGGGTGGGGCCCAGCGTCCGGCCTTTGATCACCGCCAAGCCTTGCGCCGCCTCGGGTGAGAGGTCGGTCAGGCCGCTCAACCACAAACTTGTATAGGTGCCCGCGCCCAGGGCCGCCGCGGCCTCGTCCGAGATCTCGGTCAGCCGTGGGAGAAAGAGTGAGTTGTACTGAACCTTCGCGAGCTCCTTCGCCGTGTCGGCCGAGAGGCTGGTGAGGTTCAGCGTCAGGTCGCCGCCGGGAAAGCTCTCGAGGAGGGCCGCGGCGGCCTCCGGGGAAAGGGAGGTCACACCCTTAAGTGAACGCTTTCTCGAGTCTCCCAGCGCCCGGATCAACTCAGGGGAGAGCGCGGTCAGGCCATCGAGCGACACAACGCCTGGGAATCCCGCCAGCGCGACGGCAGCCTCAGGGGAGAGCTCCGTGACATCGTCGAGGTAGAGGAATTTAGTCGCGAACGTCGTCGCCAGTCGCCTTGCCAGTTCGGGGGAGAGTGCGGTCACGCCGCCAAGCTCGAGGCCGCTGCCCTTGAACTCAGCGAGGGCCGCGAGCTTCCCGTCGGAAAGCGTGGTTTCGTTCAGCCCCCGGAGCAGCAACACGCCCGGAAACCGGGTCAACTCCTCGAGGGCCTTGTCGGAGAGCGTGGCCCCGTCGAGGTCGAGCCTCACCCCCTTGAAGCCCGCGAGCACGGTCGTCGTCTCGGGTGAGAGATTCTTCACGTTCGGCAGCCGGCCGTTCCACCTGTTCCCCAGCCCTGCCAGCACCCGCGATTCCTCGGGGGAGAGGGTGGTCGGGCCGAGGATCGAAAGGCCCGGGCCGCGGTAGTCGGCCATCGACTCGGCGGCTCCCGCCGGAATCCGGGCCAGTCGGGGCAGGTAGAGTCGTCTCTGAAACTTCATCAGCCTGCGAAAGGCCGCCTCCGAAAGCTCCCGCACACCCAGGAACAACGCTTCGCCGGGGAAGGCCGCCAGCTCCTCGGCCGCCTCGAGGGAGAGCGTCTCCAGGCCCGCCAGCGAGAGGCAACTCCCGTACGATGCATAGCTCCTCGGGCCGCCCTTGAACGCCTTGAGCGACCGGGCGGCCTCGGGGGAGAGCGTGGAGAGGCCGTCGAGAAAGAGCGGCCCCTCGTCGTAGTCCGCCAAGACTGCGGCCGTCTCGGCATCGAGCGATTCAAGGCCGCTGAGCATCAGGGCCCCCCGCAAGGTGACGCCGCCTCTGGCAAACGCGAGCGCAGCCTTGCCGGTGCCGATCCGGGCGGTCGCATCCGTGCGCTTCGCCACGAGCTCTCTGGCCTGATCGGGCGTGAGCGACGTGATCGCGGCGATGGCGTCGCCTCCTTGTCGCTCGACGCCGAAGGGATTCGCGGCCACGGGGCCGGCGGTCGCCAGGGCAAGGGCGAGGCTACCCAATCCGGCGGCGAAGCCAGGCGACAAACCGATGAATATTCCGGTCGGCGTGGGCATCCGCGGGAGAGTTGGTTTCATCGGAAGCGTCTCTTGGGGAGGGGACGCCGCCAGAGCCGAAGCCTGAGCAGCAATCGTCTCACGTCTCCAGAGAATTCTCAGCCGACCGCCCTTTGCATGCAAGTTTGGCCTGTCGAGCCGCCGGATCGCTCCGAGTCTGATTTGATCCGCAAGCCGCACGAGCCCAGCGTTCTGCCGTGGAATGCCCCGGAGCAAAAGTCGCTCCCGTCCCCTATTCCCCAAGTCTGCTCCTTCTACACGCTCCTCACGGAGACGTGCCGAAGCCTATTCAGGACCCTGGCTTACCTACAGATTCTGCTGAAGACCCTATTTAAAATTCGGGAAAGGCGGGTGTCTCACCTATCGTTGGCTCAGATCACCTAGCCGCGGATTCGTAAATGGACTAGCCTATCGCGAGTTCCGTACCCCGTTCTCATTGGAGGATAAAACGTGGCCAAGAAGAAAACTGCAAAGAAGCCCGCCGCAACCAAGACCGCGGCGAAGAAGACGCCCGCCAAGACCGTCTTGGGTAAGATCGCCGACACGGCCAAGAAAATCGGCAAGAACATGGCGGCCCGCCGGGCCGCTCGCCAGTCGGCCGTCATGAACGTCATCGCTAAGGGAGCAGCGAAGGTCGCGGCTGCGACCGGTTCGGTCGCGAAGAAGGCGACGAAGCGAGCCGCTACCAAGAAGGCGGCGGCGAAATAGGCTGAGAGCCGACCGTCTCAACGTGGTGCTGTTTAAGGGGGGCCCTGTGGGTGGAATGTGGGGTATGCGCCGGCTTCTCGCGTGCTGGATTCAGACGCAGAACATTCACCGAGGGAGCCGGAACAATGCCGCAGTTTCAGATCGAGGGTGAGGCGGAGGTTTTCGAAGACGCCGAGGAAATCGACATACAGGGCGAAATTGCCCGTTACTCGTTCGTAACGGCCGAGAAGAGTGCCAGTGACGACAAGACGGTCATCATCACGCCGGTCGCCATGAAAGACCTGAGCGAGTTCGAGGGCGTGCTTTTCCAGATCGATATCGACGAAGCGGAAGACGCTGTGATCCTCCGTGAGGTCCAGATGTTCTTCTGGCCGTGGGAAGACGACGAGCCCGAGATCGCCTGACACGAGAAGCCCGCCATGCTCAACCGGAGTGCCATCGCAGTGAGGCCCAAGAAGAGGGGCCCAATTGAGAATGACGAGTAAGCCAACAGGAAGCAGGCCAGACTGAGCTCAGTGCATTCGCGTGGTTGCCCCAGTCATTTTGCATGGCTGTAGGAGTAGTTTCCCGCGATGACTTGCCGGGCTTCCTCGGTGAGTTCAGGAAAATGCTCCCGAAGGCCTTCTTCCACTGCCCGGTCGAACTCCTGATTGGGAAGCATCCAGTTGGTATTCAGGGCCCTCCTGACGCGGCCGGAGAAAAACTGCTCCTGAAGCCGGATTTTCTCGACGTCGGCCTCGGGACCGAATTCATTACGGAGCCAGCTCAGGCGGGTTTCCAACGAACCAACAGGGTTGTATCCGACAGGCTGATCAGGCCTATGGGGCCCCGAGTGATACGCCACGATCGCTCGGCTCATATCTTCCGGCGTCAGCCCGCAATATTTGTCGGGCGGAATCCCGTACTGCCGCTCAAGCGATTCAAAGTCAGGCCCGAGGGTCTTGTCGTTCATCGGTGAGTTCCTGGCTTTAGCCGCGGCGAACACCGGCTTGTAGCTATCGATGTGCTTATGGACGCCCTTGCGAACGATCACGATATCGGGCGGTAGCACAAGACTCTGGTGAAATGCCGCCCCACTGAGTGCTTTCACATCCCGTAAGGGAAGTCAGCGTGCTCCGTCAGGCCGCTTGAACGAATCGGGGCGAGTGCTTTGGCGTATTCGAGCAGGATCCGGTCCGCAAATTCGATTCGCCGACGGAGCCAAGCATCCCGTTCGCTCGTGGGTGTCTCGCCGGCCAACACATCGGCCACGTCCTGAATAAGTACGTGCTCCGGGATGTAGACCAGCCGATTGTTTTTGTAGCCGCTGGTCCGGAGCTCGTTCACCGGATAGCTGCCGCCCCTTGAAGCCGAAACAGCCACGATCAGAGCTGGCTTATGGCCGACTTCCTTGGGGCCCGCGAACAGGAGCAGGTTCTTGAGGCCCGGCGGCACCATCCCAGCCCATTCCGGCGAGATGAGCACAAAACCGTCGGCCTTTCGCATTCTGTCCCGGTAGTGCTTCCAGAGAGCGGTGAGTTGGCTGTCTCCCTGCCAGACGCTTTCATCCCAGAGCGGCATTGGATTCCCAGCCAGATCAATCGTGTCGACGGTCACTGAAGAGTCGATGCGGTCCAGATCCTTCGCGATGTACGCCCCAACCCTACTGGACTGGCTGTCTTTGCGGTGACTACCAACGATGATTGCGATGTGCACGGAAGCTCCTCGTAGGAACTGAGACTCAAATAGAGAAAAACTCGGACGGGCTATTTTCTCGGCGAATCGTAGCACATCCCGTCTGAGTCGCCTTGTGCTCTTGAGTGCGACGCGAAATGCGCATCCATTGCGACGCGAAATGCGACTCCGCAGGCGTCCGCATCCGGCAGCACGAAGCCGCCCGAAACGCCAGAACCCGCGGCCACCACTTGGGTGAGCGCGGGTTCATCGGGAATCACGCCAGTTCTTGAAACTGGCCCAAGCCTATTGCTAGTGG